>JAUWNP010000197.1 GCA_030612585.1 Anaerolineae bacterium
TACCCCCCCCAGCCCCCCCGAAGCGGGGGGGGGACGGAGGGCTCCCCCACGGACAAGCAGGTTGCCGACTTGCGCCGTTGGACCCACAAAACCATCCGCCGCGTCACCGACGACATGGAGAACTTCGCCTTTAACACCATCATCGCCGGGCTGATGGAATTCACCAACGCGCTGATTAAGGCGCAGGGAACGCCGGTCTACGACACCCCCGCCTGGGACGAGGCCATCGAGACACTGCTCTTGCTGCTGGCCCCCTGCTGCCCGCACATCGCCGAGGAGTTGTGGGCGCGCACCGGCCACCCCTACAGCGTCCATCAACAATCCTGGCCACAGTTCAACGCCGACCTGGCGGCCGAGGAAGTGATCACATTGGTGGTGCAGATCAACGGCAAGTTGCGGGCGCGACTGGAGGTGCCCGCCGGTATCACCGAAGAGGCAGCGCGAGAGGCCGCCCTCACCGACGCGAACATCCAGCGACACCTCGGAGACAAGGTGATCCGCAAGGTCATCTACGTGCCGGGGCGACTGGTGAATGTCGTAGTGTAAGACGAATTCAGACCCCCGAGGTTTGGAAAACCTCGGAGGTCTGTGCTTTCCATTCCAATAGTACCAACGCACTATAGAGAATTCCCATATTTTATGATACACTGTTATTGTTTCTGGCAGTCAGTGTTGTTTAACTATTTCCGTGAGGGTATACTATGTCTACGTTATCTGCAAATTCGACAGAGAAACAATCCTTTCTTAACCCGCAGGAAATCTCGGATCTGCTGCGGATTTCCGTCCAGACAGTGCGCCGTTGGATCAAAGAGGGAAGCCTGCCGGCGTACAAGATTGGCCCCAGGATGTGGCGGATCAGGAAAACCGACTTGGACGAATGGCTCGACCGGCAGCGGTCCACCACGGCAATTGACGACAACTAGATGGATCGTCTTCAACAGAAGTCGTCGAGAAGGTCCACACACAAACAGCCTCGACCACAAATTCAACATTCGTGGACAAAAAGCACCCGCCTGTAAGAATCGACATATCCTATGCCCTGGTGACGTTGGGCAGCACCGCTATCTGGTCTGTCCTTAGCGGCTGGCTATTGTACTTCTACCTGCCGCCAGAAGGGACTCCGCTGGTGCCAGTGGAGTTCTACAGCATGGTGATATTCATCACTTCCACCATCCATGTCATCATTGACCCGAGCATCGGGTATCTGTCCGACCACACCCGCAGCCGATGGGGACGGCGGCTGCCCTTTATGTTTGCCTCCGCACTGCCAACGCTGGTCTTTTTCGTCCTGCTGTGGACGCCGCCAGTGCAGATCGCGTCCGCTTGGAACCTGGTCTATCTGGGGGTAGTGATGTTGCTCTACAGGGCCGCCTCCAGCACCCACCAGATTCCATATAGCGCACTCTTACCCGAACTCGCCCTCACAGACCACCATCGCATACGGATGTCAGCCTGGTATGCCAGTTTCCAACTGGTCGGTATGATCCTGGGCGGTTTCGTCGGCCTGGTCATCGAAAACCTGGGCTACGTAACTGCGGCACTGATCTACGCTGGCGCTACGCTGCCGTGCTTCTACTTGCCCCTCCTCGTGTTGCGCGAGCGGCCAGGGCGACAGATCGCCGGGACGGAGTGGTTAGGCTTCCGGCAAAGCATCTCGACCACGCTGCGCAACCGAGCGTTCCTGGTCTATACCGCAACCTGGGTCCTCTACTGGGGCACCACGATGTTGGTCCAGGCAGCGATCCCATTCATCGTCACCGAGGTCTGCCTGTTAACTAAGGCAGATGCGATGTATTTCTACATCCCCGCGGTGTTGGCGTCGTTGGCGTGCTATCCACTGGTAACGTGGCTCTCGGCTCGGTTGGGCAAGTGGAGTGTCTTCTCCGGCTCGCTGTTAGCGTCGGCGGCCGTGTTGCCTGGGCTGATGCTCATCGGCGACTGGTTACCAGTGCCATTATGGGCGCAGGGCATCATCTGGGTCACACTGGAGGCGATTGCGATGTCCGGCGCTGTGATGTTGCCCTCCGCCTTCGCTGCCGAGATTACCGACCACGACGAGGCGCTGACTGGTCAGCGTCGTGAGGGTACATATTACGCCACCTGGGGACTGCTCGGCCAGGTTGTCAGCGGCACGGCAGCAGCGCTGCTGCCGCTGTTGCTGCTGCTGCTGGGCCGCAGCCGTTCCGACCCGCATGGCCCCCTTGGCGTGCGGATGGTAGGCGTCGTAGGCGGTGCGATGATGCTCGCGGCCTTCCTTCTCTTCTTGCGCTATCCGCTCCGGCACCGCCAAGACAAACAAATTTCAAGGGTTGCCTAGATTGGCTACAGACTGAGACTGGGACCATCCCAGGCCTGGGAGATCGAGATGTTCTCTGGCTTCCATAAAACAGTGATAATCCTGATGGTGATGGTTGCATTCTACGCTGCTGACTTCTTACTGATCTCGCGCTACGACCGGGAGCGACGCGCCGAGGGCAGCGGCAGAAGTTGGGATTTCACGGTCATGGTAGTGATAGCAGCGGCATTCCTGGTCGTGCAGCCAGCCCTACTACCGTGGCTGGGCCTGCACACTGATGCCTGGTGGGGTGGACTGCTACAGGCCGTGGGCATCTTGCTCCTCCTGGGTGCGTTTGGTCTGCACTGGTGGGCCCGGGTGCACCTGCGCCAATTCTATGCCGAGCGGGTGGAAATCCAGCCAGAGCACCGGCTGGTAACCAGCGGGCCATACGCTTACATGCGCCACCCTACGTTTACCTCGTTTTTCACGCTCGCCATTGGATTGGTATTAATCAACCCCTCTCTGCCTACGTTGGTAGCGGTCAGCTACACGTTCTGGGATTTCTCTCGGGCTGCGAGGCAGGAGGAGGAATTGCTTGCCGAGAACCTGCCTGGCTACGCCGACTACATAGCCCGCACTCCTCGTTTCCTCCCGAGGCCACGCAAATGCCCAGGAGACAACTGACTATGGATGCCAAAACATTCCAGAACTTGCCCACAAGGGAGGTCGCCCGGCTGGTGTGCGAAGCGGGACCAAAAGTGTGTGTGTTCCCCATCAACGGCACCCGGCGTTGGTTCTTGCTAGAACATCCGCCAGATCAGGCGGGGGGCTTTGCGGCTGCGTATCTTGATGTGATGACAAAGCGCCACGTGGAGATTTACCAACTGCTCTTTGACCACGGCATGGATACGCTGCTGACGCCCGTTTTCGGCCCGGACTTGATGGAGCGTGGAGAGGGGTATGTGCAGATAGCAGCCGAAGGGCTAGCCCGGCCAGCGACCCATGCGGATTTCCTGGACTTCTACGAGGCGTACGGAGTGCGCGTCCGCTTCTACGGCGACTATCGTAGGTTCCTAGGTCCGACACCGTATGCGTACCTGTCGGACTGGTTCGACGAGGTGACGGCGCTTACTCTAGCGCACGACCGGCACCGGCTTTTCTTTGGCCTGTTCGCCCACGACGCGGCAGAGACCGTGGCCGAAATTGGCGTCCGTTTCTACCAGAGACACGGCCGCCTGCCGGATAAACGCCAGATTGTGGAAGCCTATTATGGCGAGTACGTGGGACCGGTGGACCTATTCATCGGCTTCGACAAATTCTCCACCTTTGACATGCCGCTGGTGACTACAGGCACCGAAGACCTGTATTTTACCGTCAGCCCGTCGCCCTATCTCACCAAGCGGCAATTGCGTGCTATCCTGTACGACCACCTCTATACCAGGCGGGGGGAGGCAGATTATTCGACTATGGACACCGACGATTGGGCCTGTATAAGAGCCTTTTATCAGGCCAATCTGGAGAATACGCTGGGGGTAGGAACAGAGCGCAGGGGGATTTGGTATCCATTGCCGCAGGTGGAAGTGCCACCTGGTTTTGCAGAATCACTCAATGAAGACGTAGGGGGCGGGAGATATGAACATTCAACAAAGCATTCACCATCTGCTGAAGGAGGAGATTGGACCTAGCCTGATAACAAGGTCCGCTTATGACACGGCCTGGGTTGCCCGTCTGGGTGAGTTGGACGAGCCCATAGGCGAGGAGGCGCTGGAGTGGCTGAAAGCGCACCAGTTGGCGGATGGTTCCTGGGGGGCCAGCGAGCCACGGTATTACCACGACCGCCTGGTTTGCACCCTGGCGGCTATGACGGCGCTCGCCAGGCGGAAAGAGGCACAGGACCACGTCCGATTGCGGCGGGCACAGTTAGCAATGGAAACGGTTGTCAAAGGACTAAGGACCGCTCCGGCAGGTGAGACGGTCGGTTTCGAGATGATCGTGCCCACTTTGTTGGCCGAGGCCAAGACATTGGGGGTCATCCAACCGTCAAGCGATGGTGTCTTGAATCGGCTGGTCCGCCAGCGTGCGGCCAAACTGGCCGCGTTACCGGGAGGAAAAATCAACCGCTTCGTCACCGCGGCGTTCTCGACCGAGATGGTCGGCCCCGATGGTCTGCAACTGCTGGATGTGGGAAACCTGCAGGAGGCCAACGGCTCGGTGTCGTACAATCCGGCGGCGACGGCGTTTTTCGCCCTACACGTGCGCCGCCTGGACTCAGCAGCACTAAAGTATCTAAGTCGAGTCGCTATCAATGGCGCTGTGCCCTATGTGGCACCGATTGAGATTTTTGAGCACGCCTGGCCGTTATGGAACCTAGCGCTCGCCAACCCTCTGGACGGTGAAACGCTGGCCTTGTGCCAACCGCACCTCGACTTCCTGGAAACGACCTGGAAGCCGGGAGAAGGCATTGCCTCTGCAGACGGCCTGACACTCTTAGACGGGGATGATACGGGCCTAACACACGAGGTTCTAGCGCGCTTTGGTCGCTCGACGGACCTGGAGGGGGTGTTATACTACGAGGAGGATGAACACTTTCGCTGCTACGCATTGGAAGCCAACCCTTCCGTCAGTACCAACGTCCACGTGCTGGGCGCGCTGCGGCAGGCTGGGCTTGGGGTACAACACCCGTCAGTGCAAAAGATTCTGCGCTTCCTCCGGCGGACGCAGACCATGCGGTCGTTTTGGCCTGACAAGTGGCACACATCGCCGTATTATCCTACTTGTCACGTCGTCATCGTCTGCGCGGGCTACGACGATGACCTGGTCGATGGCGCAGCCCACTGGATTCTGGAGACACAGAACACGAACGGCTCGTGGGGTTATTATATGCCCACCGCCGAGGAGACGGCCTATTGCCTGCAGGCTTTGGCCATCTGGAGACGCCATGGAGGACAAGTTCCAGGCGATGTGATGAAGCGAGGTGCTGTGTGGCTGGCAGACTACATAGAGCCGCCCTATCCACCGCTCTGGATCGGCAAATGCCTGTATTGCCCGGTGCTGGTGGTGCGTTCGGCAATCTTGAGCGCCCTGATGTTGGTGGCGCAGGAGTGATGAGATAAATATGATGAATGTGATGAAAACCATCAGGCAACTTCTGGACGTCCCTTCGACAGATCCCGACGATCAACGACGCAGACGGCTGCTCAACATCCTGCTTCTGGGCATAGCGGCGCTTACGCTTTTGTCACTATCGGTGACGACCGTTTATGACATCACTGTCGGAGTTGGAGAACCGGAAGCCACCCTGCTTTACGGGGGCAGTCTTGCCCTGCTAGTCAGCCTTGCAATCACTTTTGCCATCAACCGTTACGGGCCAGGCTGGCTGGCCAGTTCGCTCTTTCTACTTCTCTTGACCATCCTTTTGGCCTTCAGCGACAAGCCGCAAGAAGTAGCGGATGGTCGCACTCTGTTTGCGTTTGCAATTCCAATCCTCATAGCAAGTGTCGTATTGCGTCCCCATACCAGTTTTATCATGGCCATCCTGGTCAGCCTGTTGATCGCCGCCATCGGACTAAGCGTGCAGATTGTACCTAATGCGTTTGCAATGATCGTTTTTTTTGCCATCGCTCTGGTATCCTGGCTCTCGGCCCGTAGCCTGGAGCGTGTCCTGGAGGATTTGCGTACCATCAACAGGGAACTGGACCAACGTGTGGAGCAGCGGACCCGTGAACTGGCCGAGGCTTTGAGCAGGAACCAGGCCATTCTTGCAGGCATCGCCGATGGGGTCATCGTCTTTGACAACGACGGCAAGGCCATCGTCGCTAACCCTGCCATCACCGGTCTCCTGGAACGACACGCGGACGAGATCATAGGCTACGACGTCGAAACGTTGATAGGCGCTGAGGTCAATGCCGACGACCAGGCATCAATCGTCGCCCTGTTTAGGGACAGAGAAACACGTTACCCCAGCGTCAAGTTCGAGCGGGGCGACAAGACACTCTCGATGAGCGCTGCTCCTGTTCGCGTTGCCCCAGAAGAGATGATCGGCACTGTGGCCGTGTTCCGTGATTTCACTCGGGAGGCCAAAATAGATCGTATGAAAAGCGTCTTTGTATCTATGGCCTCCCACGAACTGCGCACGCCCCTCAACGCCATCCTGGGCTACACCGATATGTTACAAGAGGGTGTCTATGGCCCGCTCCCGGACAAGCAACGCGAGGTGGTAGCACGCATCATCGCCAACGCCGGGGAACTGCTCAACCTCGCCACCAATCTGTTGGACCAGGCCCAGATCGAAGCGGGCACACTGACACTCAACGTCACCTCGTTCACCCTGGCCGACCTGATTGACGGTGTGCAGGGCGTGATGAGCGTACTGGCGCAGGCCAAAGGGTTAGAACTGACCAGCCACATCGCCGACGATGTGCCCACCGCACTGTCCAGCGACCCGCAACGGCTGCATCAGATTCTGATCAACCTGGTGGGCAACGCCATCAAATTCACCGAAGAGGGAACGGTGCACGTAGACGCTTACCGGCCCGACGCGGATCATTGGGCGTTGAAGGTATCCGACACTGGCAGCGGCATCCCAGCAGAAGCCCAACCCCACATCTTTGAACCTTTTCAGCAGGTTGATAGCTCGCCCAACCGGGAGCATACCGGGGCTGGTTTGGGGCTTTCCATCGTCAGACAACTGGCCACCTTGATGGACAGCGAGATCACATTGACAAGCGAGGTCGGACATGGGAGTACATTCACTATTGTCCTACCGCTTGTCCCGACACAGGAGGAATTCTCATGAGTAACTCGTTTGCACTGATCATCGAAGATGACCGCGACGCCGCAGCCATCTTCTCAGAAGCATTGCAGGCAGCCGGATTTGAGACCGAAATCATCAGATCTGGCGACGCAGCCCTGGCACAGTTGGCTGTCACGACGCCGGACGTGGTAGTGTTGGACCTGCACCTGCCCCACGTGTCGGGGCCGGATATCCTGCGACACATTCGTGCCGACGCGCGGCTGACAGAAACCCGTGTTATCGTCGCCACTGCTCACGCACACACTGCCGAAAGCATCCGCAGAGAAGCCGACCTGGTACTTCTCAAACCCATCAGCTTTAGCCAGTTGCGGGACTTATCCGCGATCTTGGACCCTGCCCGACAGACAGCCAATTAGGCTGTTCCAGAAAAAATAATCATCCCAGTGTCATTCTGAGCTACGCGTGGCGCGAATGCGCCACTCATTGTGCAAGAAACAGTCAACTTGTCATTGCGAGGAGCCGAAGCCGCGAGCGAAGCGTGGCGGGCAGCGACGAAGCACCACCACGCCTGCCACGAGAGTACTCTCGCAGTGGAGCCCCGCCACGAGTACTCGCGGTGGCAATCCCCAATGGCCCAGGTGGAGATTGCTTCGCTGCGCTCGCAATGACACCGCCCGCCTATGTTTCTTATACTTAAGAAGCACTTGAGGCCGGCACCACTTCATACTGGTGGAGCACCAGAAATCGGGGGTCTGATTTACCTGCGCCCGTTGGGTTTCCAGTAGCCACGCCGCACCATGCGAGCCTCCGTCACCGTCACGATGGCATCTTTGTCCACGGACCTGGCGATCCCCAGCACGGCGTCCACGTTCTTGCGAGGCACAATGGTCTCGACAACACCCACGACGTTCTCGCGCCCGCGTCCGTAGTATTCCGTCACGCCAAATCCCGCCTGCCGTAAAGCCTCCGCCAGGGCAGCGCTCTTCTCGGGGGAAATGGCCCGCACCTCGGCGAAGCCCAACGCCAACCGCTGCTCCCAGGCCATGCCAATCAGCGTGCCTACGGCGAACCCGCCGCAGTAGGCGAGGATGTTCCAGACGTTGCCCAGATTCGCCACCACCTTGCCGATGGCGACGACATAGACCAACGCACTGACGAAGCCAGCCGCCACAGCAGGGGCTTTGCGCCCCTGGACAGTCATTATGGTCGCAACCGTGCTAACGGCGATGCCTACCACGCGCAGCGCAAAGATCAACAAGGCTTCCAGAAATATGCTCACTCGCTCACTCCTATCTGGTTTCAAATATCACACGCTGCGCCGATTATACCGCCCTATGGCCGGTTGTCAACGAAGGATTGTCGCCTCATCCGGCTTGTGTTATAATATCACTGTGGACGACGCAGCCTGGATGCGCGAGGCACTGGCCGAGGC
>JAUWNP010000131.1 GCA_030612585.1 Anaerolineae bacterium
TGTCGGGGTCACGCTTGCCATCGCAAGTAGAGATTCCTCGACTTCCTTCGACTACGCTCAGGACAGGCTGCTACGCTCGCTCGGAATTACGCACCACGGGAAGCGTGAGTTGTTGACCTCTTCTTTTCGATATTCTCGGCAGTATCAAGGCGTAGAGCGATATGATCAAGAGCGGCAGATGCAAAACCCCCATCCACCGTAACTTGGGATCAAAAAAGTGAGCGATGTTGAAGAGCCCGTAAAGAAATCCATTGAAGGCCGTTATTCTATAGGCGAAGATGTTGACTTTCGGATAGAACAAAACAAGCAGGAACAAGAAGACCGGTGTGGTTAAGCAGAAGGTCAAGCCGTAATCCGGAGACGTGAGGAGCAAGAGTGGGTTGAAGTAGGGTCTCACCTGCGCATCGTACGGAGCCCAAAAAGCCAGGAGAGCCAGAGGCAGAAGCAGATAACGGCTCAAAGGTACATCCCGAAACGAGGTTCCCAACTCTGTTTTGAATGCAACCACGATCCAGGTGATGCCCAGAATGAGGTAGGTGATCAGAGCGCCCGAATGGATGACAAAACCGTATTTCTCTGTTGTTCCCATTGTCTGGACAAAGGCGATCACGAGGTAGTTCAGACCCATATAGGCAGCCAGAACACGGCCCATCTTCTCTTGAAAGGCGATGATAAGGACAACGATGATGGCAGTCCCAACGTGGAAAATCGGGCCAAGGGCTTTGTATGGATCCGTACATATCATCAGAAGATTGATAATGACATCCTGGGTGTCCTGGGGCGCAAACGGTTTTTCCGCATAGAGAGGTACCGCATTGATGAGAAGGAACAGTACATAGACGACGGGATAAAGCCATTTTCGTCCCTTTCTGGGGGTTTGATCCGTGTTCATCTTTTCGGCCTCCATCGGGATTGATTGACCGTCCTTTCTGCTGTGACCACACCCATCTGCGTTTTTCTTCCTTGAAGCGTATTGCCCCGATTATAGTCCGACACTGGTGCTTATGCAAATAACCTTCGACGCGCTCAGGGGGGACAGCGCCCGCCCTCCAGCGTTGCGAGAAACGTCTCTTTCGATTACAATTGACCTCAATGGACGAGTCTGGTGCTACAGGAGGTGCGCGATGCGTCTCAAGTGGTATGGATGGCTGGGGTTGGGTATTGTCGTCGGGGCGGAAATCTGCCTCTTTGCCCGGCAGCCCTTCGTCGCCAGGTGGTTCATCCCTATAGTCTGGACCGGCTACATCCTCTTCGCCGACGCGCTGGCGCTGCGCTTGCGCGGCCACTCGCTCATCCATGACCGGCCCCGAGAGGCGCTGATGCTGGTCTGGATCTCTGCCGGCTGCTGGCTGCTGTTTGAGGTCTACAACATCCCCCTGCAAAACTGGTACTACGTGGATGTGCCGGAACATCCGGTCGAGCGGACTTGTGCTTACCTGTGGTCCTTCGCCACCATTATGCCGGGGATGTTCGAGACCGCCGACGTGCTGGAGGGGCTGGGATTCCTGCGCAGTCTGAGGACAAAGTCCCGCACTCTATCACCGGCGCTGCTGGCGGCGATGTTTGTGGTGGGACTGGCTTGTGTGACCATCCCGCCGTTGTTGCCACCCTCCATCGCCCGTTACACCTTCGGCTTCGTCTGGATCGGATTCATCTTTCTGCTGGAGCCGATCAACATACGGCTGGGCGCAGAGTCACCGCTGGCGGAGTGGGCACAGGGCGACCCGCGCCGAGGGCTGCGGCTCCTTGCGGCCGGGCTGATTGCCGGCTTCCTGTGGGAGTTCTGGAACTTCTGGGCCACCGCCGGCTGGCGCTACACAGTGCCCTGGCCGCTTGACTTTGGGGTCTACTACTTCCGCATGCCGGTGCTGGGGCTGCTGGGATTCCCGCCCTTCGCCTGGGAGTGCTGGGTGATGTTCCAACTGCTCAAGCGGGCGCTACGCGGCGACGTGCTGTGGCAAAGTTAGCCTGCCGCCGGTCTTGACACGACAGCCAGGGTGTGGTACAATGTGATTAGAACGTTTGTTCTACACCCAGTCGGGAAAGGAGACCCAATGGCAGAGAAGATGATCGCTTACTGTGGGCTGGTGTGCACTGAGTGCCCGGCCTACATCGCCACCCAGGCCGATGACAAGGAGGCACTCGAGCGCGTCGCGGCCCAGTGGAGCAAAGACTTCAACGCGCCGTTCACCGCCGACGATTGCCTCTGCGACGGCTGTACCTCCGGTAGCGAGCGGTTGAGCAGTTACTGCAGGGGTGGGTGCGAGGTCCGCGCTTGCGCCATTGCATGTGGCGTGATCAACTGTGCCCACTGCGACGACTACGGCTGCGAGAAGATCACCGGCTTCTTCAACTTCGCGCCGGATGCCAGGGCCGCGCTTGAGGAGATTCGTAAGGCTCTCTAAACCGCAGCGGTGACTATTCCGCCACCCTCCCGCAGGTTACGATTGACGGCATTTGCGGGCCTAAATAACCGGTCGAGACGCATTTTCTCACTCAAAGAACGCCCAAACCTGCGGGAGGGTGGGTAGCGGGCTCAGTAGTAGATAGTGCGCGTGCGATGGTAGGGGCGGATACCTGGCCCCTGGCGTTGCCCCTCGCGCCATAGCCAGTAGTCAATGTGCAGGGCGGTGACCTGCGGGAAGCGGGGGAGCAACGCCTGCCGCATCAACTCGCCGACCCAGACAGTGGCAGCGCGGATTTCGACCTCCTCGCGACTGCTAGCCTCCAGCGGTTCGCGCCGGTCAACCCGGCCGGCCAGGTGCGGCGCGTAATGCAGGATGGACAGGCGACGTAGTACCTGGGGTAGTTTGTAGTCGGCGAAGACGGTCAACTGCTCCGTGTGGCGCAGGTCACCTGGCCCCTCCCCGCCGAAGGCCTCGTACAGCATCGCCGCTGCCAGTTGCGCCCGTTTGTAGAAGGTCACTGTGAACCCCCCCCGCCCCCCCTCTGTCCCCCCCGCAAGGCAGGGGGGAAGACATAGGGTAGCGACGTCGTTGAACGAGGGGAAGCGGGTCACCAGCAGCCTCACCAGCGCGACGGTCTCGTTCCCGGCGGCGTGGATCAAGTTGTCGAATTTCCCCCCGAACTGCACGGCGAGCACGTGACCCACTTCGTGCAGGATGTCCAGCCGCTCCTGGAACATCGGGATCTCGACGTTGCCGCGCAGGACGTGAAGGGCGTCGGATTCGGGGATGGTCGCCAGGTAAGCGCCTTCGAAGATCGGAAATCCCTCGTCCACGGCGCGGGCCAGTGCGCCCAGCATCCCCCACGCGCCGTCGAGCGGCCGTCCGTGGAAGTCAATCGTCCACTTCGGCTCTCCCCAATAGGAGAAGTTGATGGTGTTGAAGAGCAGCAGTTGTGCTGCGCGGGCCTCCGGTGGGTGAAGGATGAAGACCTCGTCGTCCCAGGTGGGCAGGCGCAAGGTGGCAGGGAGGACCCGGTTGGAGGCTGGCCCCGGCAGGCGTGCGCAGACCTCGCGCAGTTGTGCCTCGTCAATGGTGACGTGACGCAGGTGTGGGATGACGGGGGCGATAGTATTCAGGATCATAGGGTTGTGCCTTCAACACAAACCCTTGGGGTTTTCCGAAACCCCAAGGGTTTCTACGTGGCTCCTACTCCTCCGCGAGCAAGCGTAAGGCGTAGGTCACGCGGCGGGGCCGTTTGGTCAGCAAGTCGCCCGTCTCCCACGCCTGGGCCAGTGCGCTCAGGCGGGCGCGGGAGATTTCGCCGCCAAAGGCCTGGTGCAGGGTCTTGATGGTGAAGAATCCCTCCAGTTCGTCGAGTGCGTAAGACACCAGCCTCCGCTCGAGCGGGCTGAGGGCGGGGAAGGAGGCGGGCGGGCTGATCTGGGGGGAGATGGCGACGGCGTGCAGCATACCCAGCCAATGCACCGCGTCCTCGATCAGACGCCCCATCTGGAAGTAGAGCCGGTTCGACCAGGCCGCCACTCCCTGCAGGTCGTGGATGAAAGGGGGCGAGGTGGCGGAGGTGGCGTAGGCGGCGAAGGGGAAGTCGGCCGTGCTGAAGACGCCCGCCCGGGGGGTGGTCGCCTGGGCGCGGAGCACGTCCCAGCGCTCCTCGGTCACGCTGTAATCGAGGCGGGCGGTGGCCAGGATGCCACCCGGCAGCCGCCAGTACCAGGCCGCGCCCACCCGCCCCTCGTAGCCGGGAGTCTGTTTGCCGATTTCATCGAGCAGCCTGCTGGTCAGGCGCAGTGCATCGAATGAAGGATAAGACTGGGGCATGTTTTTTTCCTCTCCTGTGCTCACTCACAGCAACACGTCTGAATCCATTATCTTCTCTTACCGATTCACCTGCCAAGTGCCTTTGCTCTCTTTCTCGCTTTGGGACTATTGCTATCCCACATCCCTTCTGCAAAAGGACTTTACACTGTAAGCCCGTCGTATGCTATTTCATAACCATGCCGTGCGGCAAAGCCCGCCAGTTCCGGGTGGACAGGGTTACCCTCGTGGGCTATATGCGTCGCAAAGGCACGGGCCTTGTCGGCCAGCAAACCCTCCTCGCGCATGCGTGCCACGTGCTCGATGAATTGATGGGCACTCAGGTGATCACTGCCGCGCTCGTCGGGGCCATAGGTGTGATCGAGGATCACCAAATCAAATCGCAGTTTGTGTCGCTGAAAGCCTTGCCAGGTCTCCTCTGGCAGCGTCGCCGTGTCGGTGCCGTAAAAGATACTATGTCCGTCTGCCTCAACAGCGTAGAGCAGTGGGTCCACTGTAGGGTCATGCTGCGCCGGGAACGCTGTCACTTGATAGCGGCCGATGGTGAAGGATTGCAATGCCTCAATCTGATGAATCTCCAGGTTCAACCGCTCACCCACCTCGGGGTCGAACAGGCTAGCGGGGGCGCAATCTCGCTCGAGGAGTTGCGCGGTCAGTCGCAACGTGCCAGGCGAGGCATAAAAGTGCAGCCGGGGTGCACCGACCACCCCGAACCTTGGGCTGCGCGAGAGGAAATGAGAGGTGTCCAGATGGTCCGTGTGTGCGTGGGTCTGCAGGCAGTAGCGCACCCTGGACAGGGGGCGACTATGCATGAAGGAGGCGGTCATAATATCAGGACCAAGGTCAATTAGAAGATCATCGTTGATCAACGCAGCAGATCGCTTCCGCAGGCTTGGACCGCCGAGCGCGCGTGCTCGCTCACAGTTGTCGCACCGGCAAAAGGCTTCCGGATAGGCATTCGCTGCGGCGGTTCCCAAGAAGGTGACGATCATCTTGCCTCCCTTTTTGTCTCCGCATTCAATTGGAGGCTTCTTTAGTCAATGTCACAAGTCTAACCTGGTCATTGCGATAAGGCGTGGGCCAACGGAAGCGAGATAAAGCCGCCCGCTTCGCAGGGTCGGCTGCACGCAAGTGTGTTCCATGTATGTTTGCATTTCAATCAGAGAGCCACTCAGCCGCAGCCCTCGGGAGCAGCGCCAGCGAACCTCGGCGCACGGTCGGCTCGGGCAGCGATTCGATGAACAGCGGGCCGTAAGTCTTGGTGAGGGACCGCCTGTTGAGGATGGCCACGATGCCCCGGTCGGTGCAGGTACGGATGCCCCAACCAAAGCAGGACCTTCAGGTGAATTACTCGATGTGCTCTTATGCTATGGTCTCAACGTGCGGATATTCGAGAATCTTGCTATCAGACGTTGTAAGTGGGCAGTCATATGCCCTCGCCGTTGCTACAATGATCTGATCCGCAGGATCGCGGTGAAGCACGCCCGGCAGTTGAGTCGATTCTATCGCAATCTCCGGTGTCAACTCAAGCAGGCGAACTCCGGGATATCTCAAGGCCTGCTCGAACCATTCCTCTAGCGAGCAGGGCAACTCAAGTCGTCCGTATTCAACAAGTTTCGCTATCTCCCAGCACGAGATAGCGCTCACGCCGATAGTGTCTGTCTCGTTTGCCTCAATGACTTCTGCCTGGGCTTGGGTAAGCCGTTCATCGCCGTGTACCCACCATACCCAGATGTGCGTGTCGAGAACAATCATTGTAGCACTTTCCAGTTGCTTTCGGCAACGCTCCCGAATGGATCAATATAACGAATTGGCTTGCCCCGCAAGGGATAGTGTCTACGATGCTCCCGTTCACGCTCGCGGCGGCGCACAATGACTTCGACTTTTTCGCCTGCAGGGAAAGGCAACTCCTTGATTATGAGTGTTCTATTGCTTGAGACCATCGTTTCTACACGGTATGTTTGCATTTTCCCTCCCGTTGACCCACGTTAGTATCACACTTGCTGACCCTGTTATGACTGTCGCCATTGTACCTGCTTGGAGGGCGGTTGCCTGGTATACGATTATACTACCGAAGAAGGACCTGTCAATCAGAGAGCCACTCAGCCACTCAGCCGCGGCCCTCGGGAGCAGCGCCGGCGAACCTCGGCGCACGGTTGGCTCGGGCAGCGATTCGATGAACAGCGGGTCGTAACTCTTGGTCAGTAGCCGCTTGTCGAAGATGACCACGGAGCAACTGACCTGCTACCTCCTCGACAATCTCCGAACTCGTATGAAGATCAGGAGAGTCAGACCCAGCAGCAATACTGCCGCCAACGCGACGGCCAATACCCACACTCTGTCACTCCCTCTGGTTGTTGGTATCGAGGTGGTGCTCACCGTACCCGCATCACCGCTCAGGACAAAGGCGGCCCAGTAGTACGGGTGCGCCCACTCTGGATGCGCCGGGTCGGTGCGCACCTCATTCTGCGCTGTCTGCAGTGACTCCGCCTTGCCCATCCCCGCCAGCAGGTGGGTGTAGAAGCGGACCATCAACGTCCCTGTCGCCTCATCGTCCACCGACCACAGGCTGGCCACCACCGTCGGTGCACCGTAGAGGAAGGCGCGGTTCAGGCCCACCACTTCATCTCCGGCGCTCAGTTCCCCCAATTGCGTCTGGCAGGCACTGAGCACGACCAAGTCGGCCTGCTGTAGATCCAGCCCGTACACCTCGTGGACGTTCAGGTGACCGTCGTCGTCCTCACCTGGGGCCAGCCAGAGGCGGGAGAAGAGAGGGGCAGCAGGGTTGAAACTGCCGTGGGCCGCCAGGTGAACCATCCCGGCCGCACCCACTTGCGCCGACAGCGCTCCCTCGCTCGCTTCGGTTCCCACGAGTGACTCCGCGCCAAATAGCCCGGCCACCGCCTCTGCTTCCTGGGCTGCGTGGTCCAGCCGGGGGAGATCGGGGTTATCGGTCTGTGGATCACCCAGGACCAACGGAGCGGTCGGCTCCCGCTCCGTCTTGGCCTGGATGAAGGGCAGCGCGCTGGCAGAGGGGAGTTGGAAGAGGATAAACTGCTCGCCGAAGTACCGCTCTCCGTCGCTCAACGCGGCAAAGGGCACGTAGTGGAGCGCCTGGTGGGGAATGATGCCCACCTTGGGTGTGGACAAGTAGGGTTTCAGAGGTGCGACGAGCCAGGTGTAGAGGTCGCTCAGGCTGCGGGGGTGGGGGTTGCCCAGGTTGGCCAGGCCCAGGCGACGAAAGTTCTCGACTGCCCTGGCGATCTCTTCCGCGCTGGCGGGCAACTCGACCATCTGGAAGTCGTCGCGGGTGAGAACGGAGGCCAGGACATTCTCATCGGTCAGATAGTAGGCCACCAGTGTGGTCTGGTCGTCGAGGAGCGCCTGGGTGTCGGTGACGGTGGTGGCGGGCACCGTTACCAGCGAGGCCAGTTCGGGGTTGGTAAGTTGGAGCCGGGCCAGCAGGTCCCCATACTCCTGCTGTTTGGTCGTCAGTTGTGTTTCGATGGAGCGAATGATCTGCTCATCCTGCTGGTCGGGCGATTTGGACTTTCCGGCCAACAGACTGCTTTCGAGGGCAGCCAGTTCGCCGTGCAGCGTTTCCTCCTGGTGCAGAAGGGTGGCGTCACCGCTCTGGCGCACGTCCGGCCGGTTGTTGCCCATCGTGTCCAGGAAGGCGCGGGCGCGGTTGCGCTCGGAGAGGTTGAAGGCCTCGTCGGTGCGCCCCATTGCAACGAGGAGGCGGACGGCGCTCTGGTAGACGTCCACGTCCTGGCCGGCCAGGGCGATCTGGAAGGCTTCGACCTTTATTTCGGCGCGGAGCGTCTCGCGGACGACGATGGACCGGAGGTAGTATTCGAGCGCTTTGGTTTCGTCCCCTTGTTGTTCATACACCTGACCGATGTTGTTCAGCGTCGTCGCCATCCCTTTCTGGTCGCCAATCTCCTGTTGGATGGGCAGTGCTTGCTGTGAGTAGGCCAACGCCTGCTCATACTCAGCCAGGCCTTTGTAGTGTGCCCCGATGCCGTTCATCATCCTCGCTTCACTGTACCGGTTGCCAATGTCCTGCGCAATGGACAGTGCCTGCTGGTCGTAGGTCAGCGCTTGCTCGTAGTCAGCGAGAGCGTTGTACACTCGTCCGATGTTGTGCAATATTGTTGCTTCCCCCCACTGGGTGCCGATCTCCCGCGCGATATTCAATGCCTGCTGGAAGAAGACTAGCGCCTGTTCGTAGTCAGACGATCGAAAGTAGACCGCCCCGATGCTGTTCAGCGTCGCTGCCTCCCCTCCCCGGTCGCCGGTTTCCTGCTGGATGGGCAGTGCTTGCAGAGCGTAGGCTAGCGCTTGCTCGTGTGCGCCCAGGTTGAGGTAGATCACCCCAATGTTGCCCAGTGTCGTTGCCTCCCCTGCCCGGTTGCCGATTTCCTGGTCAATGGCCAGGGCCTCCTGGTAATAGGTCAGCGCCTGTTCGTAGTCGGAGCGGTCATCGTAGACCGTCCCGATGTTGTTCAGTGTTCCTGCCTCCCCTGCCCGGTTGCCAATCTCCCGCCCGATAGCCAACGCCTGCTCGTAGTATGTCAGTGCCTGTTCGTAGTCAGAGAGGACTTTGTAGACTGAACCGGTGTTGTTTAGCGTTCTTCCCTCCTCCGCCCGGTCGCCGATTTCCCGTGTGATTTCTAGCGCCTGCTGATGGTAGGCCAGCGCCTGCTGATAGTCGGACAGGACACGGTATGCCGCGCCGATGTCGTTCAGCATCCTCGCCTCCCCTGCCCGGTCGCTGATCTCCTGTGCGATTTCCAGCGCCTGCTGGTAGTAGAGCAGCGCCTGTGCATAGTCGGATAGGGCGTGGTAGGCTCCCCCTATATTGCCCAGCGTCACCGCCTCTCCCGCCCGGTCGCCGACCTCTTGCCGGATGGTCAACGCCTGCTCGTAGTAGTCCAGCGCTTGCTCGTAGTAGTCCAGGGCCTCGTAGATCAGCCCGGTGTTGCTCAGCGTCGTCCCCATCCCTGCCCGATCACCGATCTCCTGCTGGATGGGCAGCGCCTGCTGGAAGTAGTCCAGCGCCCGCTCGTAATCAGACAGAGCGAGATAGGCCATTCCAACGTTGTTCAGCGTCGTCGCCTCTCCTCTCTGGTCGCCGATCTCCTGTGAGATGTTCAGCGCCTGTTGGTAATAGGCCAGCGCCTGCTCATAGTTGGAGAGGTCGTGGTGAACCGACCCAATGTTGCTCAGCATCTTCGCTTCCCCCTCCCGATCGCCGATCTCCTGCCGGATGGGTAGCGACTGCTGGTAGTAGTCCATCGCTTGCTCATAGTCGGCGATAGCCCGGTAGATGCCCCCCATGTTGTTCAGCGTCACCGCTTCCCCTGTCTGGTCACCAACCTCCCGAAAGATGGTCAACGCTTCCTGATAATAGTCCAACGCCTGCTCGTAGTCGTAGAGTTCTTCGTGGACCGCTGCGATGTCTTTCAGCGTCCACGCCTCCTCCGGTGGGACACCCATCTCTTGCCAGAGGGTCAGCGATTGTTGAAACAGCCCCAGTGCGCCCAAGAAGTCGCCCTGTTGACTGAGGGTAACAGCCTTGCCTCCGATAGCCATAGCCTGCCCGTCGGGCGTGATGTACCATACAAGCCCCGACCCGGTAACGAGCAGGTTGTCAAAGTGGACCTCTGTGAGTTCGTCCTCGTAGGACGTTGACGTGAGGGCAATGTCGCCTCCGCTGAAGGTGGTGTCGCTCGCTTCAGCCAACAGTTCCCCGTTGACGAACAGCGCCAGATACTCCCCGTCACAGACCGCGCGGATATGGTTTGTCACATTCCCCCGGTGGATAGCGGCAGATTCTTGCCAATCCGCCAGCCATTCGAAACTCCCTCCTTGGGCTTTGGCGATAGCGTGGGAGCCATCTCCCCTGATGAGCAAGTAGTACCCAGCCCCGTCAAACCGTGCTCTGCACACCACCCCGTAGACGGTACTATCGTTGGGCGGGGTCGAAATCTGCGTGGCATCCACCGCGATAGCAAAATCGTCGAAGGAACGGTAGGGGACACCCCACGTCGGTTTGCCCGTCCCATTTGAGGTGACGGAGTACGCGCCAGACCTGTAGCCCACGCTACCTGTTGCGTAGTCACCCACCTCCCAACCACTGCCTGGATCGCTGAAATCATCCTCGAAGAGCATATTTTCATCGGGGGGTGGTGTTGGTTCCTGGGCGGGCGGCACGGCCGCGACCGGCTGCTCCATAATAGATAGCAGCAACAGCACCATGGTCAGGCGGCCCAAGAATCCAATTAGCCTGATGTTCCAGCAATTCTCAATTTGAGGTGTCGCGAGCCACGGACGTTTTTCCCGGGGCGAAGCAATCTCCCCCAGTCGCTTGGAGATTGCTTCGTCGCAAAAAACGCTCCTCGCAATGACATAATGAGAATTGCTGCTGATGTTCATCGTGTACCTCCCAGCCCCGCCTGGATGATCATTCGGCCAACAGTTGGTCTACTTGCTCCATGCCGTCCTGGTCGCCAATCTGCTCGTAGAGCGCCCGCGCCGCTTGCAAGTGTTCCTCTCCCGTCCCGTCGGCCAGGAGCCGGGCCGCCAGCCCCAACCCAACCTGCGCCGCCGCCTCCGCTTCCAACTCGCCTGTGGTCTGTGCTCCCACCAGAGCCTGGGCGAAGGCTTCCTGGGCCTCTGTGGCCAACCCCATTTCGAGGTACACCCGGCCCAGAGCCAGTTGCACTGCCGGGGCCTCGTCGCTCGCGGTCAACTCTTGCAGCAATTGGGAGGCCTCGGCGCGCAGCCCGTGGCCCAGGTAGAGTTCGGCCACCAACATGTCGGCGGCAATTGGGCTGAGCGACTGGGCGCGCAGCCGCGCTTCCAATGCTTGCACCGACTCCGCCTCCTCAGCCGGTAGCAGCCAGAAGCCCAGTCCGGCATGCCCCTCGCTGCTCTCGTCGGAACGCTGGCCATCTCCCTCAATGACCAACACGTAGGTCGCGCGGGATTCCAGCGGCGGCCAGTCCTCCGGCCAGTCCAGTTCCCCACCTGTCACCTGGACCGGCGCCCGGTCCTGCCCGTCGTCACCGAGCAGCGTGACTGTGTAGGTGTCTACGTCTGGCAGGGGATGCCAGCCCAGCGAGGGGCGGCTGTTCAAGAGCGCCGTATTTCGGGGGCGCAAGACGTAGGGATTCTTGTCGTCTTTCTCACCGCGCAGAGCGGCAACGTCTGACCAGGGACGAGGAGGCCGGCCAGCCTGGCAGGGCACGCCATGTTCCAGCCCATCGGCGAGCAGAGAGTTAGGCCCCTGCTCCCACATCGTTTCATCACCGCAAAAGATGACCCCAGTGCTGCCTTCGGCCACGCGCAGCAGATCGCCCGGCGCTACGGCAACACCGAATCCCGCCGGAAGGAAATCACTCCAGCCCGCGCGGCGCAGCCACACTTCCCCCTCGGCCTGGACCAGCAGGTTGGGCAATGCCGGTTCGGATGTCCGGCCTGTTGTCGCCGGCATAGGTGTTGACCCCTGACCACAGGCTACCGCCATCAGGCCGGACGCGATTAGAAGTAAGCCAAGTAACACCCTCTTACTCATTCTCATTATACTCATTATGCTCATTATGGATCTCCTGTCTCCTCAGCCAATCGTTCCCGGGCCTCGGCCACCCAGCGGAAGGCGTCCAGACAATCGGGGGGGAGGTGGGATACGCCTGCGGCGCACGACTCTGACTCGGCCACGGCCAACGCATAACCCAGACTGTCCTGCCAGGCGCGGCGGGCGTCGGTGGGCTTTTCCAAAGCCTCGTGGGCCTGGGCCTCCACCTGGTGCATCTCGGCCAGGTAGATTTCCACGCTCACTCCTTGGCCCTGCAACGTCTTCAGATTTTCTGCCACTTCT
>JAUWNP010000074.1 GCA_030612585.1 Anaerolineae bacterium
ACCCCCTCCCCGGCGCTCTCGCTCATCTTCCAAGCCCCTCTTCTCCCAGCACTATCTGACGCACCGCATCCAGGATCACTCTGAGTGGGACGATGAGGTCTCCGAACCGTTCCGACGGCTCCGGGCGCTGTACGAAGAGAAGCGGGGTTTTCTGTCCACGCTCAACGAGGCCCAGACCGAGGCGGAGTTCATCCGGCCCGTGCTGGAGATTCTGGGTTTCGCCTACATCCCCCAGACCACCACCCGCCGCGCCGGGCGAATCCAGCGGCCCGACTACGCCCTCTTCGCCGATGACGAAACCAAGGCCGGGGCCTATCCATTTCAGGAGGACAACGAGCCAGCATTCTACACTCGCGCCATGGCGATCGCCGACGCCAAGTACTGGGAGCGGTCCCTGAGCGAGGCGCGCCGGGACGACCCCCGCGACGTCTTCAAGAACAGCAACCCCTCCTTCCAGATCGTCAACTACCTCACCGGCACCGGCGTGAACTGGGGTATCCTGACCAACGGGCGGCACTGGCGGCTCTACTACCGCCAGGCATCCTCCACCGCCACCGAGTTCTACGAGGTAGACTTGGTTGACCTGCTGGAATCGGGCGATTTGGAGCAATTCAAGTATTTCTGGCTCTTCTTCCGCCGCGTGGCCTTCATTCGGGATGCCCAGGGCCGCAACTTCCTGGAGCGAGTCCAGGAGGGAAGCGCCACCTACGCCCGGATGGTGGGCGACCGGCTCAAGGAGCGGGTCTTTGCCGAGGTCTTCCCCTACCTGGCCGGTGGCTTCGTCGCCTACCGCGTCGTTCGGGGTAGGTACGTGAGCGGCGAGGTGGCATGCCGCGCCATCTACGAGGCCACACTCTCCCTGCTCTACAAGATACTGTTCCTGCTCTACGCCGAGGCCCGCCACCTGCTCCCGATAGACAACGCCGGCTACCGCGCTCAGAGCCTGACCTGGATGGCGCGGGAGGTAGCGGAGCGGATGGATCGGGCCGAGCCACTGGGCCGGGCCTCGACCGCGCTCTACGACCACGTGCTCAACCTCTTCTGCCTGATTGACCGGGGCGACCCCGGTCTGGGTTTGCCCCGCTATAACGGCGGCCTCTTCCACTTTGATTTCGACGGCCTCGCCGATGCGGACAAAAGACGTCCACAAGAGAAGCACGCGGCCAATTGGTTCCTCACGCAGCATAAGATAGCCGATGCTTTTTTGGCCCCGGCGCTGGATCTGCTGTACCGTGCCAACGGTGAACCGGTGGACTACGGCTACATCGGCGTGCGCCACCTGGGCGCTATCTACGAGGGGCTGTTGGAGCATCGCCTGGCCGTGGACGATGCCGCTGGCGCGCAGGTTCATCTGGAAACCGACAAAGCGGTACGCAAGGCCACCGGCTCCTACTACACCCCGGACTACATCGTCAAGTACATCGTCCGCCACACGCTGGGGCCGATCCTGGAGGAGCGCGCCCAGCGCTTCGACGAACTGATGGGCCGGATCGCCGGGGTGCGCCGCCAACTGGCCGACGGCCGCCGCAGCGCCAGCATCCGCACCCTGCGGGGCGAACTGGATCGGCTGGAGCGTCAGGCCCGCGAGGCGCTGCTGGATATCAGAGTTTGCGATCCGGCGATGGGCAGCGGCCACTTCCTGGTCGAGGCGGTGGACTTTCTGACCGACGGCCTGATCGAGGTGCTCAATCGTTACCCTGAGCACAACCCGGTGCTGGCGCTGCTGGACCGCATCCGGAGGGAGATCGTCGCCAGCCTTCAGCGCCAGGGCATCCCGGTAGACCCGGCCAGGCTGGACGATACGCAACTCCTGCAGCGGGTGGTGATGAAGCGCTGCATCTACGGGGTGGACCTGAACCCGATGGCGGTGGAGTTGGCGAAGGTGAGCCTGTGGCTGCACTCTTTCACTATCGGCGCGCCGCTCAGTTTCCTGGACCACCACCTGCGCTGCGGCAACTCGCTCATCGGCGCGACGGCTCGGGAGGCCCACGAGCAGTTGAGCAGCGAGATGCCCCTGTTCGGTGGCCCCTTCGCCGGGCTGCTGCGGGCGGCGGAGATCATGCGCGGCATCAGTATCCTGTCCGACGCCACGTTCAGCGAGGTAGAGGAGAGCGAGCGGCTGTTCCGCCAGTTCGATGAGGCGGCCAAGCCCTACAAGCGGCTGCTGGACATCTTCGTCGCCCGGCACTTTGGGGTGAGGCGGGCCGACGAGTTCCTGCGCCTGTACGGGGCCGATGCCATCCAGGCCGGCCCGGAGAGCGTGGGTCAGCCCTACGCCGAAGTGATGCACCAGGCGCGGCAACTGTACGAGGAGAAGCGCTTCTTCCACTGGGACCTGGAGTTCCCGGAGGTGTTCATTGATCTGGAGCGGGCGACGTGGAAGGAGAACCCGGGGTTTGATGTGGTGGTGGGGAATCCGCCGTATGTGCGGCAAGAGTCGTTTATCGAGATTCAGGATTATATCAGCCAAGTGTATAGCACCTATAGTGGCAGGGCCGACATCTATGTTTACTTCTTGGAAAGAGGGCTGTCACTTCTGGCAAATCGTTCCTTTCTCTCCTACATTGTTTCAAACAAATTCACAAGGGCAAACTATGGGCGCAATCTACGCGGGCATCTTGCCGAGCACAGCGCGATAAAGCAGATGGTTGATTTCGGAGACCTTCCGGTGTTTGAGGGAGTATCGGCATACCCTTGCATTCTGGTTCTGCAGCGATTGAAAGATGTCACTCTAGACATCAACCAGGTGCTGGTTTGCAGACTCAGGGAACTACATCCTGATGGGATAGAAGATGTTGTAAGGAAGACAGCCTATCACATTCCACAACATTCACTGGCTCAGGACACTTGGAGGTTAGAACCCCCCAGAATTACGAATCTAGTGACGAAAGTCCACTCGCAAGGTCAGAGCATACGGGAATTCTGTGGCGAACCAACCCGCGGGATTCTAACTGGCTTGAATGAAGTCTTTGTCGTCAGTGAAGAGATGATGCAAAACATTGTTCGGACACACCCAGCAGACTCCAGGTTATTCAAGCCCTACGTTAGAGGACGCGACGTTGAGAGGTGGACGCCCCTTGACCCTCAAGAGTATGTCATCTTTACGCAAGGAATTGGTATTGATGAGTACCCTGCTGTGAAGGCTTATCTTGACCAATTCAGGCAGAAACTTGAAGCCAGAACAGCGGTTACTACAATTGGCAACATGTGGTTTGAGTTGCATCAGATTGCTGGATACAAGCAGCAATCTGAGCCCAAGATTGTATATCCTAGCGTTTCTCACGAGTGTCGTTTCACACTGAACTCAGATGGCACCATTGTGGACAAGACATGCTACTTCTTGTTGTCAGACAGCAAGTATTTCCTTGCTCTACTTAACTCAAGCCTAACGCTTTTCTTGTTCCGTCAACTTGGAGCAGAACGCCGTGGGGGCTACCTTGAGTTCCTTGGACAGTACGTCGCTCGACTCCCAGTCCGCTGCATCGCCTTCACCACGCCATCCGACGAGCGAGCGCGGTTGGTGGAGGTTGGGATCACTGAGGCCACTGAGTGGATTGAAAGCACTGAAAAGGGTTCAGTGGACTCAGTGAAATTCAGTGTTTTCAGTGGTTCCAAACTCGGTCACTGGCTAGAGCAACGTCTCTCTCTCACCCACATCCCCGCCCCTCCCCTCGTCCGCCAGCACAACGCCGACCCGCTCAACACGGACTGGCAACTCCCCGAGGGTGGCCCCGTCGAGCAATCTGACGTCGTCCACGACCTCCTGGCCCACCTGGCCGGGCAGATGATTGAGATGAACAAAGAGAAGCAAGCCGAGATCAAGGGTTTCCTGGTCTGGCTGGAGCGAGAGATCGGCGCGCCCATTGACAATCTGACCCGCAAGACCCACCTCCGTAACTACCTGGGCGACTACCAGAAAGGGGAGTCTCACCGGGCGCTGGAGGAAGTGCTGGACATCCTGCGCCGGAATCGCCGCCGGCTGAAGGTGGACCCATCAGAACGGGCCTTCCAGGAGCAACTGGCGGGGGAGTACGAGGGTAGCCTGGGCAAACTCCTGCCCCTCAAGGCCCGCCTGGCCGGTATCGACCGGCTGATTGACCTGATCGTCTACCGGCTGTATGGGTTGACGGAGGAGGAGGTTGCCATCGTCGAAGGCAACGCGCCCTGAGATGGCACCCTAGGCCCGGGGAAGCAGCCCCGTAGAGACATGATGGAGGATCACCAAGATGCAGTTCCACATCACAATGAGTCGTGAGTTCTGGCAGGACTTGGGCCGTTTGCCCCCAGCCGTCTATCGGCGTGCTGTCCATGCAACCGATCGCATGATGAGAAATCCTTGGGCACAGGAATTGCACCCGGAGAAAGTGCGACGTGCAGAAGAAGGGATACATTCTTGCCGAGTGGATAAATCGCACCGCATTATCTGGAAACACGTTAAGCCCAATGATGTCGTCCTCTGTCTGGTTGATAAGCACGATGAAGCCTACCGTAGGGCCAGTCGCAAGAGTTTCACCCTTAAGGATGGCATCATCCATGTCGCTGACCTTCTAGAAGTGGGTGCCAAAGCTCCAGAACCGCGTGGACGTATCTTCAGCTGGTTTCAACGTGACGATGCGCAGCCAGGAGCGCTCTTTGTTGGCTACCGAAACCGAGAATTGCTGGATCTGGGAGTGCCGGAAGATGTACTGCCCCACATTCGGGTTCTGGACGACGTCAACCAGTTGGAGCTTGTAGAACGGTTACTTTCGACCGATGTCTACAACAGACTTCTCGAAATCGCGCTGGGCATTGTAGAACGCCCTGTGGTACCGGACAAAGAGTTGCGACATAGCCTGCAGCGCTATCAGGGCGGTGATGACCTTTACCGTTTTGTGGACAGCGAGGAGTTCAAGCGAGCCCTGACTGGCAGTATGGAGGAGTGGATGCTCTTCCTGGCACCGCATCAGCGGCAGTTGGTCACCCGGACATACAATGGCCCTGCAAGGGTGAAAGGAGTGGCAGGATCAGGAAAGACCGTTGTTGCAATCCATCGGGCTCGCCAACTAGCCCGAGTGGCCTTGCAGCAGAAGCGTAAGGTCCTCTTCCTGACATACGGGAACCGCTTGCCAGGTGTGGTCTACCATCTGTTGGAACACCTGGCCGGAGAAAACGCCCCCGAACTTGACGCTGTGGAATGTGTTACTATTCACGGGTGGTGTTATCGCTTCCTGAAAATGTATGGCAGGCGACCGAATGTAGATGGGACGGGGGAAGCTTATAAGGCGGCTCTAAACCAAGCCATTACCCAAGCACAGCCATGCTATCCGAATCTCCGTATCTGGTCCCAGTCCCGTTCCTTCTTCGCTGATGAGATCAGATACGCAATCAAAGGACGAGCCGTCACGGCGCTGGAGGAATATCTGGCGTTAGATCGAAGCGGACGTGGTACACCATTGCGGGAGACAGAACGGCGCGCAGTCTACGCTGTCTATGAGGTCTACCAAGAGTATCTGCAGGCACGTGGCCTGTGGGACTTTGATGACTATGTCATCGAGGCCCTGCGACTCGTGGAATCGGACCACCTGCCCAACCAATACACGGCGGTGGTGGTAGATGAGATTCAGGATCTGACCGAGGCGGTGATGCGCCTAATCCGCCGCATTATACCTCCGGGCACCAATGACCTCTTCCTGGTGGGGGATGGCTTGCAGCGGATCTACCCCGGGGGCTACGCCCTTGGCCGGCTAGGCATCAACATCACAGGTCGGGGCACGCTACTACGCAAGAACTATCGCAACACTCAGGAAATCCTGCGCGCAGCCCACGCGATGATGGCTGGTCGGCGCTTCGACGATATGGGCGACGAAGAGAGTGAAGTCCCCGAGCCGGAGTTCTCGGTACGTCAAGGGGATGTTCCTGTCTTGCATCGTGCCAGGACTCCTGAACAGGAATTGGGCTGGGTCCGCAGTAAGATAGCAGAGCTGAAGAAGCAAGAGAGCTACAAGGATCGGGACATCGCGTTGCTATATCGTTGGCGGAAACCTTACCAGAATCTTATTCACCAGCACCTTGCACAGCAAGTGCAATTGGTTGAGATCCAACGTGATGCAGCCACGTACTTCGGCCCGGGCGCCAAGCATACGACCTTCCATAGCGCAAAAGGCTTGGAGTTCAAGGTGGTTTTTGTAGTCGGCGTAACCGATGGACGGTTCGTGCCTAGAGATGATTGGTCTCTGGAGGGTGAAGAACTGGCCGACTATATGGCGCGGGAGCGGCGACTCTTATACGTGGCGATGACACGCGCGCGCGACCTGCTTTACCTGACGTGCTCTCGCGGGCAGCCTTCGCGCTTTCTGGCCGATGTGCCAAACGAATACCTGAAGCGTGGGTAGGTAACGAGGAAGCCGACTTGAGTTCCGCCAGTGCGCGTGGGGGTTGTATCCAGGCAGTGAGGAGTAAGTCTATGCCCGTCATATACACAAACCGCAAAGGAGTCACATACTACCTGCGCCGGACCGTCACCAAGACCGGCAAACCGCGCTACCTCTTCGCCCGCGAGCCCAAGGGCGAGCCGGTGGAGCAGATTCCAGAAGGTTGGAAGATCAGCGAAAGCGTCAACGGTATCGTCTCGTTGGTCAAGGATCGTCCGGCACAGATTTTACCGCAGGAGGTCGCGGCGGTCGAGGCGGCGGTGGCGCACCATCCCAAGTCGCGTAACTACCGCGTCGCCGTGAAGCACAACCGGATTGAGGTCTACGAGCGGGTCGGGCCAGATGCGGATGAGTTTCTCGCTGGCCTGGCGGAGATGGGCTTCGGAATGATCCAACGGTCCGACCGATTGCGCGCCGGGATGGACCGCCGCGCCCAGTTCACGCCGGTGCTGCGCTTTATCCTGGCGGACGCAGAGCAGCGCACTTTCTGCACCGAGCGTTGGTGCTACCGGGGCAGTATTGACGGTTGGCTTGACGTTCATCAGGAAGGACCGGTGGATCGGCTGGCCCGTCAGTGGGTCCCCAGGTTGGGCACAGACGCGCTTTTCGGGGTGTACTGACCTGACTTGGAATCTTGAGAGGAAGAAACACCGTGACCGACCCATTCTCCGACCGCTACTGGATTGAAGAATTCCAGGTCACCCAGGCCGATCTGGACCGCATCGCGGCTCACATCCGCGAGATGGGCCAGGCCCGCGACCTGACCGCTTTGGCCCGGCGTGTGGTGCGCGGCCGCCTGCGTCACGGCCCAGAGACCAGCGCCCCGGCTCACTCCGCCTGGGCTGAGGATCCATCCGTGCGCCTCTGGGACCCGGCAGGAGAGTGGAAAGAGGGAGATCACGCGATCGTTGCTGTCAACCCTCGAGATGATGATCCCAAGTGGTTTGAGCCCTTTGTAGGAGAGGTAACCAAGGTAGAGGCCGACAAAGTTACGGTGCAGATAGACGCACTGGGCGAACCCAAGTCATACCGCACGCGGGCCAAGTATAGCGAAGGTGATCTGCAAAAGTGGCGGCAACTTGTTGAGGAACTGGTGGAAGCCCGGCGTGGCACCAAAGACGTGGAGACTCAGATCGAGTACGTGATTCTCGAACACGGGGAACGAGTCGTCAGCCAACTCCTGGACGGATTGCGTGCCGACGGACGATTCGTCCGCCTGGCTGGTCGCTGGTTTCTACACGAACTGGCCGTGCCCCCCACCGAGGAGCAACTGGCCGCGCTGGCCTGGGCGATGGTCCCGCTCAGTGAGCCTCGGCCCACGGCAGACCTGGTCCCGCTGGTGCAGTCTCCGCTGGCTGAAGGCGCTCCCGGCCTCTTCGGCCTCTACCTGGCGCTGTGCGACCGGTCCGCTCTCTTTGAGAATGCCGATCCCGGCAAACGGCCGCGCTGGATTCTTGCCGCCCCGCCGCCAGGCTCCTGCACGCCCCGTCACGCCGCCTACGACCCCGAAACCTACGAAGTCCTCTGCTTGCCCGGTGAACCGATCTCGCCAGAGGTGATCGGCCGGCTGTGGGACCTGGGGTTGCTAAGAGCGGTGCTCTGATTTGTGCCTGACGCTCTGCTGTGGTAGAATAGGGCTATAAGTCGAGAGGAGAATCACCGCCAATGGCAGAATATCTATCCCCGATTTCTGTAGCCCAGCGGCTTCACCAACATGACCTGTTCTACTTCACCCCCTCCCTCCTGGCCGACCTCTTCAGCCTGGACCGGAGGCAGGCATATCGCCTGATCGCGCGGCTCAAGGCCGAGGGGCTCGTAGACGAGGTCGAGAAGGGGAAGTTCCTCCTGTTGGGACTGGAGCCGGAGCGAGTGCTCTCCAATCCCCTCTTCATCGCCAGCCACCTGGTCGCCCCGGCCTATGTTTCCTACTGGTCCGCCCTGCACTTCTACGGCTTCACCGAGCAGGTGCCGCTTACCATATTCGTGGCGACGACGAAAAAAAAGCGCCCTGTGACCTTCCGGGACTTCAGTTTCCGCTTCGTCACCGTCAAACCGCACAAGTTCTTCGGCTACCACCGGGAGATGCTGGGTGACCTGCCGGTGCTCGTCGCCGACGAGGCCAAGGCCATCGTGGACAGTCTGGATCTCCCACGCTACGCGGGGGGCATCGCGGAGGTCGCCAAAGCCTTGCGGGCGGCGCTGGAGGTGGTGGACGTGGACACGCTGGTCGAGTACGCCAATCGGGTGGGGGACAAGAGCCTGGGGTCACGGCTGGGGTACCTGCTGGAGCCCTTCGGCTATCCTGTCGAAGGTCTCGTCCGATCCGCCAGCCCGGTCAAACTGGATCCGGCTTATCCCCGTGCCGGTCACACCAACTCGCGGTGGCAGGTCGTCGTCAATGTTCCCGAGAGTGAGATGGTTCCACAGGGGGTAGGCTGATGTTGACCAAAGCCCAGATTCAGCGGATTGCTCAGCGGCACGGGGTCGGGATGCAGGTTCAGGAGCGGGACTACCTGCAGCACCTGCTCCTGTGGCTTCTCTACTCCCGCAGCCAGGAACTGATCTTCAAGGGCGGCACGGCCCTGCGGCTGGTCTACGGCGGCAATCGTTACTCTGAGGACCTGGACTTCAACGGGCCGGACGACGACGTCGTGCTGGAGGCCCTCTGGGAGCAGGTCGTCGCCGGACTGGAGGACTTCGGGGTCGTTGCCGAGATGCGTAACACCTGGACCTCCGATGTGGGGTACAGTTTCGACGTCAGTTTCCGGGGGCCGCTCTACGACGGGCGGGATCGCAGCAAGGGAAAGGTGCGGGTGGACGTCAACCGGCGGCTGGAGGAGGTGGAAGCGCGCCGGGAACTGGTGGCCTCCGAGTACGACGACGTGCGCCCCTTCGTGGTGACGGTGCTGACGCTGGAGCACCTGCTGGCGGAGAAGGTGCGGGCGCTGCTGATGCGGAGCAAGCCGCGAGATCTGTATGACATCTGGCTGCTCTTGCGCCGGGGGGTGCAGCCTGACCAGGCGCTGGTCGAACGCAAATTGGCACTCTATAGGATGGCGTGGGAGCCCGACGCGCTGGAGGAAGCCCTGGAGCGTGTTCGCGCCGGTTGGGAGCGGGACCTGCGGCACCTGCTGCCCCAGTTCGTAGCCTACGACGACGCGCGTGAGGGCGTGGAAACCCTGCTGGAGTGAACTGACTGTGAGCATTCAAGCCCTCTGGGCGAGTCTACCCTCTGACGTGAAGACCCTTCTGTTGGGGGCTGGCGGAGAACTGACCGCTACTCTGGTGGAGCGGGCGCTGGATGCCCTGGGCACCGCTGTGCACGGCACGCCCCAGGAGCAGGCCATACGCGAGGCTTACGCCCAGGCTGGCGTTGCCTTCCTGACCTGCCTCGATCTGCCGCAGGAGACGGAAACCTTCGAGGACTGGAAGACCCACATCCAAGACCTCCTCGACCCCGTCTTTGACGATGACCGCGTGCAGACCGTCCTGACCGACGCCGTTCTCCACAAGGACCGGCCCGAAGCCGTGGACCCTGGCCCCGTCCAGGCCGCCTGGGTCGAGTGCCACGGCGAGGGGACGGAAGCCACCCTCCCCTGGCGAGAGGGGCTAGGCCTACCCGACGCCGTCCGCGCTTTCGCCCGCGCCTTCGAGCACGAGGCCGAGGCCCGCCCCGAACTCCACACCTTCCTCATCGCCGCCCGCCTCAAGCGGGCCGTAGGCCGGCTGGAGACAGGGGTGCAGGTCGAGGGGATGGAAGAGCTGCTGCGGGCTGTGGGGAGCCTGACCGACCAGCAGGAGCGCCTCCTGGCTCTCTTTACTGACCTGGCCCGGATGGGCTACGGTGTCCGCTCCGTTTCCGTCGAACGTGATGTGACCGGCAGTGTCATCGTCACCGGGGACAACAACCAGGTCCTCGTGGCCGACGGGGGCCTTCTGGCCCGCCTCTTCCGCGGACTGCCGGACCGGGAGCAGATGTTGACTGAATATCGGGCCCACATCCGCCGCACCTGTGTTTACCTCGACCTGAAGGGGCTGGCTCTCCCCGAGGTCCACGGGCGCCCTCTGGACCCTGCCTTGGTGCGCATCTCCCTGGACCGGGTGTACATCAAACTGCGGGCGTTGCCCCGCCAGGGCCGCCCCGAGACACTGCCTCCGCCGGAAGATGCTGGGGCGATGGCCCGCTACCTCCAAGAGCGGCAAAGACGGAGGTGGAGGGGGGAGGAGAGGGCGTGGGCCGGGGAGCGCATACCGGTGCCCCTGGAGCAGGCGGTGGCGGAATACGCCCAACTGGTTATCCTGGGCGCCCCGGGTGCGGGCAAGTCCACCTTCCTGCGCCATCTGGCCTGGGCCGACGCCGCCGGAGAAGGGCCGCTGCCCCTCCTGGTGCCCCTGGGCCGGGCCGCTGTGGCGATGGAGGGCGGATGCTCTCTTCTGGACGCCGCCCTGGACCTGCTGACCCACCACAAAGCGGGGGCGGAACGGAAACAGCTCCGGCCTGCTCTGGAGGAGGAGATCGCCGCCAAACGGATCCACTGGCTGTGGGATGGCCTGGACGAGGTCAGGTTGCACCGTCGGGAGGTGGCGGACGCCTTGGCCCGCCTGACCGCCGACGGCCATCGAATGGTCGTTACCTCTCGACCTTTGGGGTACGAGCCCCTCCCTGGCTGCGACGCCCTCTACGAGGTGTTGCCTCTTCAGCCAGAGGACGCCCGCGCCTTCGTGGACCGTTGGTTCCTGGCGCTGGCGGAGGCGCGCGGTGTGCCGGAAGGAGAGCGGGAAGCGTGGGCTGGGGAGCGGGCCCGCTGGCTGAGGGAGCAACTGGACACCCGCTCCGGCCTACGGGAGGTGGCCGAAAACTCCCTGATGCTCACCTTCCTGGCCGTCTTGGCCGGCGACGAACCCCGGCAGGATTTTCCCCGCTATCGCAAGGACCTCTACGCCCGCTATGTGGAGCGGCTCTTCACTGCCTGGGAGGCCTCGCGGCGGGGTGGCGAGGAGGTGCCGCTCTTGGACGGCTTCCAGGACGCCAACGAGGCCCGCGAGGTGGCCCTGTGGGGCTTTCGCCGGGTGGCGCTGCACCTGCACCGGGCCTACGCCGAAAAACCTGCGCAGGCCAGCTGCCCTGCCGTCAAGGCGGCCCTGGCCGACGAATTGGCCCGCACGGCGGGGCTGGGCCGCTTCCAGGCACCAGCCCAGGCCGGGGCCATCCTGGCCTTCTGGGAGCGGGCCGGGCTGCTGGATGGCTACCGGCTGGGTGACTGGGAGTGGCTGGCCTTCCGCCACCTGACTTTTCAGGAATATGGCGCGGCCCGCGCCCTGGCCGAGGCCTATCAGGACGACCCCGACGGTCTCTGGGCCGAACTGGAGTCTCACATTCTGGACGACGATTGGGCCCAGGTCATCCCCCTGGCACTGGCCCATTTGGAGGATCCCACGCCTCTGTTGGAACGGCTGCTGGAGGCAAATGCCCAAGATGAGGATAGACAGCGCCCGCTCTTTCTGGCAGCGGCGACGCTATCTGACGGGGCGAGTGGAACAGAAGCACAACACAGGCAGATGGTCGATAGTCTTGAGAATCTGATCCGCACGCGGGATGATTCGAAACGGGAGAGGAGAGTCGGTGATTTCGATGCCATCACTGCTATGAGCAATCTTGGGGGTGAATCGTACGCACAGTCTCGTCTCCTGGTCTTGGCCCACGACAGCACAGTACGCCTCGGGGCGCGTCTATGTGCCGTCATGGCGCTAGGCCGGCTGAGCCAGATCGATGCCCTGCTGGCCTTGGCCCGAAACGACGAGATGGGAACAGCGATACGTCTGCGGGCTGGTGAGGCCCTGGGAAAACTGGGCCAGGCTGACAGTCTGCTAGCGTTGGCCCATGATGGTGCGACGGACCCATGGACGCGCCGGGAGGCTGCCAAGGTCTTAGGACTACTGGGCTGGACCGACGATGCCGCCCCCATTCTTCTAGCACTGGCTCGCGATACCGCGATACTCCCGCAGGTGTGTTCGCTGGCCGTTAATGCCCTGGACTTTCTGTACCGAGCCGATGAACTATCAGCATTGGCCCACGACAGTCAGGTGAGTCTGTGGGTACGGTTACAGGCTGTCGAAGCCTTAGGCCATCAGGGTCGGACCATTGCCAGGTCGAAGGCGCTGGATGGGCTGCGGGCCGTAGCAGAGGATCGCGCCACGCCGGAGGAGGTCCGCCAGGCGGCGAGACGGGCTTTGCAGCGACTGGAGGGTCAGAAGGAATAGGTAGATGAGCCAAGCCCTCAGCCAGGCCATTCACCAAACTCTCAACAACAATCCCGACGGTCTCACCGAGCGGGAGATCCGCCGGGCTGTCATCGAGGGGCTTGGCCTGCGTTGCACCCCACGCGAGGTCCGGGAAACCCTGCACACCCACCCGGACCTTTTTGTCCCCCTGGCTGGCGGTGTGTGGCGCTCCAAAGCAGCAGTGGAGGCGGAAAAGGTCGCGGCCAACGTCGAAGAAGTACCCCGCGAACGGGGCGAGGTTCAACGACCCTACCTGGCGGACCTTCCGTCTCTGGAATCCTTCATCGCCTTCGACCTGGAGACCACCGGCGTCAAGCCCGAGCGCGACCACATCATTCAGATCGCTGCCGTGCGTTTTGTGGATGGCCGGCCCGCGCCCGCCGTTGCCGATGATGGGACTGAATTGCCCCCCGTGTTCAACGAGTACGTGGACCTGGAGGGGCGCGAGATACCTTACGGCCTCAAGGTCAAATTGGGCTTCACCGACCACCCGGAGTGGGAGCAGGAACTGGCACGGGCCGCTCCTCTGGCGGAGGTGCTGGAGAGATTCCACCACTGGGCCGGCGACCTGCCCCTGGTGGCCCACAACGTTCGTTTCGATCTCACATTCCTGAGACAGGCCGCCGACCCGATTGGGTGGGAGATCACCAATCCTATCGTGGACTCAATGGAACTGGCCTGCCTGGCCCAAGGGGGCACGGGCCGTTTCCGCCTTGAGGAACTGGCCCGCTCGCTCAATGTTGGGGAGGGACTGAGCGGAGGCCGTCAGGTCGAGGACTGGGCCAGCCAGCAGGGGGTGGGTGCCTTTTCCTGGACCGGCTTCCACAACGCCGTGGTGGACGTACTCGTGCTGGCGGCGGTGGTCCCTCGGCTGGTGGAGGCCATCCAGAAGCGGATGGTTGAGAACCCCCTGCTGGCTGGGGAGTTCGTCCGGTTGATGGGCCATGCAGCGACCAGGCTGGGGATAATCGCATCATCGGCGGTGGAGGATCGCGACGCTGTCATCGCAGAACTCGTCCGAGAGACCTCCGAGGTTTTGGCCGCAAATTCAGGTCAATTGGAGCCAGAACACGGGGCGGGGCCTCTCCAGGAAGACTTGTCGGAAACCTCGGAGGTCTTTCTCACGCCGGAGGCGGTGCGGGCACGGTTCGAGGAAATGGTTGAGCGGCACGGCCTCAGGAGACGTGAAGCCCAGTTCCAGATGGTCGAGCATGTGAGTCGCGCGCTCCGGGACGAGCGTTTTATGGCCGTCGAGGCCCCCACCGGCACCGGCAAGACCTTCGCCTACCTGGTCCCTGCCATCCTCTGGGCCCGCGGCCAGGGTGAGCCAGTCGTCATCTCTACCTACACCCGTTTGCTCCAGGATCAGATGGCCGACGCCCTGGAGCGGGTTCGCCAGAACCTGGGAACGGATTTCCAGGCCCAGGTGCTCAAGGGCATGCGTAACTACATCTGCCTTGAGCGAGCAGCGGCCGTCTATGCCCAGACTTGCGTAGGTGACTTGGATGAAGAGCAGCGTTTCGCCTGGTTGGTCCTGCTGACCTGGCTCTCGGTCACCCGTGAGGGGCTGCTGGACGAGTTGAGTTACTGGGCGCTCACCACGTTCCCGGCGCTGGCCCGGCTGTGCGAGGCTCTGCGGGCAGAGCAGGGGGAGTGTCCCCGCAAGCATTGCCCGGCGCGCGAATCTTGCTTCCACCGCCTGGCCTATGACCGGGCTCAACAGGCCGATGTAGTCGTGATGAACCACGCCCTGCTGCTTTCCAAGGAGTGGGAGCAGGCCGGGCTGCCCTTCACCCGCGTCGTGGTGGACGAGGCCCACAACCTGGAGGACGCAGCCACTGCTGCCGCCACCGACGAGGTCTCCTGGGGGGGCATCGTCTACCTGGTAAACCGGCTGCTCGACCGGCGGTCGGGCCGGGGGGTGCTGATCCGGGTGCGCGACAAGGTGCGGGACGCCGGGGGCCAGCGGCTCATCGCGCGGGCGCTCCAGGGACGGAGCCTCCTGGCGACGTTGGCGGAGGACTTTGGGCAGCGGCTGCACCGGTACGTGGAGTTGAACCGCGCCCAGGTGGACCCGCGATATGGGGCCAGGTTGGCTCTGGAGGCGGACCCGCGCCGCGCCAACCCCCGCAGTTGGAAGCCGGTCGAAGAGGCGCGCCAGAGGCTATCAGAGGCGCTGCGGGAGACCGGCCAGGTGGTGGCACGGCTGAACAGCTGGCTGAACGAACATCCCCTGCCCGCCTTCCAGGAGGAGACGCGAAACGAACTGAGGTTCCTGGCCGAGCAACTGGCCGAGCAGGCGTATCTACTTGAAAACCTGCTGCGGGTCGGCTACGACCGGCTGGTTCGTCTGCACTGGATCGAGGTTGAGCGGGCGATCCCGCCGGGGGAGGCCGAGGAGCAAGAGGAATACACCGGCCCTTACCGCTGGGCGGTCAAACGCGCCCCGGTGCGGGTGGCCCCGTATCTGGAGGAGCGGCTGTACGAGACCTGTCAGACCCTGGTCTTGACCTCGGCTACGCTGCGCACTACCAGGGAGGCGGGGTTTGGGTTCATTCTTGACCGGCTGGGGCTCTTGGAACGAGTGCGGCCGGAGGACGCTGTCGCCCTGCCGCCGGAGTTGGACTACAGCCGGGCGCTGTTTGCCGTCGCTCGTTACATGCGCGCCGATGCCCGGCCCAGCGAGATTCAGAACTTCGTGGATGAGGTAACCCAGGAACTGGGCTGGTTCTACTCCTTCACCGGCGGCAATGGCCTGACGCTGTTCACCGCCCGCGAACGCATGCTGCGGGTCTTCCGCGACCTGGAGCCTGCCTTGGGTGAGCACAGCATTCCCGTTGGCTGCCAGGGGGAAACTGGCAGCCGGAAAGCCCTGCTGGAGGAGATCAAGGCACGCCCCGGTTCGGTACTGTTGGGACTGAAGAGTTTCTGGGAGGGGGTGGATGTGCCCGGTCCTAACGTCTCCTACGTCGTGATGGAGAAACTCCCCTTCCCATTGTTGGGCGATCCGGTGATCCGCGCCCGCGCGGCGGAGGTTCGCGCCCGGGACGGCCACGAGTTCGCCGACTACATCCTACCACTGATGCTGATTGACTTCAAGCAAGGGTTCGGCCGGCTGATCCGGGGGGAGGAGGACATCGGCGCGGTGCTCCTCCTGGACAAGCGGGTGTGGAACCGCGAGTACCGTCGGGACCTGTTGGCGGCTTTGCCAGGAGCGAATGACACAGGGGGCAGCGGCCAGGGGCCACGGCTGTTGGATGATGGGATATTGCTGTCCCGTCGGGCGGTCTACCGGGCCGTGGCTGACCATATGGCCCAGGCACCCCCAAAGTGGCGCATTGACCTGGAGCGGATGGAGCATATCCTGGCTGAGGTGCCGGAGCGGCTTCTGACTGGGCTGGAGCGATTGTTGGCCGACTTACGCCTGCCGCGTATCGTGTCCTCGGAACGGCTGCGGGAGGTCTGGGACCGGGTGCTCCGGGGGATGCGGGAACTCTTCGGCTTCCAGGAATGGCGTCCGCCGGAGCAAGAGGATGTGGTGCGGGCGGCTCTTACTGGACAGGATGCCCTGGTTGTGCTGCCCACGGGATCCGGCAAGTCGTTCACCTTCCAGTTGCCGGCGCTGCTGCGGGAGGGCACCACCCTGGTCTTCTCGCCGCTGAAGGCGCTGATGAAGGACCAGGTAGATCGGCTACTGGACCGGGGGCTGGCTGTGGCCGAGCGGGTAGATAGCAGCCAGACGGCTGAGGAGCAAGAGCGGGTCTATCAGCGTATGCAGGAAGGGACAGTGCGGCTGGTCTACATTGCCCCAGAGCGGGTGCGGGACCCTCGGCTGCTGGCGGCGCTGAGGTTGGCGCGGAACGTCGTTCAGGTGGTGGTGGATGAGGCCCATTGCGTCCACACGTGGGGCTACAGTTTCCGGCCCGACTTTCTGTACATCCACCACCTGGTGGACGTCATCGCCGAGGCCCAAGGCTACCGGCCGCCAGTCGCCGCGTTGACGGCGACGGCCACACCTCGGGTGCGGGTCTCCATCGCCGAGCGGCTGGAACTCCGCCCGGGCTACCAGGAGATCGAGCGCAACCCCAACCGCCCTGAACTGCGCTTCGTGGTGTACAACCGCACGAGCCCGGGGTTCCGGGTGCGCAGCAAGCGGGACAAACTCCGCATCCTGCTGCGCATCCTGCGCGCAGCCGATCGGCGCAACGAGAGCGGTATTGTCTACATCAACACGACGCGGGAGGCGGAGCGGCTGGCCCGCAGGCTGGAGGCGGTGGGACTGGACGCTCGCTACTACCACGGCAAGATGGACGACCAGGCCCGCAAGGAAGTCCAGGACATGTTCCTGGATGGTCAGATCAACGTCATCGTGGCCACCAAGGCCTTCGGGATGGGCATTGACAAACCGGATATCCGCTACGTGGTCCACTATCAGATTCCGGGGGACATCGAGTCGTACTTCCAGGAGGCAGGCCGTGCCGGGCGCGACAGCCAGGTGAGTTGGTGTGTGTTGCTCTACCACGAGGGCGACCTCTGGATTCACGAGAACTACTTCATCCCCAAAAGTCTGCCCGAGTCAGAGCAGGTGGCGAACGTGTTGGAGTGGCTCCGCCGTCGCTGCGGGACGGACGAGGGGAGCCCAATCTACGTGGACCCCCGAGAAGCGGCTGACGCGCTGGACTTTGATGAGCAGCGGGAATTGGGCATCCACCTGCATTTGCTGGAGGAGATGGGCTTCATTCGACGTGGCGTGGACGTGACCCTGAAGGCCAGCGCGCGGCTGTTGGCACCGCTGGAGGTGGTGGCAGCGCGGGCTCAAGATGTGGCACCGGGGCCAGTAGGAGGGGCAATCGGGCGGGTGTTGGAGGTCCACGGGATCGGTCAGGTAGCCCGAGGTGAACTGCCGGTCGTGGAGGCGGCACTGGCGGAGGGCCTGGACCCGCTGGCGCTGGACGAGGCGCTGTATCAACTGGCCCTGCAAGGGCTCCTGATCTACCGAGGGTTTGCTCGGGCGTTCGTGCTGACGCCTGGGCCGAGGATGCTGGAGGGGGCGCGGCTGGACCTGGACCTGGGGGAGGCCCGCCGGGTGCGAGGGGAGATGGAGGCCAACCTGGCCGCGATGCGACGGTATGCCGAATCGCTGAAAGTTGGCGATTGCTTGCGGGAGGAGATCCTCAGGTACCTGGGGGCCGAGAAGCCGCCCACCCGCGCCGGCGAATGTTGCTCGCTGTGCGACGTGAACCTGGCCGTCCCCTGGGCCGACGAATCTGCGTGGGAGGATCTAACCGACCCAGGACGGTACCAGGATGCCAAATACACGATTCTGAAGGCGGTGGCCTGGGATGCGGGATTGGCCAACGTGAGAGGGCGTGCGCCTTATGGGGCCTGGACACTGGCCCAGATCCTCGTGGGAAACGACTATATGGCTACCAAGTATCAGACAGACCCCGAGCGGAAGAAAGCACGGCGACGGCTTATTGTGTCCAGCGAACACTTCGGAGCGCTGGAGGGGTTGCGTGGGGGCGCAGACACCGTGTTAGACTTTCTTGATGCACTCCAGGCGGAGGGATACGTGGAGGATGTGGAGCGGCGGTGGAATGGCGGCACATACATCTATCCGGCGTCGACCCCCAAAGGAGTACAGCGTCTGAAAGAAGGACGGCTGTTCGGTAGCGAGGCAAGCGCTGATGGGTGATGGAGCAGGTCTATTGAACCAAGTCGTGCCGTTAGATGTATATACTATGCCCCCAGATGATCACATAGTGACCGTGTCCAAAGGGTGAGGTTATGTCCGCGACAACCGCTGTGTCTACCGCCGCAGCAGAGATCGCCTGGTCGCCGGACGGTGCGCACATTGCCGTTGTCGCCAGCGAGAATTATCGGGAGGGGGAGGCCACCGCCTTGCACCTCGTCGCGCTAGAGATGGGCGAGGTCACCATCGTCGTGGACGGCGAGGGTTGGCTCTTCTGGCTCAACTGGTCGCCGGATGGAACCCGCCTGCTGTTCACGATGGGGGAAATGCGCCAGCGGTACGAGACCGACTTCCCCTACGCCGATCTATGGCTCTACGACGTCGCGTCCGGCGAATTGGAACAATTGACGTTGGGCGGGGGGTTTGGTCGCCGTAACGTGAAATGTGAAGCGTGAACGTCGGTAGTTGGCTCAATGGCTTGAGAACCTGAAAGGAGTGAGATCATATCTGCTCAATATAAAGCAATCGCCGCCGCGATAATCGTTCTGATCCTGGTCACCGGTTGTGTGCAAGCGGAGCCCATAGTTACGATTGCCACCTACGGTAGCAGCGAGAGGGCCACAGGTACGCCCGCGCCTGCCCCTTCGACCTCAACCCCAACTGCCGCGCCGAGAGGTGAAGGCCGCGCAGATGGCTTGCCGGAAGAGCCTGCCCTGAGCGAAGC
>JAUWNP010000044.1 GCA_030612585.1 Anaerolineae bacterium
GGCCTACTGGTTCGCCAACTTCCCAGAAGAGCCGGCACGCTTCGTCTACGACACGGCCCAGTATGAGGCCGACGAGGCCTACCTGACTTCGCTCGTAGGACAAGTTGCCAACTTGTCCAACTTGTCCAACTCGTCCTACCCGCTCACCACTCAGAAGCGGCACTGCAAGTACTGTCGTTACCGCTCATTGTGTCAACGCGGAGTGAGGGCAGGTGCACTTGATGAGACTGAGGATGAATTGGAGTTGGACGAGGGCTTTGGCATCTCCCTCGATTTTGAGCAGATTGCGGAGATCGAGTATTGACACGCAGGGGTGGGGAGGAGGCGACTTAGTGTAAGAACGTAGAACATGAAATGTAAAACGTGAAATGCGATGCGCCGTTCGTTACTTTCAACAGGAGGCTTGAAAATGAAGACGAAAAGGTTACATCTCTCGTTGGCCCTGGCCTGCGGCCTGCTGGCCCTGGTCGGGACGTTGGTTTTGCTGGGAGCCTGGCGGACTGAGCGGGCTCTGGCCCATCCTCAGGGCGACACTCGCTACGTTTCCTCTATCAGCGGCATTGACACGGGAAACGACTGCACGGGCCCGACTGCTCCTTGTCAGACCATCCAGCGTGCTGTGGATCAAGCCAACGACGGCGACGATGTCCACATCGCCACGTACGAGGTCAGCGCGGGTCTCCCTCCCATCACCACCACTGCCCGCTACACCGGCAGCGGAGACAGCGTGATAGAATTGACCAAACGGCTCTACCTGTATGGAGGCTATATCTATGTTCCGTTACCTGGAACGTGGACACAGGGACCCGTCCCTGCCGAGGTGGACGGCGAGGACACCCGCCGCGCCCTCTACGTCAGCGGCGTGACGCCCACGTTGGAACTGCTCTCCTTCGTCAACGGCCACGCCGAGCGGGGGGGCAACGTCTACGCCGAGGACGCCGACTTGACCTTCGTCGCCACGCCGGTGATGAGCGGCACCGCCACCTACGGCGGCGGCCTCTATCTCAAGAACTGCCGCACCTCCTTCGACGCCGGCGATCTGAGTTGGGGGAACCTGCTGGGCATCGCCAACCTGCTGCCGGTGCAGAACAACAGCGCCGATTTCGGCGGCGGCTTTTTCGTGGAGGGAGGAACGCCGATCCTGACCGGGCTGTACGTCAACGCCAACTCCGCCACGTATGACGGAGGTGGGTTCTACCTGTACAGCGGTCAGGCCATCATCGCCGGCGGGCTGGTGTTGGAAAATCAGGCCGGGAACCGGGGCGGCGGCTTTTTCCTGGGCAATAGCCCGGCCCGCATCGCCGGCACCTACGTCGACTCCAACACCGCCGCCGACGGCGCGGGTTTTTACCTGAACGGCCCCTTCTCCTTCTCCGAGGCGACCATCCCCATCATCGCCAACAACTACGTGCGCAGCAACCGCAGCACCGGCAGCCAGGGCGGCGGCTTCTACTTCCACCAGGCCATCGCCGGACTGGTCAACAACGTCATCGCCGACAACGAGGCCACCGACGGCGCTGGGCTCTACCTGTGGGCCTCCTCGCCCCAACTCTTCCACAACACCATCGCCCAGAACACGGGCAATAGCGGGGTTTACCTGACCCACAAGCCCGGCCAAATCTGGCCTCCGGTCATCCCCATCCCCAGCCAACCTTCCTTTACCAACACCATCATCGTCAGCCAGACGGTGGGGGTCTACGTGGACTCGACCGGCCTGCCCGCCCCGCTGCAGAACAAGGCCACGCTGGAAGGGACATTGTGGGACGGCAACGGGAGCGATACTGCCGGGCCGGGGCCAGTCGTTCACACCGCCGACGTTTACGGCGATCCCAGGTTCACCTGCACGGGCGACCCGCCCGATTGCTTGCAGCCCTATCACGTTCTCACCGATTCGGCGGCGGTGGATGCCGGCGTTCCGGTGGCACTGACGCTGCCGGGCACGGACCTTTTGGTGGACATTGATCTGGAACTGCGTCCCTCCGGTCAAGGCTACGACATCGGCGCCGACGAGGTGGTGAGCGACACCTACTCCGTCTGGCTCGTCCCGCCCTTCTCCGCCCTGCCCGCCGAACCAGGCCAGACCGTCACCTACACTCACTGGTTGCTCAACACCGGCACCGAGACCGATACCTACAACCTGACTTTCCACAGCAGCAACGGCTGGGCCACGCTGCTGGCCGTCTCTCCCATCACCATGGCCGCCCAGACCAGTACGACTGTCCAGGTGCCGGTGAGCGTGCCACCCGCCGCGACCAATGGGATGAGCGATACCACCATCCTCACCGCCACCTCGCCGCACGTGCAAGCCAATGCTATGGACGTGACGGGCGTTATCACCGGTGACGTGGCCGACCTGGCGGTGGGCAAGTGGGCGGACGCGGAGACAGTGCAGTCCGGGAAAGCGGCGCAATACACCATCGCCATCACCAAATCCGGCTCGCTGGCGGGGACACTGGCTGTCACGCTGACCGATACCGTCGTGCCAACCCAGGCTTTCACAGCGCTGAGGCTGCCGACCAACTGCGCGGGGGATGAGGCCACCGGCCTGATCACCTGCACCTGGAGCCTGCCGGGCAGCGACCCGCTCGTCACCCGGACGCTCACCATCGCCATCACCACCACGAGTGTCTACACCGGCTTGTTGATCAACACGGCTGAGGTCAGCGCAGCAGCGCGCGACCCCGACACCAACAACAACGTGGCTCAGGCGGTGGTGGAGGTGACGCCGGGCTCGAATATCTACCTCCCGCTGGTGTTGAAGGGCTGGTAGATCGGGAAATTGGTAGATTGGGAAACTGGTAGATTGGGAAACCGGGAAACCGAAGCCCAATTCACCAACCTACCAATCTACCAACCTACCAATGTACCAACTTACCAATTTACCAACCTACCATACTATGAAGGAATGGATCGAACCCCGGGACATAAAAGCGCCCCAGGAGTTGCAGGCTGCCATCGGCGGGCATGCGCTGGTGGCGCAGACCTTGGCTCGGCGCGGGTTCGCCGATGTGGAGACAGCCCGGGCCTTCCTCAATCCCGACTGTTACCGGCCTGCCCCTCCGTCTGAGTTCCCGAACCTGGTGAAAGCAGCCGAGCGACTGGAGCGGGCCATCAGGCAGGGAGAGGTCATCTGCGTCTGGGGCGACTTTGACGTAGACGGCGAGACGGCAACGACACTCCTGGTCTCCACGCTGCAGGAGATTGGCGCGTCTGTCCGATACCACATCCCCAACCGCAAGCGTGAGTCCCACGGCGTCAATCTCCCTGTGCTGAAGCAACTTATCGCGGACGGGGTTAACCTGGTGCTGACGTGTGACACAGGCGTCACCGCCCATAAGGCTATCGCCTACGCCCAGTCACAGGGCGTGGATGTGGTCGTCACCGACCACCACGATTTGCCCCCCACCCTGCCTCAAGCCTGCGCGGTGGTGAACCCCAAGATGCTACCCGCTGGTCATCCCTTGCGCGAACTGCCGGGCGTGGGATGTGCCTACAAACTGGCGGAGGCGCTATATGACCGGGCGGGACGGCCGCAGGACATTGCGCAGCATCTCGACCTGGTGGCCCTGGGGATCGTGGCCGATGTCGCGGTGCAGACCGGCGACACGCGCTATTTGCTTCAGCGAGGGCTGGAGGCCCTGCGTCACACCGAACGCTTGGGCCTGCAGGTGATGATGGAGACCGCCGCACTCAACCCAGACTGGCTCACAGAAGAGCACATCGGCTTCGTCCTGGGACCCCGCCTCAACGCCCTGGGCCGGCTGGCCGACGCCAACGTCGCCGTAGAACTGCTGACTACCGATGACCTGGGACGTGCCCGCATCCTGGCCACCGAACTGGAGGGCTTGAACGCTCAGCGTAAACTGCTGTGCGACCAGGTTTTTCAAGCGGCCCAGGCACAGATCGAACGTGATCCACCGCTACTGGAGCGCGCTGCCCTGGTGTTGAGCCACCCAACCTGGCCCGCGGGCGTCATCGGCATCGTGGCCGGTCGCCTGGCCGAACGGCACCACCGTCCGACCATTCTCATCGCCACACCACCCGGCGAATTAGGTCGGGGGTCGGCCCGTTCCATCAAGGGGTGCAATATCTCAGCCGTCATCGCGGCCCACGAGGAGATGCTGGAGAGTTTCGGCGGCCACCCGATGGCTGCCGGGCTGAGCATTGATCCAGAGCGCATCCCCGAGTTCCGGCGTGCCTTGTCACGCACCGTCCTGGAGACGTGCGGAGAGGCAACGGAAAGGCCCGCGCTACAGATAGACGGCTACCTGCCGCTTTCTGACCTGTCGATTGATCTGGTGGAGGAGATAGAGCGGTTGTCGCCGTTCGGGCCAGGGAACCCGCCGCTGACACTGGCAAGCCTGGGGCTCTCACTGACGAGCCACTCCACCATAGGCCGCAGCGGCGAGCATCTCCAACTGATCGTGGAGAACGAGGCGGGCACGAGACAGAAGGTAGTCTGGTGGCGAGGCGTCGGCGAGCCACTGCCGCAGGGCAGGTTTGACCTGGCCTACGTCGTACGGGCCAGCGATTACCGGGGGCAGCGGGACGTGCAGGTGGAGTGGGTAGATGCCCGCCCCATCGAGGAACCTGCTGCCGTGCTACGCCCAGTGGTGTCAGCCATCGAAGTTGTGGACTACAGGCGGGAACCCAGGCCACGCAGGACAGTCAAGAAACTACTAGCGCAGGGAGACATACAGATGTGGAGCGAAGCAGAGACCAGGGCAGAGGTCGCGGGGCAGGATCGGTACGAATTAGGTCCATCAAAAGCCTTGGTCATCTGGACCACACCCCCTGGCCCTGCTGAGTTGCAAGCCGTACTGGAGAAGGTCTCGCCGGAGACAGTCTATCTCTTTGGGATGGACCCCGGTCTGGATCGGCCAGAGGAGTTCCTGAAGCGTTTGGCCGGTCTGACCAAGCACGCGCTGAATTCCAATCAGGGGCGGGCCAACGTCTCGACTCTGGCGGCGGCCACCGCACAGCGTGAGGCAACCGTGCGGGCAGGCTTAGCCTGGCTTGAAGCCCGTGGACACCTCGTGGTGCTCGGTGAGGAGGGTGATGAGGTTCACCTGGCTGCAGGCAGCCAAACGGTCAGCGCTGATTTGCCTCGAATAGCCGCTCGATTGAAGGCCTTGCTCGAAGAGACAGCGGCCTACCGGGCGCACTTTACCCGGGCTGAGAAGGAGACACTGATATCATCCCAATGAACTATGATTGGCTGTTTGAGTTGCTTGTCGTGCACTGCACCACCGGGGCCTTCAACCAGTATCGAGACGTCCATCCAGAACTGGATCGCCCGGACGGAGCGGCAGTGCGCTGCCATAATCTGCGCTGCTACCTGGAGGCTTTTGCTAGCGCGTGCTTTGTGCTGGTGGGCGAGGCAGCCGGGTACGCCGGGTGTCGCTTCTCCGGCATCCCCTTCACCTGTGAGGCACAGCTGATCGGCCCGGAGCGATTGGGCTGGACACTCGACAAAGACCTGGCTCGCAGCAGCACAGCAGAGACCCTGTGGGTGGAGCGTTCTGCAAGGATGGTATGGGAAGCATTAGGTGATCGCGGCGACTGCGTGCTGTGGAATGCTTTCCCCTGGCATCCTTTTGATGAAGCAGCCCCGCTCTCTAACCGGCCACCAGGCAAGGATTTGGACGACGGGCTAGAAGTGCTGCGCTGCTTCCTGTCCCTATTTCCATCTGCGCGGCCCTATGCCATTGGTCGCGTGGCACAGCGGGCGCTGGAGGCAATCGGCGTGCAGGCTACCTACATCCGGCATCCATCGCACGGGGGCAAGCGCAAGTTCGTGGCGGGAGTAGCCAGATTGAAACCGAGTGATCCGTCTCTATCTACCGATGTCTGACCAACCGCGCGCCATCGTCCACCTACTGTACCAATTTCCTATTGACCACTCCCATCGTCTGTGCTACACTGATTGTAGTCCTATGCAGCAGAAGAACCTCTTGCCACGGCATAACGCTGAACCGACCATCTCCCTGGAAGGAGTGGTCAGTCTCCTGACGCTGGCCACCGTCGTTGTTCTAGGAGTGTTCGGCATACCGCTCGTCGGCCAAACGGTGATCGTCCCCCTGGTCGGCTTGTTTACCATCGGCGTGGCGCTCAACCTGGCGCTCGTCTGGCTGGAGCGCCGGTACAGCCATTTACGCCTGTGGGACTGGATCGGTTCTCCGGCCAACCTGGCTCTCCTCACGGCTGGCCTCCACCTCTCGTGGGGATTGTCCAGTCCATACCTGCCGCTGTATGCTGTCTACATCGTCACTGGAGCCATCCGCTATGGCCGCCGGGGGGCCATACAGAGTGTCGTGCTCTCAGTGATGTCACTGCTGGTACTGCTGGCGCTGGGGCGCTCACTGGCCCTGGAACCGCTGGCGCGCGTGGCGATCAACGTCGGAGTATTGCTGCTGACCGGCGCAGTGGCCGGGTGGCTCGGACAGCGCCGCATTGACGCCGTGCACTCGGCCGAGCGCCATGCCGAGGAACTAGCAGTTCTGAACGAGATAGGGCGTACCATCAACGCCCGCACCGAGGTGGATCGCCTCCTCGAGTTGCTTAAACCCATCATTCCCTTTGATGGCTACGCGCTCTACCTCTACCAGGCACAGCCGGTCGAGCGTATGCGTATAGTCGCCGCGTTGGAACTCACGCCCGAGGAGATGGAGATGGCGGAAAGAACGGCACTGGAGCGTCACCCGGGTTGGGTGGTGCGTAACCGCCAGACGCTCCGCGTGGGCGATACCTGCGCCGATGACCGGGTGCGTTACGTCCGCCCTCATCCGCCCCGTAGCATTCTCTATGCCCCCATGCGCTATGAAGATCGCTGCCTGGGTGCCATCGGTCTGGGGCGCTTCGGCCCCCCGCCCTTCAGCGAGGCGGACGAGCACTTGCTGCAAGCCGTCGCAGACCAGGCAGCGATGGCAGTGGAGAACGCGCAACTCTATCAGGAACTGGAAGAACGAGCCTATCAGTTACACCGTACCTACGAGGAACTGCAGGATCTCGACCGCCGGAGAGCCGAGTTCGTACAGGACGTATCCCACGACCTGCGAGCGCCGTTGACGTTCATCAAGGGGTACGCCGAACTGATGCTCCAGGGCGAACAGGGCCCTCTGACAGAGCAGCAGCGGAAAAGCCTGGACATTGTATTGGATAAGACCAGCATGCTGTCTCGGATGGCGGAGGACATCATCTTGCTTCAACGTCCACAACTCGGCCCAGACACGCTGACGCCCACCTCGCTACCTGACCTGGCGCGGGTTGCGCTGCAAGGGGCGGAGGCAGCGGCCAAGGCCGCTCACATCACCCTCCGCGTCGAGACACCCGATGACATCCCCCAGGTGCCGGCCGACCCCCGGCGGCTGATGCAGGTCTTCGATAACCTGCTCAGCAATGCCATCAAGTACAGCCCGGGCGGGGGCACGGTGACGGTGAGTGTAGAGGATGTAGACGACGCCGTCCAGGTCGCAGTGAAAGACGAGGGCATTGGCATCCCCAAAGAGGCTCAAGCACACATTTTCGAACGTTTCTACCAGGTAGACCCTTCGAGATCGCGCCGCTTCGGTAGTATTGGATTGGGACTTGCAATTGTCAAAGAAGTAGTCGAGGATCACGGGGGCAAAGTGTGGCTGGAAAGTGAGATCGGTCGGGGCAGCACTTTCTACTTTACAGTGCCGAAGACTCCCCTTGCTCATCCGGCTTGATGACCGCCAGTACCTCCGCCTGACCGACCTCCGTCCCCGGGGTTATGTGGAGCGCCTGCACCACCCCATCCCACGGTGCGCGGAGTTCCAGGTTCATCTTCATAGATTCCAGCACCGCCACCACCTCTCCCTGCGTCACTCGCTGCCCCACCACCACAGGCACCGCCACCAGCAGGCCGGGCAGGGGGGCGCGCACCTCCCCCTGTGGTGATGAGCCCTGTCGAACCGCCGTCGCGGGGGGGCGGAATCGCCTAGTGTCCCCTGGGGAGCGGTCTCGCGTCTGTTGTAGACGGGCCCGATAAGGCTGCCCGGCCACCACCATCTGGTAGCCTTCCTCGTCGGCCTGCTCGACGTGCGCCTCGTAGGAACGGTGATCTACCAACAGCGAATACTGAGGCAGACCGTCAACGCCCTGGAAATCCACGTCGTACAGACGGCGATTGACCCACACCCGCCCCTCACGGCCCACATCGATCTCGAAGGTCTCTCCCTCAACAGTGATGACGTACTTCACCGGCCCCACTCCCGCATCAATTCCCAGCGACCCAGCATCTTCCAGCGGCTGACGCGGGGCTTGCCTGTCACCTCGGCTCCCCCGCGCCGCCGATAGTCGAGCAGCGCTGCCGTCAGTGCCGCTGCCAGGTGATCCTCGCTACCCGTCTCTGGCAGCAGAAACTGCTCCTCCAGGAAGCGAGTGTGGAACTGTCCGCCGAAGAAGCGATGGCTGTCCAGGAGTGCCCGGTGCAGGTCCAAATTGGTCGTGACACCGATGATGCGGTACTCCTCCAGCGCCCGCCGCATACGCACGATGGCCACCCCCCGCGTCTCCCCCCAGACGACCAGTTTGGCCAACAGCGAATCGTAGTAGGGGGTGACGGTGAGTCCTTCGCAGATGCCACTGTCCACGCGGATGCCGGGGCCGCCCGGTTCGATCAGGCGGGTAATACAACCAGCGGCGGGGATGAAGCCCCGGGCGGGGTCCTCGGCCAGGATGCGACATTCCAGCGCCCAGCCCCGATAGCGAATGTCCTCTTGAACATAATGCAGTTCCCGGCCAGCAGCGATGCGCAACTGCTCCTTAACGACGTCCACTCCCGTGACCGCCTCAGTGACGGTGTGCTCTACCTGCAGGCGGGGGTTGACCTCCAGAAAATAGAAGTCGCCCTCGGGGTCGAGGAGAAACTCGACCGTGCCCGCGCCGGCGTAGCCCACAGCCTGCCCGATGCGCACGGCGGCACGACAGATGCGCTGCCGCAGATCGTCGTCCACCGCCCGTGAGGGGGCCTCCTCAATCAGTTTCTGGTGCCGGCGCTGAATAGAGCACTCTCGTTCACCCAGGTGGATGACGTGGCCGTGGGTGTCGCCAAGCAGTTGCACCTCGACGTGGCGGGCATCCTCCACCAGCCGTTCCAGGTAAACCGCATCGTCACCGAATGCGGCCTGAGCCTCACGTCGGGCGACGGGAATGACGTCCTCCAGTTCTGCCCGTGAATGTGCCACGCGGATGCCCATCCCGCCACCGCCAGCGGCCGCCTTGAGCATCACCGGATAGCCGATGCGACCGGCGGCGTTCAGCAGTTCCTCGTCGTCCAGCGTGTGCACGGAGCCCTCGATGACCGGGATGTCCAGATCACGGGCCACACGACGGGCGGCGATCTTATCGCCCAGGAGTTCCATCGCCTCCGGGCCTGGCCCGACGAAGGTCAACCCGGCCTCAGCACAGGCGCGGGCAAAGGCGGGTGATTCGGCCAGGAAGCCGTAGCCAGGGTGGACGGTGCGCGCCCCGGCCCGCAGCGCAGTCTCAATGAGACGTTCGCCGCGCAGGTAACTCTCCTGCGCTGGCGGCGGACCGATGCAGTAGGCCTCGTCGGCGTAGCGCACGTGCGGAGCCTCCCGGTCGGCCTCGGAGAAGACAGCGACTGTCTCCAGCCCCAATTCCCGGCAGGTGCGCAGCACCCGTACCGCGATTTCCCCTCGGTTAGCAACTAAGACTTTGCTGATCATCCATCATCCCATAGATCAAAGGGCAGGGGTGCAGAGGTGCAAGGGTGCAGAGGAGCCTCCTGCCCCTCCGCCTCTACTTACGGAGCATAAGCCAAGGCGAAGGATTGCGGATCATATTCACCAACTTCCCCAGAATGTGATCGTAAGTCTGGTAGAGCGCCCGCCCCGCCTCAGCATCCAGATAATCGCATTTGACAGCGAACTCCAGCCACGTTTGGGTCTCGGCGGCTTCAGCCTCAGAGTCGTTTAACTTGTTCACGAACGCTCGAACGTAACGACGCTTGCGCTAGGCTTCGGCAAGGTTGGCGCACACCGAACGCGACGAGCGGCGGATCTGATCCGTCAGCGAATATCGTTCTTCAACAGGAAACCTCTTCGTCACCTCGAAAATCTGCATTGCCGCCTCAAACGCCAACTGATACACCTCTAACTCTCTATGACTCTGTATTGGCTTCCGTCCCATCTCCCCATCTCCCCTGCTCCTCCGCTCCCCTGCTCCCCTGCTCCTCCGCTCCTCTGCTCACAATGGCATGTTCCCATGCTTACGCGGCGGTCGCTGAACCCGCTTGTTGCGCAGCATCTCCAGCGCGCGGATGACGCGGGGGCGGGTCTCGCGGGGAGCGATCACCCCATCCAGGTAGCCCCGCGCTGCCGCGACGTAGGGATTGGCGAACTTCTCACGGTAGTCGCGCACCAACTCCTCCCGCAGGCCGTCCGGATCATCCGCTGCCTTAAGTTCCCGGCGAAAGATGACATTCACCGCTCCCTGCGACCCCATCACGGCGATCTCCGCCCCCGGCCAGGCCAGGCAAACGTCACCGCGCAAGTGTTTGGAACTCATGACGATGTAGGCCCCGCCGTAAGCCTTGCGGATGATGACTGAGACCTTGGGCACGCTGGCCTCGGCGTAGGCGTAGATCATCTTCGCCCCGTGACGGATGATGCCGCCGTGCTCCTGCGCCACTCCAGGTAGGAAGCCAGGCGTGTCGGTCAGCGTGAGAAGCGGGACGTTGAAACAATCGCAGAAACGGATGAAACGCGCCCCCTTGTCGGAAGCATCGCTGTCGAGTACGCCGGCCAGCATCGGCGGCTGCTGGGCTACGATGCCCACCACGTGTCCCCCCAGGCGAGCGAAGCCCACCATCAGATTGGGGGCAAACTGCTCCTGCACTTCCAGGAAGTCCCGGTCGTCCACGATGGCGTGGATGGCCTCCCGCATGTCATATCCCTGCGCCGGGTCCTCCGGCACCAGCGTGTCCAGTGCCCTGTCAACGCGGTCGGGCGGGTCGGTCGGCGGGACGTAGGGCGGGTCATCGGCGTTGTTGGAGGGCAGGTAAGAGAGCAGCCGCCGCACCAGGTCAAGCGTCCCCTCATCGCTGGTGACGGCGAAGTGGGCCACGCCGCTGAGCCGGTTGTGGACCTCGGCGCCACCCAATTCCTCGGCGCTGACCTCCTCGCGCGTCACCGCCTTGATGACACCGGGGCCGGTGATGAACATCCGCCCTGTACCCTCGACCATGAAGGTGAAGTCAGTGAGCGCGGGGGAGTAGACCGCGCCACCGGCGCATGGGCCCATGATGACCGAGATTTGGGGAATGACGCCGGAGGCCAGGACGTTGCGGTAGAAGATCTCGCCGTAGGCAGCCAGCGCGTCCACTCCCTCCTGGATGCGTGCCCCGCCCGAGTCGTTGATCCCGATAACAGGTGCGCCATTCTCCAGCGCCAGGTCGAGCAGTTTGCAGATTTTCCGGCCATGGGCCTCCCCCACCGACCCGCCCAACACGGTGAAGTCCTGGGCGAAGAGGTACACAGGGCAGCCGTTTATCTCACCCCAGCCGGTGACGACACTGTCGCCCAGTGTGCTCCGCTCGGCCAGGCCAAAGCGGTGCCCTGAGCCTGTCGAAGGAGCCTGCCCTGAGCCTGTCGAAGGGTCGGTCGCCCTGTGGGTAACGAACTCGTCCAGTTCGTAGAAGGTGCCGGGGTCGAGCAAGTAGTCCAGCCGCTCGCGGGCGGTCAGTTTGCCCCGGGCATGCTGGCGCTTGATGCGCTCAGCACCACCGCCGAGGCAGGCTTGGGCGTGCATCTTCTCCAGCCGTTCAAGCGGAGTTTGAGATTGGAGATTGGAGATTGGAGATTGGGTCACCGGTGACTCACTCCTTCACGCCCAGTGAGAGCAGCCAGCGCAGGAAGCGGCGCACCAACGAGCGCAACGCAGCGTAACGATAGCGCAACTGGTACCGGGCCTTCTCCCAGCGTGAGGGTGCCACGGATGGCAGGGGTGCACTCCAGCGAATGGCAGCCGCCCCCCAGGTCAGCCCCGCGCCGAAGCCCACACACACCACCAGGTCGTCTCGCTGGATGCGCCCCTCCTCCGCTGCCTCGCAGAGGGCGATGGGGATGGAGGCGGCCGAGGTATTGCCGTACCGCTCCAGGTTAGTGAAGACCACTTCCGGTTCCAGTTTCAGCGCCCGTGTCGCGGCCTCAATGATGCGCTGGTTGGCCTGGTGGGGGATGAGGAGATTCAGGTCAGAGATTTCCAGCCCAGCCTGCTCGAGCACCCCCCGCGTGGCAGCGGGCATGGCGCGCACGGCGAAGCGGAAGACCTCCCGCCCCTTCATTCTCAGATAGTGCAGCCCCTCGGCCACGGTGCGATGAGAGGCGGGATGCTTGCTCCCCCCGGCCGGGAGGCACAGCAGGTCACCCCCGGAACCGTCGGCGCCGAGGACGGTGGAGAGAACGCCACCGTCGGCCCCGTTGGCCTGGAGGACGACTGCGCCAGCCCCGTCGCCGAAGAGGACGCAAGTGGCCCGGTCGCTCCAGTCGGTGATGCGGGAGAGGGTCTCGGCCCCAATGACCAGCGCATTCTCGTAGACGCCGGCCGAGATGAGATTGGCGGCCACGCTGAGTCCGTAGACGAAGCCAGTGCAGCCGGCCGAGAGGTCAAAAGCCGCTGCACGGGTGGCCCCCAGGGCATCCTGTACCAGGCAGGCTGTGGCAGGGAAGGCGTAGTCAGGTGTGACGGTGGCGACGACAATCAAGTCCAGTTGCGACGGATTGATGCCGGCCACTTCCAGTGACCTCTGAGCGGCGTGGAGCGACATACTGAACGTCGTCTCGCCATCAACAACGATGCGCCGCTCGGCGATGCCCGTGCGGGTGCGGATCCACTCGTCGGATGTATCCACCATCCGCGACAGGTCGTCGTTGGTCAGTACGCGCTGTGGCACAGACTTGCCCCAGCCAACGATGTGAGCGTGGGTCTTCATCCTGCTTCCTCCCAGCGGCGGAAGACGAGGCAGCCATTGTGCCCGCCGAAGCCAAAGGAATTGGAGAGGGCCACACGCGGCCAGGTCTGGCGGGCCTGGTTGGGCACGTAGTCCAGGTCACATTCTGGGTCGGCGGTCTCGTAGTTGACGGTGGGATGCACCCAGCCGCTCTCCAGGCTCTTGACACAGGCGATGGCTTCGACCGCGCCGGCCGCGCCCATCAGGTGGCCCAGCATAGATTTGGTGGAACTGACAACCAGTCGGCCGGCGTGGGGGCCGAAGACGTTGCGGATAGCCCGTGTCTCCATACGGTCATTGAGGAGGGTGCTGGTGCCGTGAGCGTTGATGTAATCAATCTCCTCAGGCGACATGCTCGCGTCTTGCAGCGCCAGTTCCATCGCCAGCGCCGCGCCGGCTCCTGTCTCGTCGGGGGCGGTGACGTGGAAGGCGTCGGCGCTGGCACCGTAGCCCACCAGTTCGGCGTAGATGCGAGCCCCGCGCCGCCGGGCATACTCCAGGCTCTCCAGCACCAGGACACCCGCCCCCTCACCCATGACAAAGCCATCTCGCCCGGCGTCGAAAGGACGGCTGGCGCGCTGTGGCTCGTCGTTGCGGGTGGAGATCGCCCCCATGTTCTTGAAGGCCGAGAGAGTGAGAGGAGCGATGACGGCCTCGCTTCCGCCGCAGAGCATCACCTCCGCATCCCCCCGCCGAATCACCTCTGCCGCCTCCCCGATGGCGTGAGAGCCCGTGGCACAGGCGGAGGCTATGGAGAGATTGGGGCCTCGCAGACCGTAGGTGATGGCGACAGTCCCGGAGGCAGCGTTGGGCATCATCATCGGCACCATGAAGGGGCTCACACGGCGCGGACCGGACTTCTGGAGGATGTCGTAGTTCTCGAACAAGGTGAGGATACCGCCGATGGCGGTCCCGATGAACACGCCTGTGACCTGCTTGAGCCCGTCGTCAAATTCCAACCCGGCGTCGGCTACCGCCTGGCGAGCCGCTTCCAGGGCGAAAAGCGTAAAGCGGTCGTTGCGGCGTGCCTTACGGCGACCGAAGAGTGCCACCGGGTCGAAGTCATTGACCTCGGCGGCTATCTGCACATCCACATCGGAGGCGTCGAAGCAGGTGATGGGACCAATACCACTACGCCCGGCGACGAGCGCCTCCCATGTCGTCGGCACGTCATTGCCCAAAGGGGTCACCGCGCCGAGACCGGTGATGACGACACGTTGTTTCACAAGCATACCTCCAAATTTGGTAGTTGGTTCTAGAGAGAGTAACACCGCCGGGGAGCAAACGTCACGCTACTTCTTTGCTTGTCAGCCTCAGAAGGCAGGCTCACAGCAACCAGCCCGGCCGGGGCGTGTGCCCCGACCGGGCCGGTGGGTTTATGGGGACTGTACTGGCCTCACACGTCCAGGTTGCGCACCTCTTTGGCGTGGGTCTGGATGAACCTCTTGCGGGGGGGTACGCTCTTGCCCATCAACATATCGAAGGTGCGGTCTGCGGCGGCCGCATCCTCGATGGTCACCTGCAGGAGAGTGCGCTTCTCCGGGTTCATCGTCGTCTCCCAGAGTTGATCCGGATTCATCTCGCCCAACCCCTTGTAGCGCTGGAGAGTGACCTTCTGGCCCTTCAATTCTTCGAGCAGCACGTCTTTCTCTGCATCGGTGTAGACGTAGCGCACTTTCTTGCCGGCGGCGACGCGGTAGAGCGGCGGCTGAGCGATGAACAGATGTCCCTCATCAATCAGTGGCTGCATGTAACGGAAGAAGAAGGTGAGGAGCAACGTGCAGATATGAGCCCCGTCCACGTCGGCATCCATAAGGAGAATCACGCGGCTATAGCGCAGATTGTCCAGGCCAAACTGATCGCCGATGCCAGTGCCCAGAGCAGAGATGAGTGCCTGCACCTCTTTGTTGTGCAGGACCTTATCCAGCCGCGCCCGCTCGGTGTTGAGGATCTTGCCCCGTAGCGGGAGGATAGCCTGAAAGTGGCGGTCGCGGCCTTGTTTCGCACTGCCACCAGCGGAATCGCCCTCCACGATAAAAACTTCCGTCTTGGACGAATCGCGCTCGGAGCAATCGGCCAGTTTGCCCGGCAGGGTCAGGCTTTCCAGCGCACTCTTGCGGATCACCAGGTCACGCGCCCGGCGGGCAGCCACCCGTGCCCGAGACGACGTGAGGCACTTCTGGACAATGCGCCGCGCCGCCCGCGAATTCCGTTCCAGAAACTCCGACAGCGCCGCCGTCACCACCGACTCCACTATCGCTTTGACCTCAGCGTTCATCAACTTCACTTTGGTCTGGCTCTCGAACTGGGGATCAGGGTGCTTGATGCTGACGATGGCGGTCAACCCTTCGCGCACGTCTTCGCCAGAGAAGTTGGGGTCCTTCTCCTTGAGCAAACCCGCCTTACGAGCGTAATCGTTGATCGTGCGGGTTAGGCCGGAGCGCAGCCCGGTCAGGTGCGTGCCGCCATCTACAGTGTGGATGGTGTTGGCGAAGGCGTAAACCGACTCGGCGTAGGCATCAGTGTACCGCAGCGCTACCTCGACACCCACACCATTCATCTGTCGTTCGGCATACACCACGTCGTGGAGCACCTCCCGGTTGCGGTCGAGGTAACGCACGAAGGACTCGATGCCACCCTCAAAGTAGAACGTCATCTGGTGCGGGAAAGGTTTCGTCCGCTCGTCCACCAGATTGATGGTGACACCCCGGGTGACGAAGGCCATCTCCCGCATGCGCTGCGCCAACGTCCCGAAACGGAAATCCACATCCTTGAAGATGGTGGGGTCGAAGCGGAACGTGACCTGAGTGCCCTGTCCCTGGGCCTTGCCGATTTCTTTGACCGGTGCAACCGGCACACCCCGCTCGTACCGCTGGTGATGACGCCGCCCATCGCGTGGGTCATCCACCACGATCTCCAGCCACTCAGAGAGAGCATTGGTCGCCGACACGCCCACCCCGTGCAGTCCACCGGAGACCTTGTACCCACCGCCACTGAACTTGGCCCCGGCGTGCAGGGTGGTCATCACCAATTCCAGGGTCGAGATTTTTTTCTCGGGATGCGGGGCAGTGGGGATACCCCGCCCATTGTCCGTCACTGTCACGCTGGAGTCGGGGTGGATGGTGATCTCAATCCTGTCACAAACCCCGGCCAACGCTTCGTCAATCGCATTGTCCACTACCTCGTACACGAGATGGTGCAGCGCTTTGACATCGGTGCCGCCAACGTACATCCCGGGCCGGCGACGAACCGCCTCCAGCCCCTCCAGCACCTGAACATCCGCCGCCTCGTAGCGGTCAACCTGACCTATCGTCTGCTCTTTTCCTCTTGCCATTTCTCCTCCACTCGTAACCGTCAGCCGCTAACCGCCGACTGCTGACTGCCAACCGCCAATCTTTCCTGATAGAACACGAAGGTGGCCGCAGTCAGTCCCGTGGCAATGCAAGCGTTGCCCAGGATACCAACCAGCAATGACCAGGAGTCGCCGGACGGGAGCGACCAGACGAACCCCAATCCTTCGTAGATCACCAGCACGAGCATCAATAGCCCTACTATGGAAGGAAGTTGCGTATGGATCAACACGACGCTTTCCCAGATGGCCTGCAGCAACCCACGCCCGCCGAGCAACACGCCGTGGACGACAAACAGCAAATGCAGGGCCAGGTAACCCATCACCCCTACGCCGAGTGCCCAGACCAGGAAGCCCAGCAACGGCCCAATCGCTGCAGCCGCTCCGGCCAACAGCAACCAGAGCGGGACAAGCACTGTCCCAACCATCAACACACCAGCGGCGAATAGAAAGACAAGGACGAGTTTCACCACCTCGCTGCCCGCCCCGGTGGCCTGGTCCGCCCCCTGCTCGTCAGAGGAACGCATAGCACGGACCCGGTGAGCCAGGCTACTCAGGTACAGAGTTCCTAACACCAGGCCAATAGGCACGAGCACTACCACCCAGGCTAACAGCGCCAGCACGCTCGCGACCAAAAGCACGTGGGGCTCGCCCAGCGGTGATACCGTCACCGACGTTTGCCGGGTCAGCAGGCTGGGCACATTCAAAAGAGGCAGCCCACTGAGTAGCGAAAGCAGGTTGAACTGCTCACCGAACTGTTCCAGCAATTGCACTGCCTGTGCGACTTGGTGGGCCGTCGCCGGGTCGGGCGTGGGCTGCGCCATCAAGAGAGCGACGAACCAGTGCAATAGCGGGACTATGGAAAACCGAGGTCCCAGCCATAGAAGCAAATCAAGCAGCACCGGCAAAACGACCAGCCACAGATTTCGGCCCAGCATCTCGAATCCGGCCGCCAGGCAGCCGATCACTCCCAGCGGGCCAGTCGCTTCCTCTCGCGTCCTCGTACTCATCAATAGGTATTTTACCACAAGATAGGCAAGTGGGAAACTGGCGGAGAGCCCGAGGCGGGCAGAATCTACGAGAGGCCGCGCGCTGCCTTCAGCATCCGTCCCACCAGTTGACTGCCCAGGATGGCCAGCCCGTCGGTGGGCATGTAGCGCGCGGCGGTGTCTTCGAAGAGCACCCGCGCCTGCGAGGGAAACTCCTCGTCCCCCTCCCAGTACACGATGGCCATGTGCACTCGCGGTAACACTGTGAAGACGTAGCCCGCATCCCCGATTTCCAGCGGTTCGCCGCCCAACGCCCCAGCGGCGCGGCGAAACGTTCCGATGCCATCCCCCAGTTCGCGCACCAGCCGGCCACCGGTGTAGCCCTGGAACGCCTGGACATAAAACAAACCGTCGGGGAGTTCGCGGAAACCGACCCAACGACTCGAAGGGGTCGTGCCGTCGGCCGTCGCCAGGTAGGTGAGAATGAGACTCTGGGTGAAGGAGGAGGGTTCGTCGCCGGTATCGGCCCGTCGGACGGTGAAGTCGTCACCGGAGATAACGTACTCCTGCCAGAAGAAGGTCAGGCGGAAGTTGCCGTCCGCGTCCTCCTCGCAGCCACTGTACATCGCCAGTTTGCCCGGCTTGAGGAGGCGCAGTCTCGCCCGCGCCTCCTCGACCACCGGGGCCAACCGGTCGAACCATTGCTGGAGTTGTGGAGTAGGCTCACCCCGCTGTAGCATGCTCATCCACCTCTCCCATCAACTTCAGGAACTCCTCCCACTCCTCGCGGAAGAAGTGCACCGTGACGGTGCCCAGTTCCAGGTGATAGGTCGTCTCGCCGTCAGGCTCCTCGACCCGCCACAGGCTGAAGTTCTCGCTTTCGGACAGGATTTCGATGCCGGGTTCTTCCATGTATTGCCTCCATACGTGAAACGTGAAGCGTAATCAGGCTAGCAGCCGGAGTAGTGTCGTTGGGCGCAGCGCCAGGCGGGGTGACTTGCGGCCGATGATGATGTAGCCGATGAGCAGCGCCAGTTCCTTATCCCGTCTCAGCCGGCGAAAGACGCGGTTGAGCAGACGCGGGACGCTCACTGCCAGCCGCAGGATATGGGCTGCTCGCCAGTCTGCCTCATAGCGGGCCTCTAGTGCCTGGCTGTAGGCGGCCAGCGCCTGCGCTGAGAAGTCGCCAGACTCCAGCGCAGCCAGCGCGTGGGCGGCCGCCAATTCGCCGCTCTCCAGCGCCGCCGCGATGCCCTCCCCCGAAAGGGGGTTAACCAGCCCCGCCGCGTCGCCGGCCACCAGGACACGCTCGGCGTGGGTGCGCGTGCCGCCCAATCGCGTGCGCAGCGGGTGACCCTGCACCGGCCCGACCGGTTCAGCCCGCGCCAACCGTCCCTCTGTGGCCGCGTGGCCAGATACGAAGCGAGCCAACACCTCGCGTGGCACTACCCCGTCCCGGCGCACCCGCCAGGTGAAGATGCCCGTCCCCACATTGGCACAGCCGTCGCCTTCCGGGAACAGCCAGGTGTAGCCGGGGATGACGTCAGGCTCGAAATGTATCTCAAGCCGGTCGGCAGGGCCGGTATCGCCAACGAAGTACCGCCGCACGGCGATCATCTCCGGCGGCTCACGCACCAGCCCCAGATCGCGCGTGACGGGCGCGTGGCTGCCGTCGGCCAGGATGACCAATTGAGCGGTCACCTCAAGCCGGTCGGCAACGACGCTGAACCTGGAGCCATCGGCCCATTCCACACCTCGCACCCGCGTCCCCTCCACCAGACGAGCGCCCGCTTCCGCCGCCTGGGCCAGCCGGGCGTCGAGCAGCCGCCGGGGGACAGTCCGGCCGTAGCAATAGCCATCGCCTGTCTCCGGATGCACGTCGAGCACCTGACCGTCGGGAGAGGTAAGGCGCAGCACTTTCGGCGCGGGGAACCGAGAGGCCCACTCATCCAGACCAGCGCGAGTCAGGACGCTCAAGCCCCTGGCACTCACCCCGTCGCCACAGGGCTTATCGCGAGGGAAAGTGGCCCGCTCCAGGAGTACGACTCGGACGCCAACGGCGGCCAGCCGCTGAGCCGCCACCGATCCGGCCGGGCCAGCGCCTACGACGGCAACGTCCGCTTGCACTTCACACTCTCTCTTCCAACAACAACTCGAAAATCCAGATGTCGCGGTCCCAACTGCGTTCGTAGCCGGCCTCTTCGACCACCGCCACCAGCGCGGGCTCCTCCACCGACTTGAACCGTACTTCGGTGTGGCCCAATTGCGCAGCCAGCCTTCGCAGTCCACGCAGGAGGGCAACCAGCGGTTTCTCTGCACCATCCACATAGCCGACGTCGAGCGCGTCCTCTTCCTTCGCCCGGCAGACCAACGCCAGCGCGGCCAATTCGTGGCCGGGATATACACCCCAGACATCGCCGGCCGCCAGGTGGCACGCCAGTCGCTCGCGGGTCAGATTCTCCCACTTCCAGAAGGTCTCGTACAGCCCTTCCGCCACCCGGTAGCGCGGGGACGCACTGACCAACGCCCAAGCGGACAGGAGATCCCCTTCGGCCAGCAAGACGGGAGTGGGAGTGTGAGAGTGTGGGAGAGTAGCAGGAAGTGGGTCAGCCCGGTAGAACCGGTAGGTGGCTATGTGGCGGAAGCCGTCGTGGGCAGCGATGCGGTGGACCGGATCGTTGAGTGAGTGGGTTCCCAAGCGCAGCATGCCGTGCCCGACATGGCGTGCCTTCTCAACCAGGTGGGCCTGCAACTGGCAGGCGATACCCTGTCGTCGGTGAGCCGGGTCCACCCGCAGCCCTTCCAGCCACCACTCGTCGTCGGCCAGGCGGCTGAGTTTGGCAAGCCCCACGACCCGGCTCTCCAATTCCGCCACCACCAACTGGCCGTGGGGGTCGGCCAACCACTCGTCCCACACGTCGGGGACATAGTCCTCACCCTCCCAGGCCCGCGCGCATAAGGCTTCGACGGCAGCCCTATCCGTCGCCTGCGCCGGTCGCATCCGAACCTTCGACATCCTGTTCCACCTTCTGCTCTACTATCTCCTGCACTTTCTCCTGCAGCCGGTCCAGGGCTGCTTCGCCTGCTCGTTTGAGCAGGCCCGGTTTAGGCGGCCCTGTTTCCTCCTCCGGCTCGGTGAAGGGATCGCGGTCATAGAGGCGACAGAAGACATAGCGCCCCAGAATACGAAGGGTCGCAAGCACCGGGGCGGCAAGCAGCATCCCCAGGATACCGCCCAGGCTGCCGCCGACGATGATACCAATCAGCACCAGCAGCGGGTGCAGGTTGAGGCTGCGGCCCAGGATGCGGGGCAAGAGCAGGTTTCCCTCGATCTGCTGGATCACGATGTACAGCCCGGCTACCAGCACCGCGAACCAGAAGTTGCCTAGCGGCAGGAAACTGGAGCCCTGGAAAAGGGCCAGCAGAACTGCGGGAACCATGGCGATGATGGGACCAAGGTTCGGCACGAACTCCATCACCCCCGCAATAAGCCCCAGCATCACCGCGTATGGAAGGCCGACTGCCAGACACACCGCAGCCGTGATGGCTGCCAGTGCCAGGCCCAGCAGCAACTGGCCGCGCAGGAATGCGTTCCACCCCTCCGTGATCTGCAGGCGCAGACGCACGAAGTCATCGCGATAGCCGGGAGGAGCCAGGTCATCCAACTGGTCAATAATACGATCAGCGTCCTTGACCATATAAAAGGCGGCCATCAGAATGAAAAACAGCCAGAAGGCTCCCGAGGCAATGCTGAACGCGATGTCGAGGGTTCCCTGCGCGACCGAGCCCACGAAGCGGCTCAACATCGCGCTCAGTTCCTCATACACGCTGCTCAGGTCCAGGGAATAGCCCCCGATATCCACGGGCCGCTCGAAGAAAGCGCCGATGTCGGCGATGATGCGAATGAAGTCAATCTGTACAGATCGCACAGCCCGCTGGATACTGGGCACCGCCGTCACAGGCGCGGCCATCACACCCAGGCCGACCACGATCAGGATCAGGAAGACGAACGCTGTGACCCCTCCGCGCGAGAGGGGCAGGCGGTCGGTGGCAAAGTCAACCAGGGGGTCAAGGATGAAGGCCAGCAGAAGCGCGATTACCAGCGGCGGAATGACGACGTGGAAGCGATAGATCACCAGCGCCAGCAGGATTAAGATGCTGACGACGACGATACGTTTGGTGCCGGTGCTCCAACGTGGTACGGATTCGCCCATCGCCTGTACTCCTATTTATCCCCGGATGCGGATCGCCCACGGTGCCAACGCCCATACCCGCTCACGGGCCAGGCTCCGCAGTGCGTCGAGCAGTACCCCTAGGCCCCCAAGCCCCGGCCCTTCCCCCTACGAGGGGGAAGGGGGGTGGGAACAGTTCGTGACGGGGCGGGTGCACCTGCACCACCGTGTACTCCCGTTCCGGCTTGAGACCGGCCAACTCTTTGGCCATCGCCAGCGCCGTTTCAAAGTCGCCCAATTCGTCCACCAGCCCGATCTCGCGTGCCTGAGCGCCGGTCCACACCCGCCCGCGTGCGATCTCTTCCACCTGCTCCTCCGCCATCCCGCGCCCCTCAGCCACGAGCGCCCTGAAACGGGCGTAGGATTCGCCCAGGTCACAGCGCACGCGGGCACGTTCCTCCTCACTGAAAGGAGCCATCTCGGAGTAGAGGCCAGCCATCGCGCCCCGTTGCACTGGTTCGCGGCCGATCCCCAATCTCCTGTACAGATCCGTGGCGACGAACTTGCCGCCCCAGATGCCGATGGAACCAGTCAGCGTCGTCGGGCGAGCGACGATGCGGTTGGCCAGCGCCGAGACGTAGTAGCCACCCGAGGTAGCCTGCCCCCCCATCAGCACGACCACCGGTTTGCGCTCTCGCAGCCGGCGCACCTCGCGGCAGATCAGATCGGAGGCGATAGCCGAGCCGCCTGGCGTTTCAACCTGGAAGATGACCGCCACGATGCGCTTATCGGCCTCGGCACAGCGCAACGCATGCACGATTGTCTCCGCCCCGGCCTGTGCTTCGATGAAGGGAAGCGGCACCGGAGTGGGGACGCGGCGACTGCGGCCCGGCACGATCATCCCCTCCAGCGAAACCACGCCAATACGCTGGCGCGTGGTCCACTTGATCGGCTGCTGGAGCCGGCTGGCAGCCTCCCGCCAGGTGAGCAGGGACGTGCTCGTCGTTCCGTCGCCCAGGTGATACGCCAATTCGTCCTCGTAGAGCACCGCGTCGGCCAGTCCGACCTCGACCGCCTCGGAAGGATTTAGCGGCATGGTGTCAATCAGTTCGCGTACCCGCGCCGGAGCGAGGCCCCGCCCCTCGACGATGGCGGTGACGATCTCGTCGAAGTAGGAGTCGAGGATGGTATTGAGCATCTCCCGGTGCGGCTCGCTCATCGTCGAACGGCGGAAGGTATCGGGCGAAACCTTGTACTCAGCGATGGCCTCAAGGTCGGCCTCCACCCCTGCCAGCGCCAGCGTGTCCTTGAGGAACACCGGTTCGGCCCGCAACCCCAGCGCGAAGAGGCGGCCGGATTGGGGAAGAATGATCTCGTCGCAGGCCGAGGCCAGGTAGTAGTCCCAGGTGCCAGCACCGGGAAGCCAGGCGACCAACCGCCTTCCCTTGGCGCGCAGACCGAGCAGATGGCGACGCAGGCTGTAGAGCGTGGACGGCCCGGCCCGGAGCGTGTCGAAACGCAGCACCACATCCTGGACACGGTGGTCGTTGCCGATCATCTCCATCGCCGCCCGCACGTCCTCCAGGCTAACATCCTGAGGAAAGAGCGGCAGGCGGCTGAAGGGGAACGGCAGCGGCTCACGCCGGACCGTCCGTTCCGGGTAAGAGCCACGGATGGGTAGGACGACGCAGTCGAGCCCCTTGCGGCGCAGCGAGCGCAGGAAGTTGCGGGTCGCCAGTGCGGTGTTGCGCGGGAGATCACGTGGCCTCATAGTGTTGCGCCCCCACCCACCAGCAATTCCAGCAATCCATCAGGATACAGCGGCGGACCATCCGCCTGAAACCTGCACAGAGGCATCCAACAGGCCGGCAGAATTTCGTCCTCCTCGTGCACCTCAAAGATTTCTCGCTCATAGAAGGACGAGTCGGCCAGGGTCGCCTCGTAGAGCAGGACAATCTCGTGGCCGCGCTGGTCGTTGCAAATGAAGATGTTCTCTGTGGTAGCCAGGTAACGCACGTTGACCAGTTCGACGCCCAGTTCCTCGCGGAACTCGCGCCGGAGCGCCTCCTGGCTGCGCTCCCCAAACTCGATGCCGCCGCCCAGCGGCCGGTAGAAGGTCTCATCTTTGACGTGGTCGTAAGTCTCGGAGACTAGAATTTCGTCGCCGCGCCAGACAATGCCCAACGCCAGCGGCCGAATTTGTTCATTGTCCATTGGTTCATTGTTCATTGATTTCACACCAACCGCAGTCCTGGCACAACGTCCAGGTCCCAGCCAGCGCGCTCGCCTGAAATGAAGCGCCGATGCGCACAGGCGCCCACCATCGCCGCGTTGTCGGTGCAGAGGATCGGCGGCGGATAGTAGACCGGCACCCCAACACGCTCGGAGGTCGTGGCCCGCAGCACCTGATTAGCCGAGACGCCCCCACAGAGTAACACAGCCGTCACGCCGAATTCCTCCGCTGCCTGCGCCGCCTTGGCCGACAGCACATCCACCACCGCCGCCTGGAAACTGGCCGCCATGTCGGCCAAGAGATGGCCCTGGGGCGGATCGCTGTGCTTCTGAACCATGCGCAGCACGGACGTCTTGAGCCCGCTGAAACTGAAGTCGTAACTATCGCCCAGCCAGGCGCGGGGAAAGCGGCAGGCCTCCGGGTTGCCATCCTGGGCCGCCTCTTGAATCGCCGGCCCGCCAGGGTAGGGGAGCCCCATCAATCGCCCCACCTTGTCAAATGCCTCGCCCGCGGCGTCATCGAGCGCACCGCCTAGATATTCATAATCGCCGTGGTTGCGCATCAGGATCAATTCGGTGTGGCCGCCGGAGACGATGAGCGCCAGCAGCGGGAACTCCAACCCCCCACCCTCCTCCCCCCACGGAGCCGCACCCTCGCTTTCCACCTCCAGCCAGTGGGCGTAGATGTGCGCCTCCAGGTGATTAACCGGTACGAGCGGCAGATTGCGCCCCAGCGCAAGCCCTTTGGCAGCATTGACCCCCACCAAGAGCGAGCCCGCCAGCCCCGGCCCGTAGGTCACGGCCAGAGCGTCCAGGTCGTCGAAGCCGAGGTGGGCCTCCCGCATCGCCTGCTCGATCACGGGCACGATGGCCTCGATGTGAGCGCGGGAGGCAACCTCGGGAAAAATGCCACCGTAGGGGGCGTGCAGTTCCACCTGTGAGGCGATAATATTGGAGAGAATGTGCCGCCCGTCCTCGACCACGGCGGCGGCGGTCTCGTCGCATGAGGTTTCGATAGCAAGGATACGAGTCATTTTGTTTCCATCCGTAAGACAAGTGCCATTTTACCGTGTATCTCCCAGGCTTCCAGAAAGTCGGCCACTCGAATCTCCCACGGCCCAGTGTTGGGATCAACCAGCAGTAGGCAGTCGACCTCGTAGTCTTCCACGACGACCGTGTGGACGTATGGTATCTGACTTGTTGGGAACATATTGATGTAAGCGATGGGGAAGACTCCCTGATCAATCAGGTGTCGCAGTTGCGCCAGCGATAGATACTCAATGGTCGCTGTGAAACCCAGCTCACGAGCGCACGCCACGACGTCCCTGGCATAGGTGCCGAATTCCCGCGTCTTGCACCTGTGGCGCAGTTCTGCCCCATCCATCTCGACACCGTGGTAGGCCAGAAGCATCCGCAGGCAGGCCACCGTACACGAGTACGGGCGCTCCTGCCTACGAAAAGGCAATCTCGATCTCATCCCGGTTCTCTTCGTAGAGTTGGCGGGCGATGGCCTCCATCTCCTTCGGTGGTGTCCACCCAACGACCACCGGACGGTCTCCATCTACAGCCAGCATCCCTACCTCTCCTACGACACCTATGCCGGGATAGGTCAAATGCACCGGGACAAGCCAGAGTGGCCGGAGCGGGAAGAGCACCAACTTGGGCAGCCCGGCAGAGAAGCGATCAGGCAGATGTTCAACGATGAACTGGTTGGCAGCAATCATCGCCTGCCTAGTGTCAAGCACGACTCGGGTCCGGGTTTCGGAAGCAACACCCATCTGATACACAGCCTGTCGCTCGTGCAGAGCGTAGTCCTGCGTCGGGTGCAATGATGTGATGTGCACCCGCAGCCGTTCTCCGAAACCCTCTGGCAAGGCCTGGTCGAGTTCCAGGTGGGTGTCGTCCAGGACAGAGGCCTCTGTGACCATTTCCTCATTCACCACAGTCCTCTCCTCCTCATTGAGCATTACACCTCGATCACTAACTCTTTCGAGAAATCTGTCAGGTTGTGAACAATGCCGTCGGGGTCAATCCAGAGCACGTCCTCAATGCGCATGCCAAAGCCACGGTCGGGATAATACAGCCCTGGCTCACAGGTAAAGACGTGACCGGGCTCGAGCACGTCGCTGTTGGTGGGCACGTCACTAAAGCGCGGCTCCTCGTGTACCGCCAGCCCCAGCCCGTGGCCCACAGTGTGCACGTAGCCGGCCTCGGTTCTGGCGTCGCTGGCGATGGTTGGATGCCCACGGCTCTCGAAGAACTCGCAGGTCATCTGCTGGTAGCGACGTGCATCTGCTCCTACTTCATAGGCCCCGATGAGCATCTCCACACATTCGTACACCTCCTGATAGGCTTTCTCGACCTCAGGCGGCGCGTAGCCCAGGCAGAATGTGCGGGTCATGTCGAAGAAGTAGCCGCCGCCAGCCTCGCGGGGGAAGATGTCGAAGACGATGGTCTTGCCCAACGCGACCACGTCGTCGGCGCGGCCCTTGCTGTGGGGGATGCCCGCGTCGCGCCCAATGGAGAAGATAAAGCCCTCGGGGTCCTCCAGTCGCTGCTCGGCGATGAAGCGGTTAATCTCCTCGTGCACCCGCCCGATGGTCAGCGGCGTGCCACCGGTCCGCACCAGTACCTCGTCCTTTACCCGGTGCGACTTCAGAAACTCGACGGTGCGGGCCACGATCGCGCAGGTGCGCTGGCCAATCTCCCGGATACGCTCAGCCTCGACTTGGTCCTTGGTGGCACGGGCGGCGTCAATCAGCGTCACGTCGAAGTCGCCGTAGATCTCGATGCCCTCCAGTTGCGTGTTCAGCGCGTTTAGCAACACCCAGGCGCGACCATGATCGGCCAGTCCGTAGAAGCCCACCCGACCGCTCACACCCAGGTCGGCAAACACCCGGCGGTGCAATTCGACGGCCGCGGCCAGTTGGTCGCCTGTCTCGCGGAGGATACTCACGAAGTCGTATTTGCCCATGTTCACGATGGCGAGACCGCTGGCGGCGGCCTCCTCCCGTTCCATCGGCGAGCAGAGAAGCACAGGCTCCTCGCCCCGCTTCTTGAGCACCCACCCGCGCGTGAGTCCCGCGCCGTTGGTCATGTAATACATCGCCGGGTTGCCGTGCACGGCCCCCACGACGAGGGCTGCATCCAGCCCACGCTGCTCCATCAA
>JAUWNP010000033.1 GCA_030612585.1 Anaerolineae bacterium
ACTCGCCACCAGTTGGTGGGGAAAACCAGGCCAAAAAGCACCGTTTTTGATGATGCCGTCCCTAAATTTGGCCGTTTTCAGGGCAAAAGTGGGGCGCTGTCCCTATTGAGTCCTCCGATTCGGAGTTTTTTCAGAGGAGTCAATAATGATGGTCAATCCCTCTGTCACGTACGCGATCCTTTCTTCAACTGCGCGCCCATCCTGACTACGCTGCCATTCTTCCGCACAAAACGCTATACAGCAACGGCGCAGGACATCTCATAGACAAAATCGTGGGCGACTGCTCGCCAGCGCCCCCAGCCTGTCCGGGGTGGCGGCACGTGGCGCAGGTCCTCGGCTATAGAAGGCAGGTCGGCTATCGGAACATCTCGGAACTCGGTGATGTCTTCTGCGGTTTGAGGGAGCCGCAGTATGCCCTCTGTGCGCGCCAGGTGGAAGATGTAGGAGACGAAAGAGACCTCATGTGAGGCATAATGGATGTGGCAGTCCAGGAGACCAAGGAAATGGGCTGTGCCCAGCGTCAATCCCGTCTCCTCATCCAGTTCACGGGCCAGGGCGTCGGCCACGGTCTCATCCCAATCTATGCCCCCGCTCAGGAGGCGATAGACGTCCGGCTCGTACCAACCTTTGCGGTGCAGAAGCATACAGTGGGTTGACCGCTCGATGGCTAGCACGACCTCGCCACGCCGGCCTCTTGAACGGTGCAATCGAGTGGAGAATAGATACTCGTCGCCCTCAATCTTGATCGTCCGTATCTCGGGCTGACCATAGGCCATGGCCAGTTGCTCCACCTCGCGTTTGTCAATGGGACTGTAGTCGCTCAAGCCGTGCTCCCTGCTCCAGAAGAGACGCAGACTGAATGCTTACTTCGCCTCTTTGTCTTTCTTCTCCTCTTCCTCTTTCTATTTCTCTTTCGGCTTTTCTTCGCCTGTTTTCCTCTCTTCCTTCTTCCTTTCTTCCTTCTCCTTCCCTTTCGGCTTCTCTTCGCCTGTCTTCTTCTCTTCCTTCTTCCCCCCTTCCTTCTCCTTCGGCTTCTTCTCCTTCTTTTGCTCCTTTTTCAGCCCCTTAGGAGGTTTCATACCTTTGGCCAGCGCCTTGATCTCCGCTTGTAGCGATTGAAAGACCTCGTGGATAGAGCAATTGGCATCAATGCGCGTAAAGTCAAATTCGTCGGCGATGGCGTCAAACTGAGCCAGCAGGCGGGTTTGGTATTCGACGTAACTGTCGTAGTAGTCCCGCCCGGCCAGAAAATCCATCCCCGATTCCCAGTAGTCGAAGCCACGGGTGTTCAACACGCGGGGGACCAGATGAGCCAGGTCGGCCTGCAGGTAGAGGACGACGTCCGGCACCAGCGCGAAGCCAAAGACGCTGCGGAGCCAGGCCGGGTCGCCCCCCCGCACCTGGGCGCGGGTGATGATGGAATAGATATAGCGGTCGGTCAGCACCAGGAAGCCTGCCCGTAGGGCGGGGATGATAACTCGCTCCAGGCGGTCTGCGAAGTCGGTGGCGTAAAAAAGGTTCATCGTGGTGTCGCCCAAGGTATGCCCCTGCATGGCCCCCTGAATCGCCTTTCCGGACAGTTTGCCCCGTTTGAGGCCGGTCGCTGCCACGGCATACCCCTCCGATTCCAGCCACTCCCTGAGAAGGGCGATTTGGGTCGAACGCCCCACGCCGTCTGTGCCCTCCAGGACGATCAGTTTGCCGGGCAGACGCTTTCGTGTTTTCGCCTTCTTGAAGGCGGGCAGGCCGTGGCCGTAGAAGCGCACCTCTGTTGTCATGACTGATCTCCTGTGGGGAACATCTTTTCCAGGTAACGGCCTTGCAGGGATTCGGCGGCCAACACCTCGCGCCAGCCGCCGGGTTCAGCGCGCAAGACTTCACCTAGATGGGGCTCGATAATCTCCCGTACCTGCTCCTGTTGCTCCAGCAGTGGCAACGTGGCATCTATGACTGTCAGCCCGAACTCATCTATCATCTTCTCGTATTCTTCCAGGATGCGGCCTTGAAATATCTCGTAACTTTCGTAGGGATCGCTGCTGAGGCCCACGTCCAGCCCAGCCTCGTAGTATTTCAGACTGGGCCGCCCGCCCAGGATTCGTTCGAGCGATTCATCCATCGGTACACGGAAGTAGAAGGCTACGGTGGGCTGGATAGCGAAGGAGTAGACTTCGCGCACCCACTGGGGATGGACGCCCCGTGCCACGTCCCGGCCGAAAGCAGTATAGATGTAACGATCCGCCAGGACGATGGTCCCCGCCTTGAGAGCCGGTAACATCTGCCGTTCCATACGATCGGCGAAATCGGCGGCGTGGATGAGGCTGAACGACGTGGGTGTCAGGAGGTGCTTCTTCTTGCCCCGCCGAGTCGTGTCCCGCACAATCGGCGAGGAGTTCCATTCGCTGAAGGCCACGCAGTAGCCCTGGCCGATGAGCCACTTGCGCAGCATATCCAACTGGGTGCTCTTGCCAGAGCCATCAATGCCCTCGACGATGAAGAGTTTGCCGGGCAAGGCCCGTCTGTCGGGTAACTTGGCCATACGATTTCCCCCTGAAAAGGACAACCCCTAAACCCGCCAATGGCGTCGGACCTCTCCACCAGTTGCCCGAATTTGGCCCTGAAATTATTGTATCATTGGCTCTCACGTCTGTCAATTCGGCCCCGCGCGGAGGGTGTATTTCAACCTGGGGCGAACCCTCCCGCCAGCACCGCCGCCACGTCGGCCGGGGTACCACGCCAGGGGCCGGGTTGCTCCTGCTTTAGCGTGGTGACCGCCGCCGCGAAGCGACAGGCCTCCTCGGCAGGCGCGTTCAACCGCTTGCCCACGTAGGTGGCGAAGCAAGTGTCGCCCCGGCCGGTGCGCCCGGCCAGGGAGCGGGGGGTGAACGGCGCTTCGTAGATCTGGCCATCGGCGTAGACGGTGACGCCCGACGACTGAGTGACGACGATCTCGCGAGGGCCGTAGGCGGCCAGTTGGCGGGCGGCGGCCCGCAGGTCGGTCTGGCCGGTGAGGAGTTCCGCCTCGGCGCGATCCACCTTGAGGAAGGTCACGTGCGCCAACCCCTCGACCATGTCGGGCCACTGGCGAAAGACGAGATGTTCATTTTCGCGTACGCGGACGAAGCCCTGCACGTCCAGGCCCACCGGTCCCCGGTTCGCCAGCGATTTGAGCAAAGGCAGGTCCACTTCGCCGGCGATAATGGGGGTGACCAGGTAAACCTGGGCAGACAGGTCGCTGATCTCCTCCCGCCGGAAGGGGCCGGCAAACGCCATCAGTTTACAGATGCGGCGTTCCATATCGGCCGAATTGTAGATATTCTCGACGCCCGATGTCTCGGGCGCGGCGGTGGCAAAGACCCGGACGCCTTCTTGCTTGAGTTCGTCCAATAGGACAAAGTCGTTGGGATGCAGGCGGGTGACTACAGCCACGCGGATGCCAATGCGCCGCAAGGCGACACTGCCGTAGTAGACGGCGCCGCCGGAAGCAGTTTCGCCGACACCATCCACCACCAACCTGTCTTTGGCAAAGTGGCCGATCATCATGATATCAACGTCAGGTGATAAGGTCATAGATTTCCTTTCTATCAAACCACTCCCCTGCTCCCGCTGGATTGTCAAATCCGGCGGTTTCGGCCTGGATTTGGCAGTCCAGGTCGAGCGGCTGGGTGAGGTCAAGCGGCTGGGTGAGTATTTACATCTTCCGTTCTCAAGATCGCGGATAGCACGTCCGGGGTGTCAGTGCAGATACCATCTACGTCAAACTTTACGAGTTCGCACAACTCGGATGGTCGCTCCTCGTGCCAGAGAATGATGCCGAGACCGTGCTGGCGGATACTGGCGAGCATCCCAGGTGCGAGCAGTTTGTGCGGTGTGGGCGACGCGTCTTCCCAACAGAGATGGACGTAATCGGCCTCAACCGCCAGCGCCCACTCTACAAAGTCTGCTTGCCGATTCTCCTGTCCGATGAGCACCGAGGTGCGGATCGCCGGGGCCAGAAACTTGACCCGTTGAGGCAGCCACGGGTAAAAGGATCCCACGACGGCCTGGTCTGCCCGGCTGAGATGCACGTCCAACTCGAGCATTGTAGCACCCATTTCGATGGCCCGCTCGAAGGCGCGCAAAGTATTTTCCGGCTCGTAAGCAGAGGCTCCCCGGTGGGCGATGTTGTGAATCATAGGGCGCATCTTATAGGAGATAGCACAAAGCCCGAGCCTTTGCGGGTACGATCAGGATACACCGTGCTCGCTCCACCGGTCATGGCGGGCTCAGGCGTCCTCTATACCTGAAGAAACCAGGTTTTTTCCGAAAAACCTGGTTTCTTTCCCAGGGAATACGTTTACATCTCTCGAACCGTCTCATACAGCGCCAGGATGTTTTCGACCGGTGTCTCGGGCATGACATTGTTGGTGGGGGCCAGAATGAATCCGCCTCCCTGCCCCAAAACCTGGCACAGTCGTGTGACTTCGACTCGCACTTGGTCAGGTGTGCCCTGCGATAGGATAGTCTGAACGTCCAGCGCGCCGTGGAAGCAAAGAGCGTCGCCGAAGTCCTGCTTTAGTCCGGCAGGTTCCATGCCTTTGGCCGATACCTGGATGGGGTTGAGGATGTCTATGCCCATCTCAATGAAGTCCGGGATCAGGCGGCGGACAGCCCCGCAGGTATGGTACATGACCCGCTGCCCGTGCGCTTTGGCCTGGGCGATGAAACGCTCCAGGCTGGGCCTGATGAACTTGCGGAACATCCTGGGGCTGATCATCAGCCCGTCCTGCACGCCGACGTCATCGGCGATGAAGTAGATGTCGGTGAGATCGCCCACGGCCTCGAAGATGCGCTTGTCAAACTCCAGGTAGAACCGCTCCACGCGCTCGATGATGGCCTGGGCCAGGTCGGGGTTCAGCGCCAGGTCCATCATGAACTTCTCCATACCGCGCAGGAATATAGCCAGGCGCAGCACGCAGGTGGCATGGGGACCGGGGTCGCGGACGACGAGCGCGTACTCGCCCAACGCTTCACAGGTTGGGCGCATCCCTTTGTAATCGAACCAGTCAGGGTCGGGCCACGGGTGGGCCTCGACGTCGGCGACGGTTTGCGCATCCGCCAGCGGAGGTTCAACGACCTCTTCAAAGGGGCCGATCATCCGCTTGCGAAGACCCCACCAGTCCCTCCAACTGCCGTCGTCAAAGGTAGGCAACTGCGGCCCGACGTAGTCCGGCCAGACGGAGCGCAAATCAACGCCCAACGCCTGCCAGACGCTTTCGTCGTCCCCACCGTCCTCCACGCCAAAGTGAACGCGCAGGTTGTCGGTGACGGGGGACAAGGCCCATAGGTCCACCGGCACGCGCTCAGGTTCAATGTGATCAATGGTCGCTAACACTCGTTGTTTGTTATTCATCCTACGAAACTTTGCCCCCAACAAGGATTCCAATCCCTCAGTCCATAAACCTCGTTTCCTATTGTAAATAGATCATCCAGTCTGGACTCATGCTCACGCATCCCGCCACTTTCAGGAGTTCGACTCCCTGGTGGTGCTGGCAAGGTTGGCCAACTTCCGTCTGGCAGGCAAAACATGCCCCAGACTGCCGGAGGGACCTCTGGGCTGGACAATCTCTCCGTTGGGGACAAAGTCGGGCTACTTCGCTTTCTTCTTGCTTTTGCCTTTCGCCGCGGGCTTCTTCTTGCCTTTGCCTTTCGCCGCGGGCTTCTTCTTGCCCTTGCCCTTCGCCGCGGGCTTGGCTTCCTCGATCTCTTTCTCCTCCTCCTCCTCCTCCTCCTTCTTCTCAGCCGTTGGGGGTTCCTTTCCACTCTCTGAGACATCTGAGTCCGATGGGGCTACCAGAGGAGGCTCTACCTGAGCCGCCGGTTCCCTGAACTCTTCGGCAACCACAGCCGCCTGCTCAACCTCTGTCTCTTTCTCGTCTTTGGTCTCCACGATTTCCTCTGCTTTCTGCTCAGTCATAGGCTCTCCCTTCCACTGCTTCATAGCACTCCAAAATGGGGGAATGGGAGGACCCCCGCTTTGGGATGCCAAGGACTACTTTGTCGTTGGGGTTGCCCGACGATGCCCTTCGACCCTTCGGCTCCGCTCAGGGCAGGCTCCTTCGGCTTCAGACGTCCCGTCCGCGCTCAAAGCAGGCTTTGCTCAGGCATCGTCGGGCTGGGGTGGACAAAAGGCGGTAACGTAGACGCTCGCCGGATGAGACTCTATGTCCAGAGCAGCGACTGCTCCGTCTGCGGATCGAAGAGCTGCACCTTGTGCGTGTTAAAGCCCAGCGTCACGGTCTGGCCCATCTTCAAGCCCAGCACAGGATCGGCCAGCACGTGGACGCCGGCCTCGCCGATGTGTACGGTGATCAGATCGTCACGGCCCAGCGGCTCGACGACGTAGATTTCGCCGGAGACGCCCGTGTCGGCGACGGTGATGTCCTCGGGGCGGATGCCCAGGATGACGTTGCCCTTGCCGGCGGCCTTCTCGCCCCGCTCGGCCGGTACCAGCACGTCGAACCCTTCGCGACGGGCGTGATAGTCACCGTTCTCGCTCACGACCTCCACGTCCACGAAGTTCATGGGTGGATTGCCCACGAATCCGGCGACGAACAGGGTGCGTGGCTGATCGTATAGTTTGTCGGGAGGGGCGTAGGCTTGCAGCAGGCCATCCTTCATAACCGCCACGCGGTCGGCCATTGTCATGGCCTCCACCTGGTCGTGGGTGACGTAGATGGAGGTGATGCCCAATTCCATCTGCAGCCGTTTGATCTCGCCGCGCATCGAGAGACGCAGACGGGCATCCAGGTTCGAGAGAGGCTCGTCGAACAGCAGCAATTGGGGCTCTTTGACCAGCGCCCGGCCCAGCGCGACCCGCTGTTGCTGGCCGCCGGACAGTTGGGCCGGCTTGCGGTCCATCAGATGGCCGATGCCCATCATGTCCGCCACCCGCTGTGCTTGCTTCCGCATCTCTTCCTTCGGGACTTTCTTGAGTTTGAGGGGGTAACTGATGTTCTGGAAGACGGACATGTGGGGATATAGGGCGTAGCTCTGGAAGACCATGCCAATGTTGCGATCTTTGGGCGCCATGTGATTGACCACCTGGTCGTCAAAGCGGATAAAGCCAGCGGTCGGCTTGTAGATGCCCGCCACCATCAGCAGCGTGGTCGTCTTCCCGCAGCCAGAAGGCCCCAGAAAGGCCACAAACTCGGCATCTTTGATGTCCAGGTTCATCGAGTCAGCCCCCACCACGTTGCCCCACCGTTTAGTCAGGTTTTCAAGTTCAACTTTCATCGTTTTCTCCTTGCGTATTGCGTGATGGAAGACGTAACATTCACGCCTTACCCATCACGTTTCACGTTTTACGTACCACCCTTGCTCCCGCCAGCGTAAACGCTGAGCAGCATCTCCTGGGTAAAGATGAAAAAGATCAACACGGGGATGAGTTGGAACATCCCCACGGCGGCGATCATGTTCCAGTTGGTCGGCGCGGTGTCGCTGATCATCTGCCTCATATAGACCGGCATGTTGGCTACCTTGGTACCCACAGTGAACGTAAACGGGATCAAAAAGGCAGACCAGCCGGACAGAAAGTTAAAGATGGCCAGCGCGGCCAGGCCGGGCTTGATCAGGGGGATGATGATCTCCCACCAGACGCGAAAGCGCGAAGCGCCGTCAATCAGCGCGGCGCGCTCCATATCCCAGGAAAGGTTATCGAAAAAGCCCTTCATCAGCCAGATGCCGAGCGGCAAATCCAGGGCGATCATCACCAGCGCCACTCCCCCAACGGTGTTGTAGCCGAAACTCGAGCCGATCACAGGGATCTTGGAGAGAAAGTTCAGCACGAAAAAGATGGCGATCAGCAGCGTGATGCTGGGGAAGGCGTGCAGAATGAGCGTCAGCGAAAGGAAACTCTTGCGCCCCGCAAAGTTCATGCGCGACAGCGCATAGGCAGCCATTGAGGAGACAAACCCGACACCGACTACCATGCCCACTGCCAGGATGAACGAGTTCAGGGTCACGCGCCAGATAGTCGGGTCGGTCAGGAACTCCCAATTGCGCAAGGTCAATCCGCCGATGTTGCCCTCGGCATCTATGGGGAACAAACCCTCGGTGCGGTACGAAAAGGTGGCGATAATCAGCCAGGCATAGCCGAGCACGATGGGCGAAATGCTGATGATGAGCAGAACGTAGGGGAGTGCCCGGCCGAGGAAGCGTCTGGCGCCAGATTGCGATTCGGTTTCAAAAGTTATCGTAGACATCTGGGTTCCTCCTATAGCACGTCAATCTTGGGTTCCTGCACCAACTCGCCAAAGCGAAAGACGCGCAGGTAGATGGCGGACATCACGATGCCGATGATCACCAGGACAAAGCCCCAGGCCGCGCCGTAGCCCCACTGGTTGTGGCCGAAATAGGTTTTCAGCGCCCGCTTGTACGCCGTGAGGGCCCACACCTCGGTGCGGTACAGGCCCGGCCCGCCTTCGGTCAGCAGCAAGATGTATTCAAAGGACGTGAGCAACGAGAGGGTCTGGTAGGTGGTCACGAACAGCAAGGGCCACCGGATCTGGGGCAGGGTGATGTCGCGGATGATCTGCCAGGTGGAAGCGCCGTCCACCTTGGCGGCTGTGATAAGGTCTTTGGGAATCGCCTCGATGGCCGAACTAAAGAGGATCAGGCCAAAGGAGGCGCCCACAAAGCCATTCACCAGGATGACGAAAAGCCACGGCTGCTCCATGAGCCAGTATTGCGGCTCTACGCCGAACGGTGCCAGCAACTGGTTGATCAGGCCAAAAGGGGGTTGGTGAGCTATGCGTCTCCACATCAGGATATAGATCACCGAGGGGGTAATGCGGGGCAACAACCATATCAGGCGGAAAAAAAAGCCGGCTCGACGGTTGATGTGGGTGGTCAGCAGGGCCAGCAGCAGGGCCATCCCCACGTTAAAGCAGCTCAGGGTCACGGCAACGTAAAAGAAGGTGTTGCCCAGGATCTTGGGGAAGAACTTGTCCTTGAACAACCGGGTATAGTTTTCCAGGTTGATAAAGGTCAAGGGCTCACTAAAGTTGGAACTGGACAGGTCGGTCAGGCTGATAACGAAGAGGATGATCACGGGGAGGAAAAAGAAGACCAGCACCAGCACCGCGGCCGGGCTCATAAAGCCCCAGGCGCCCAACGTAGCCTTCAACTGCGTCCAGCGCGAGGCCTCACCGCCAACAACGCCTCGGGTCATAGTCGTACCCTCCTTACCTATTGAGAATTGGATAGTTCTTCTCCAGGCCAAAGGAGGAGAGGGGGCACAAGCCCCCTCTCCAACCTGTTGTCTATGGTGGTTATCCGCCCTGGATCACCACATTGTCGCCGAGCTCATTCTGAAGCTGGTCCACGACCACTTCGAGGGCATCGGCTGGATCCAGGTCACCCGACTCGACCGCCTGGATTCCGAGATAATACGCCTCGGACCACGCGCTCCAGTGGGGGCTGTTGGGCAGGAAGGTGGTCACGTCCAGCAAAGGCAGCACCTGGCTCAGGTACTCGGAGCTGGTGTAGGGGCCATACTCCGCCTGGGACTTTAGGATGCCCAGGTGGCCACTGGCGATGGCATAGTCGGTGTTGAGTTCCTTGACCGTCGCCTTGGAGATCAGGAGCAGCGCCAGGTCGGGATGCTCGGCCGCCGAGCTGACCATGTACAGCAACGGGTGGGTCAGGGTGGTGGGGTTGCCCGTGCCGTTCTCCATGCCCGGAATGGCAGCAAAGCCAAAGTTCTCCCACAGATAGTCCTCTCCGCCAAGGTCGACAACATAGTTGCTGAACCACTCGGCCCAGTTCCACGAGCCGCCGAATACAAAGAGAACGTCGCCGTTCGTCACGCCGGTGTGCCAGGTCGTCCAGTCGCCATCGAGGCGGGTGTCCGAAAGGATGCCACGCTCCTGCGTGGCCGCGTACAGTTTCTCGTAGACCTTGAGGGCCGCTGCTTGGTCAAAGATCAGCGCGTCACCATCGCCGACGATCTCGCCGCCGGCAGCGTAGTAGTAGTACAAAAAGTCGCCGCCGTTCTTGGGGCGGTGCCACCAGCCGTTGCCCTCAGCGATGACGCCGGCAGTAACGGCCTCTTCGGCGGTATCGAACATGTCCTCCCAGGTAAACTCGCCGCTCATGATGCGGTCCGGCAGGCTCTCGATGTCGGCGTCCGACCAGCCCAGTTCCTTCAGCTTGGTCTTGTTAAAGAAGAGCGGGCGGGCTTCGGCGTCCTGCGGAACGCCCCAGCGGCTGCCCTGAAACTCGGTGGAAGCCCACAGGGCGTCAATCACGTCGTCGAACTCGGGATAGTCACCCAGCAGGCTGGTGAGATCAACCAGGTACCCGGCCGGGGCCCAGTCGCCGATGTGCTCGTGGCCGGAGCAGACGATGTCGGGTGCCGCGCCGGCGTCCGAGGCGAGTTCGAACTCGGTCTTGTAGTCGCCCCAGTCCGCATTGTCCTGGATGATCTCCAGTTCGATGCGACGGTCGTCGCCTGCCTCGGCCAGCGCAGCGTTAGTGGCCCCTACGGCGCTCACCAGGTTGTTGCAGCGCCCGTCCTCGTGGGGCGGGGAGGCCTTGCAGCGGGCGACGATGTGTACCAGTTCGCCGCCGACCGGCACCTCTACTTCTACTTGCACCTCTCGCGTGACTTCAACCTCGACCTCTTCCTTCTCGGTCACGACGCGAGTGACTTCAACGACCTCCGGCTCGGCCGGCGCGCAGGCCGCGAGCACCATGCTCAAGCTGACCAACGCTGCCAAGACGGTCCACAATCTATGCTTTTTCATCTTTACTCTCTCCTTTTCATTCTTGAAGTGGTTGTCCGATTCACAGTGCCCCGGTTGCTCCCGAGGCCAGCGTAAACTGACTCTGTTTGATCGTCCCGGGTCATCACCTCCTTTCATGACTCTTCGAGTGTCTCTTGCCGTCTGCCCCTGTTTTCGCGTAATCTATTGACCGTGCTTCGCGCCAGGGGCAGACAGGCAGAGACGGGCGATTATATCAGGCAGGAGTAGGGGGAGGTCCCGTGCTCTCACGAATTACCGTCTCGGCTGGCAGGACCTCAGGCCCCACGCCCTCCTGACCTTGAATGAGTGCCAGCAACATATGTATCAACCGTTGCCCCATCAGATTGGTGGGCTGTCGGATGGTAGTGAGACGGGGATGGCAATGCGTAGCAAACTCCACGTCGTCAAAGCCCACGACCGACATTTCCTCCGGTACCCGAATCTCGGCCTGCTGCAGACCGCCGAGCACGCCGATAGCCGACATGTCGTTGAAGCAAAAGACAGCGGTTGGTGGTTGGCTCCGGGATAGCAGAATCTGAGCAGCAACGCTTCCCCCCCGCAACGTTCCGTCGCCCTCAATTATCAGATCTTCGTCCACAGGAATTCCATTTGCCGCCAATACTTGCTGGTAACTTTGCCGGCGGTCAGAGTTGCTGCGGCGGCTGCGCCGGTTGGCGATGTAGGCGATGCGCCGATGTCCAAGTTGAACTAAATGCTCAACGGCCCGTCGAGCGCCGGCCTGGTTGTCAGTGGAGACAGAATAGGGGTAAGTACGGCAATTAGTCAGCACGACCGGCAGGGGAAAACGGTCGTGCATCTGGATGTAACCAGTGTCAATCTGCGAACCGATCACGATGATACCCCTGGTGCGGCGCCCGTGGAACGCGCCGACGACCTCCAATTCGCGGTCTGGGTCGAGGTAGGAACTGCTCATGAGAACCGAGTACCCTTGCTCTTGGGCTACTTCTTCAATGCCTGTGACCAGGTGGGCTAGAAAAGGGTCCGAGACCGAAGTGATCACCACGCCAATCGTCGCCGTGTCCTGCGTCACCAGGCTGCGGGCCAGCAGACTGGGCGTATATCCCATCTCTTCTGCCAGGCCACGGATGCGTTCCTTTGTCTCAAGGCTGATACGAGGGTGGTCGCTGAGTGCGCGGGAGACGGTGGAAGGTGAGACGCCCGCCGCCTTAGCTATGTCCTTGATGGAGACTTCCATCATACCCACCCCTGCGCATACGTTTGCACTAGCGAGGATTTATTTGCCCCGCGAAGGCGGGGCTTGCGCATACGTTTGCACAAGTAGATTTTACCATATCTTGGCCGGTTTGTCAAGTACTAATTCTCAGATCTGGACCATTTGCCACTTTATCGCGGCGGGGTATAATTGTAGCATATCCGTCACAAGGAGCAGAGATGACTGCGTGTACGTATTGTCATGCCAATGCCTTCTACCGTGACCGCGAGAGCGGCGCCTACCTGTGCCCGGTTCACGCCCGGCTGGAGGTGACCGGGCCACGGGGAGAAGCACCACGACCACCTCTCACCATCCGGCCCGCCACACCCGCCGACCGGACGCGCATTGCCGAATTGGCGGACTACTTCTGGGGCGAGGTTGAGGTCAAGTGCTTTGGCCGCAGTTACCAGGTGGATGTGCTGCCGGCCTTCGTTGCCTGCGATGGAGATGAGATCGTCGGCGTGGCCATTTACACCCGCGAAGGGGAGGCCGTCAATCTGGTGATGCTTAACGTTTTGCCCCAGTGGCAGGGCCGGGGTACCGCACGCGGGTTGATTATGGCACTGGCCGGGGTCGCGCACGCCGAGGGCGCAAGTCGCCTTATCGTCGCCACGACCAACGATGACCTGCTTGCACTGGGGCTCTATCAGCGGCTTGGGTTCACGATCACAGGAGTACGCGTGGGCGAACTGCTGGAGCACCACGGCGGGGTAGAACCGGGATTCGCCGGTACCCCGGTGCGGGACGAGATCCAGATGGAGCTGCTGCTATGAGCGAGCGACCACTCATTGCCATCACGATGGGTGACCCCGCCGGTGTGGGGCCGGAGATCGCGGCTAAGGCACTGGCGCGGGACGAGGTGTGGGATAACTGCCGCCCGCTCGTCGTCGGAGACGCGGGCGTGCTGGCGCAGGCGGTTGTATTGGTGGCTGCCTCGCTGGCTCTTCACCCCGTCGCCAGTCTGGCCGAGGCCCGTTTCGACCCCGCCGGGCCGGATGTGCTCGACCTGCACAATGTGGAACCCGCCGCGCTGCAGCGGGGCACAGTCTCGGCGAAGGCGGGGCGAGCAGCGGTGGCCTACGTTGAGCGGGCGGTCGAACTGGCGCTGGCTGGCCAGGTGGACGGCATCGCCACCGGGCCGGTCCACAAGGCGGCCCTGCGGGCCGCTGGCTGCCCCCACATCGGGCACACCGAGTTGCTGGCGGCGCTGACCTGTGCGGAACGGGTGACGACGATGCTGGCAACGCCCGGCTTGAGGGTGGTACACGTCACACGCCACGTGCCACTGCGGGAAGTTGCAGCACACATCACGCGCGAGCGAGTGCTGGAGACAATCTGCCTGACCGACGAGGGATTGCGCGGCATGGGCATCCAACGTCCGCGACTGGCCGTGGCCGCACTCAACCCCCACGGCGGCGATGAGGGGTTGCTGGGGTGGGAGGAGGTCGAGATTATTGGACCGGCGGTCGAGGCAGCGCGGGCGGGGGGAATAGACGTCCATGGCCCCATCCCGGCTGACTCGGTCTTCTTTCGCGCCATCCGTGGCGAGTTCGACGCGGTGGTGGCGATGTACCATGACCAGGGGCACATCCCGATCAAGACCCACGGCTTCGAGCGCAGCGTTGCGGTGACGCTGGGACTGCCCATCGTGCGCACATCGGTGGATCACGGCACAGCCTTCGACATCGCCTGGCAGGGTCTGGCGAGCGAGGAGAGCCTGGTAGAAGCGATCCGGCTGGCGGCTCGACTGGCCTCGTAGGCCTCGTAGCGCGGACTTGCATCTTAAGGCTTTGTGTGGTATAAAGAAGTTGTAGGCCCCCGTAGCTCAGTGGATAGAGCACCGGCCTCCGAAGCCGGTGGCCCGCGTTCAAGTCGCGGCGGGGGTACTCAGGCGAAGCGGTTCAGACTGCTTGCGAGAAAAAACGGTCCAGCCGACGTGCTGGGCTGTGTTTTTCAATGAGTGAAAACTACTGGGATTTGACACATTGGCGAAATGAGGTACAATTGGGGCCGAATTGGGTCGGTAAGCCGTGGCTTGCGATCTGGAATTAGCCCACGTAGCTCAGTTGGTAGAGCACACCCTTGGTAAGGGTGTGGCCATGGGTTCAAGTCCCATCGTGGGCTCTGTACGAGGCCCATAGGTGGACAAGGTGATTTAATGGCTAAGAAAGCGGTTCGGCAGGTGATCACACTCGCCTGCATAGAATGTAAAGAGCACAACTACACGACCGAAAAGAATCGGCGCAACGATCCCAGCCGTGTGGAGTTGAAGAAATTCTGTCCCCGTTGTCGTAAACATACGTTGCACCGCGAGACAAAGTAGGAGGCTCACAGGCCAGTAGCTCAATTTGGCAGAGCAACGGTCTCCAAAACCGTAGGTTGCGGGTTCGATTCCTGCCTGGCCTGCCTGGGATGGGTTTCAAGACACCGCCGCGCGTGGAGGCGGTGTCTTGGAGTGTAGGGCGGCCTGTTATAGGGGGGCACTAGACGTGGCGAAGGCAAAAGCAGCGAAAAAGAAAGCAAAGTCAGGGAAAAAGCCAAAGAAGGAAAATGCCATTATACGCTACCTGCGCGAGACGCGCGTAGAATTGCGTAAGGTGCATTGGCCCACTCGCCAGGAGGCATGGAACCTGACGAAAGTCGTCATGGTCGTCACTATCTCTATGGCTCTTTTCTTGGGCCTGCTGGATTACCTGTTTGATCTGGCACTGAAAGGCATCATCGACGGCAGCGCGATCGCCATTGGCATCGTGGGTGTCGTAGCAGTCGTGAGCGTAGTGACCGTCGTGATCCTGAACCGGCGGACGGCATAGTAAATTGGACTACTGGTAACAATGATGTTCGCGGAGGAAGTGGTGCTCAATGTAGAGGCTGCAGTGGAGGATAGTGCCGATGCGCCGACGCTGGCCTCGCCAGGAGCCGAAGATGATTTGGCTGAAGAGGTGCTGGCGGTAACTCCTGACCTGGCAGCGGATGAGGAAAAGCCACCGGAGCAACCTGTGGAAGAGGCCACGCCGGAACCGCAGGCCTCTGAGATACCAGAAGCCACCGTCGAGGTCGCAGAGACCCAGGCCGGGGAAGCAGTTGAGGAGACCGAGGCCGAGGCCGAGGACGAGGTACCTGAACCTCATAGCCACGCCTGGTACGTCGTCCACTGCTACTCCGGCTACGAGAACAAAGTCAAGCACAACCTGGAGCAGCGCACTGAGACGATGCAGATGCAGGGCCAGATACTCCAGGTTGTAGTCCCGACCGAAGATGAGATGGAAGTTCGCGATGGGAAGCGACGGACAGTCGAACGGCGTATCTTCCCAGGCTATATCCTGGTACAGATGACCTTGACCGATGATTCCTGGTACGTAGTGCGCAACACGCCAGGCGTGACCGGGTTCGTGGGGATGGGGAACGAGCCGACGCCCCTGCGCCCAGAAGAAGTACAGAGTATCATGAAGCGCATGGAGGCCGAGGCCCCCAAGATTAAAGTCACGTTCAAGTCAGGCCAGAAAGTGCGCATCGTTGATGGTCCTTTTAACGAGTTCATCGGCCTAGTGGATGAGATTGACATGGAACGGGCCAAGGTGCGGGTACTGGTTTCGTTTTTCGGTCGTGAGACGCCGGTCGAACTAGATTTCCTGCAAGTGGAGAAAGCGTGAATGAAGAAGATCAAAGCAGTGGTAAAGTTGCAGATTGAGGCCGGGAAGGCCAACCCGGCTCCCCCGGTGGGGCCTGCACTGGCGCAGCATGGTATCAATCTGATGCAATTCTGCAAGGAGTACAACGCCCGCACGGGCGGCCGGATGGGGAATATCATCCCGGCCGAGGTCACCATTTTTCACGATGGATCGTTCAAATTTGTGCTTAAGACACCGCCTGCTCCCGGTTTGCTGTGCAAGGCAGCGGGTGTGGAGCACGGCTCAGCCGAACCCAACCGGGAGAAAGTCGGGAGTATCACCCGCGATCAGTTGGAAGATATCGCGAAGTTGAAGATGAAGGACCTGAACGCCATCAACCTGGAAGGCGCGATGCGACAGATTGAGGGCACTGCGCGAAGTATGGGGATTGAGATCGTAGGTTAGCGAAGCCCTGGCGAAGGTTCACAACCTTCGGGGCTGTGGGAGGGCCTGGCCCGTCAGAACCACAATAGGGGGAGTAATGCCGAAACGAGGTAAAAAATATCGCGAAGCGCTGGAGAAAGTAGACCGTATGCAGTTCTACTCTCCGCAGAGGGCATTGGAACTGGTCAGGGAGACCAGTTACGCCAACTTTGATGCTACAGTGGACATACATTTCCGATTGGGTGTAGACCCACGCCACGCCGATCAACAGGTGCGCGGTGTGGTCCTGCTGCCCCACGGTTTGGGCAAAGAGGTACGCGTGCTGGTCTTCGCCGCCGGTGATGCGGATAAAATCGCCCAGGAGGCTGGTGCTGACTATGTAGCCTCCGACGACGAGTGGATGAAGAAGATCCAGGGTGGTTGGACAGAGTTTGACGTGGCTATTGCTGTGCCGGAGATGATGGGCAAAGTAGGGCGATTGGGACGCGTGTTGGGTCCACGGGGACTGATGCCCAACCCCAAGGCCGGCACGATAGCCCAGGCCGATGATCTGCCCCGCCTGATCCAAGAGGCAAAGGCTGGTCGCGTGGAGTTCCGCGTGGACAAGACCTCCAATCTGCACGTACCTATCGGCAAGGTCAGTTTCCCGGCCGAGAAACTGTTCGATAACTTCGCGACGGTGATGGACGCGGTCAAGAAGGCCAGACCCTCTGCCAGTAAGGGGATCTTTATCCGCAAGATCACGGTTACATCCTCAATGGGGCCTGGGATTAAAGTGGATCCAATTCAGGCTCAGGAGTTGGAGGTTTTGTTCTAGAGTCGTTTGGACAACCTGTAGCCAAAGACAGCAGGTGTGCCTCAGAGCACGTAATTTGGCCTGCCGAGGTAAGACACAATTATCCTTATGTGGGTTGGGTGAAGAGTGTCCCGGCGTCGGCATTGGCACCGGGATTTTTGTTATCTGGGAAGGAGGTGAGCAGGGTTGGCAATTTCAAAGCAGCGAAAGGCTGAACTCGTCGCGCAGTACGTCGAACAACTCCAGCAGAGCCAGGGGATCATCCTGGCCGATTACCTGGGACTGAGCGTGGGCGATATGGGCAGGGTCAGGCAGGCAGTGCGCCCTATCGGCGGTAAATTCCAAGTGGTCAAGAACCGGCTGATGGCACTGGCCTTGAAGGAAGTGGAGATGTCACTGCCAGAGGAGTGGCTGATTGGGCCAACGGTCGTCAGTTTTTGCCACGACGAGGTGCCGCCGGTGGCCAAGGCGCTGAAGGGTATGGCAAAGGACCTGGGGGCATTGCGCGTCAAAGGCGGATTGGTGGGCACGGATGTGGTTTCGGCGGAGCAGGTGCACATCATCGCTGATCTTCCCCCACGGGAAGTACTTCTGGCGCACGTGCTTGGCACCATCAACGCTCCGGCCAGCCAGTTGGCTGGTGTCGTTGCCGGCGGCATCCGGCAGGTACTGAACGTCCTGCAGGCCTACGTAGACAAACTGCAAGCGTCGGGCTCTGTGCCGGTGGTTAGTTAGTTAGTTGGTTAGTTGGTTGGTCAGTTAGTTGGCTAGTTGGTTACTAGTTTAGGAGGAAAAGAAACTATGGCAGATCTGGAAAAGATCGCAGAGGAAATCAGCAAACTCTCGTTGCTGGAGGCATCTGATTTGGTCAAGATGCTGGAGGATAAGTTGGGCGTGAGCGCGGCAGCGCCGATGGCAATGGCTATGCCCGCTGAGGCGGCCGCGGCCGAGCCGGAGGAGGAGCAGACTGAATTCGACGTCATCCTCAAGGAGATCGGCCCCAAGAAGATCGAGGTCATCAAAGCCGTGCGACAACTCACCGCTCTGGGCTTGAAGGAATCCAAGAATCTGGTGGACAGCGCGCCCAGCGTTGTGCTGGAGGCTGTCTCTAAGGATGCAGCCGAGGACGCCAAGTCCAAGATGGAGGCCGGAGGCGCAGTCGTCGAGATCAAGTAGATAGCCTCTGACCATAACAACCTTTGGCGACCGCTGCCGGATCTGGCCCTATGAGAACAGGTACCCCGGCAGCGGTCGTCTGCGTTTGATGGCCAAAGCCGGCTTTCTCAGACTTGAAACGATGCCCAAGATAGTGTAAAATCAGGATGCACAATATGTCACGTGCAGGAGATCAATCGTGCAGCGTGCCGATCAAGCACCACCAGATCATCAAGAAACCAAGCCCGCTCGTCGAGGTTGCGGCTATCTGTCCACAGCCTTCATCGTCGGTTTGCTGTTGACACTGGGAGCGGTTGGGCTCTTCGCCGCCCGGACGGTGCACGAGCAGGTGCTGGTGCCCTATGAAACTCGCATATACCCCAATGTCCACGTTCTGGACGTAGACCTGGGTGGGCTCACTCCCGATGAAGCGTCGGAGCGTCTCACAGAGGCTCTCGGCCACTACGACGCTGGCCTGCTCGTCTTGAGCGACGGCCAGCGTACCTGGACGGTTCCCTGGTCGGAGGCGGGGTTGCGTCTCGATGTGGACACCACGGTTCAGATGGCCTTCGCCGTGGGCCACGCGGACGGGCGTCTGGAGAACCTCTTGACTATTCTGAATATGCGGGAGGGGCGCTACGAGGTCGCCCCTGTTTTTGTCATTGATCCCGGCAAGGTGCGTGGTGTATTGGAGCGACTGGCCCCCGAAGTATCCGTGCCTCCCACCGACGCGACGCTCCGCCTGGAGGGTGATCAACTCATCGCCGTGCCCGGTCAGCCCGGTCAGACGCTTGACGTTGACGCCACCCTGGGCAACATTGTCGCCACCGTTACCCATCTGGGCCCCGACAATCAGTTCGTTTTGACTTTCCAGATCGTCCCACCTCAACTCGCCGACACCAAAGAGGTCCAGTCCCAGGCTGAGGAGATGTTGAATCGCCAGGTGCACATTGCTACCTGCGACTGGCTGACCGGCGAGGATTTTGCGTGGACGCTGGAGCGCGACACCCTGGTCACCTGGCTGCGCGTGGAACCGGCAGAGGATGGCAGCGGCCCCACCATACGAATCGCTGAGCAGGCCGTGCAAGCAACGCTGGAGGGTCTGGCCACGGAGTTGGGGGAAGGTCGGGGCCTAAAGTTGGAAGGGGCCACCAAGCGGGTGCTGAACGGCTTTGAAGCGGGGGGCGGGACGGTGGAACTCGGTCTGACGCACCCCCCGCGCACCTACGTCGTCCAGCCAGGCGACGATCTCACCATCGTCTCCGCACGATTGGGAATACCCCCCGGCCTCATCGCCGAGGTCAACCCCGACATTGACCTCAACTGGCTGTACGCCGGCCAGGAGTTGACGATTCCCTCTGAGGACGCTCTCAAGCCCTACCCCCCTGTGCCTGGTAAGCAGATTGTCATCAGCATCACCGAGCAGCGGATGCACGTCTACGAGAACGGCGCATTGTTCTACGACTGGCCGGTCTCAACGGGCATCGCGAGTTCGCCCACGTACACCGGCGAATTTCAGGTGCTCGACAAGAACGAAGAGGCCTACGCCAGCCAATGGGACCTGTGGATGCCGCACTTCATAGCCGTCTATCGCGCCGGTGGAGACACTTACAACGGTATCCACGCCCTGCCCATTCTCTCCAGCGGCCGGCGGTTGTGGGAGGGGACACTCGGCTCCCCCGCTTCCTACGGCTGCATCATCCTGGGTATCGAGGAGGCCGAGACGCTCTACAACTGGGTAGAAATCGGCGTGCCGGTGACCATCGAGTAAGGCCAGGAGGTCGCCTGTGCGTTTACGTATCCGATGGCACGCTGGAGCACCTTTTTAATGAGGCAATTCGTGCATTTGTGCCAGCGCCGCCGTTCGGGTATAATCAAGCCGACAAAGGGCTACCCCATTCTTGAAAACCAAACTCTATATCCCCCTCCGCCTGACCCGATCCTTCGACTACGCTCAGGACAAGTCCTTCGGCTACGCTCAGGACAAGTCCTTCGACTACGCTCAGGACAAGGTTGGTGTCGCGCCTGCGCTTGAACCAAGGGCTAAACCGGTGCACGGCTGGCAAGCCACAGGTGCTAGTTTCGTGAAAGGGATAGGTGATTGAAATGCTGCACAAGACTGTCCCAAAACTCCGTGATGCGCTCTTCCTTCGACAATCTCAGGACAGGTTCCTGGCGTTGCTGATCACAGTCGTGCTGTTGGCAACGGCTTGCGGCGCTTCGGCGACTCCTGCCTCATACGAGTCCTCCCCTGAACCCGCAGCTACCCCTTCGGCAAGCTCAGGGCAGGCTCCCTCGGCTTCCGCTCCCACACTTTCCCCTTTGGAGTTCGCAGAGCCTGCTATGAGCGGCTCAACTGCGTTGAGCTTGTCAAAGGGACAGCGTCTCAGATTTGAGCGTATCTCTATCGAACAGGGCCTCTCTCAAAGCACAGTGTTCTGCATGCTTCAGGACAGTCAAGGGTATATGTGGTTTGGCACCGAGGACGGGCTGAACAAGTACGATGGCTACAACTTTACAGTTTACAAGTACGATCCAGAGAATCCCAATGGCTTGAGCGATAACTGGATTACGTCGATTTACGAAGATCGTTCGGGGGTGATTTGGATCGGCACTCGGCACGGCGGCCTATTTAGGTTTGCCCGCGATAGTGAGACTTTTACCCCCTTTCAAAATGATCCCCAGACCCCCAATAGTCTGAGCCATAATGAAGTCACCGCGATTTATGAGGATCAGGCCGGTGTGCTTTGGATTGGAACCCGCTATGGGCTCAATAGACTTGTCCTGAGCGCAGCCGAAGGGTTTGACCGGGAGAACGGGCGATTTATCCAATACCAACAAAACCCCAACGATCCTCACAGCTTGAGTTCTAATGCTGTCTCCTCGATCTACCAAGACCGAGAGGGCGTTCTGTGGATTGGAACTGAGGGAGGGGGACTGGATCGATATGACCAGGAGAATGAAGCCTTCGTCCAATATCAAAACGACCCTGGTGATCCCCATAGCTTGAACGACAATAATGTCCGGGTGATATACCAAGACCTGTCGGGAATTCTTTGGATAGGAACAGATGGCGGGTTAAGTAGGTTCGATCGTGAGAACGATGGTTTTATCCATTACCAACACGATTCCGACGATCCTGAAAGCTTGAGTTTCAATCAAGTCCGGTCCATTTATCAAGACCGGGAGGGTGTCCTTTGGATTGGTACCTGGGGTGGAGGACTCGACAGGCTTGTCCTGAGCGAAGTCGAAGGATCTGATCGGGAAACGGAAACTTTTATCCATTTCCGACACGACCCCGGCGACCCACATAGCATGAGTAATGATATCATCGCCTCAATTTACCAAGATCGAGAGGGCGTGCTCTGGGTTGGAACAGTTGCGGGAGGTCTCAATAAACTGGATACCGGCTGGCGGAACTTTGCCCTCTATCAAAATGACCTCAACGATCCAAATAGCCTGGGATCAGACCTTATCCGAACCTTCTATGAAGATCGATCGGGTACTCTCTGGATAGGCACCACAACTACGGGACTCGATAGATTTGATCGTGCCAACGGGCGCTGGCATCATTACGAACACGATCCCGACGATCCAAATAGTCTGAGTGATAATTGGGTTTCTTGCATTTACCAGGACCAGTCAGGTGTCTTATGGGTTGGCACGAATAACGGACTCGATAGTTTTGACCCGGCAACGGAGGTATTCACCCACTATCAATCCGACTCGACAAGCTCAGACGAAAAAACGATCAGGGCAATTCTCCAAGACCGCTCGGGTATCCTGTGGATTGGCACCCGCAATGGCGGGCTCAATCGATTCGATCCAGAGAGCGGGCACTGGCGCAACTACCGTCACGATCCCAACGATCCAGAGAGCCTAAGCGATAACTGGGTTTTGTCCATCTATCAGGATCGGTCCGGTGTGCTTTGGATTGGAACTGGAGGAGGGCTAGACAGGTTTGATGGAGAATTGGATAGATTCACTCACTATCGGGCTGACCCCAATGATGCGCAAAGCTTAAGTCACAGTTACATCGTAACGATTCATGAGAACCGGGAAGGTGTCCTTTGGATCGGAACAGCGAATGGACTCGATAGATTTGATCGGGCAAAAGAGACCTTTGACCATTATAGAACGAAAGAAGGGCTGCCGAATAACGTAATATATGGGATCCTGGAGGACGAGCAAGGATACTTATGGTTGAGCACCAATAAAGGCTTGTCAAAGTTCGACCCGCGATTAGAGATGTTCAAGAACTATGATGTCACCGATGGGCTTCAGGGAAACGAGTTCAACGGTGGCGCATACTATAAGAGCAGCAGTGGGGAGATGTTTTTCGGCGGCATCGACGGTTTCAATGCATTCTATCCGGACCGCGTAAAGGACAACTGTATCTTCTCAATATTCAGGGGGGGATGACGACTGTAGGGCGGTTTTGCTAACCGCCGTCCGGTCGGATAGCAAATCCGACCTACACCCGCCCCAAGTTTTTGAGAAGATACGGACAACTCTTACATTCCGCCGGTTGTGCTGACTATGTTGACACAAGATGGTGAGGACCTCGATGTGGGGGTCGCCCTCGAAAGCGTAACACAGGTCACGCTCAGGTGGCCGGACGACTCGTTCGAGTTCGAGTTTGCGGCGCTGAGCTATGCCAATTCCGAAAAGAATCAGTACGCCTACAAACTTGAAGGGGTTGATGACGATTGGATTACCATCGGAACCCGGCGATACGGAAGGTACACCAATCTCTCCGGAGGAACCTATACCCTGCGGCTGAAAGGATCGAATAATGATGGGGTATGGAATGAAACGGGTGCTTCGGTGACCATCACCGTCGTGCCGCCATTCTGGCAGACCTGGTGGTTCCGAGGGATCGTCCTCCTGGTCCTGGCAGGAGGTGCCTTTGGCGGCTACCGGCTGCGGGTCCGAAGCCTCGAAGCGCGAGGCCGGGAGCTGGAGAGCCAGGTGGATGATCGGACCAAAGAGCTGGCGGCTCTGAACGCCGTTGCCGCCGTCGTGAGTCACTCCCTGAACCTGCAAGATATCTTGTCCAGGGCCCTGGATAAGACCATCGAGGTCGTGGGGGTCGAGGCCGGAGGGATCTATCTCTTGCGGGAGGACACCCAGGTCCTGATCATCGCGGCACACAAGGGGCTCAGCGCGCAGTTTGTGGCCGAGATCGACAACCTCGAGGTGGGGGAGGGTTTCTCGGGCCGTGTGGCCCAGACCGGCGAGCCGCTGGTCGTACGGGACCTCTCCACGGATCCAAGGCTGACGCGCTCGGTAGCCAGGGAGAGCGGCTTCCACTCTCTCGCTATCGCCCCCTTGCTTTCGAGGGCTACCGTTCTTGGTACTTTGTTCGTGGTCACCCGTGGCCGCCGCGAATTCTCTCAGCAAGAGGTCGAGCTGCTTACTGCCATCGGCGCTCAGATCGGCGTGGCGGTGGAAAATGCCCGGCTCTACGAGCAGGCCCAGCAAGTGGCCGTGGTGGAAGAACGCCAGCGACTGGCACGAGAGTTGCACGACTCGGTGACGCAATCACTTCACAGCTCAACCCTGATGGCAGAAGCAGGGCGTCGATTGGCCAGCGCGGGCGATTTGGAGCGCACCCAGCACTACCTGGCCCGGCTGGGCGAGATCTCTCAACAGGCTCTGAAAGAGATGAGGCTCCTGGTCTACGAGCTGCGACCGCCGGCCTTGAGGGAAGTAGGGCTGGTGGGTGCCTTGCAGCAGCGCCTGGACGCCGTCGAGCGGCGGGCCGGTGTAGACGCTCGTTTGGTCGTCGTTAGCGGCGATCCCGGGGGCGGAAAAGAGGTTGAGTTGCCCGCAGCCGTGGAAGAGACCCTCTACCGTATCGCGCAAGAGGCACTGAACAATGCTCTGAAACACGGCCAGCCTTCCTCGGTAACGGTGACCCTGCGAATAGAGGGTCCGCTGGTCGACCGCCGAGTGGAGATCGAGATCGTCGACGACGGCAGCGGTTTCGATGCCGGTGCCGTGGACGGTGCGGGCGGTATGGGACTGGTCAGTATGCGAGAACGGGCAGAGAAGATAGGCGGCCGACTGACCGTCAATTCGGCGCCGGGGGAAGGGACGAGGGTGAAGGTGAGCGTAGGAGTTCCCACGCTATCTTGAGGAGGCATTCCAATGACCAACACTATCCCAAGGGCAGGTCCCATCCGCGTTCTCATCGCCGACGATCACGCTATCGTGCGCGAGGGACAGCGAGCGCTCATTGAGACCGAGCCGGGTATGGAATTGATAGGCGAAGCGGCGGATGGCGTGGAGGCCGTCCACATGGCGCGCACCCTCCAGCCTGACGTGATCCTGCTCGACCTGCTTATGCCGCGCAAGGGGGGCGTTGAGGCTATCCAAGAGATCAAGGCACACAATGCCGAGGCGCGCATCCTGGTGCTCACCAGCTTTGCCGAAGATGAAAAGGTCTATGCGGCCATCAAAGCCGGGGCGTTGGGCTACCTGCTCAAGGACGCTTCGCCCCAAGAGATACTGGCAGCGATCCGCGAGGTGCACCGGGGAGAACCATCCATGCCTCCGGTCATCGCCCACAAGCTGGTGAGTGAACTGCAGCGAACGTCGAACCTGCCGCCGACCGAGGACCCGCTCACAGAGCGCGAGCTCGAGATACTGAAACTGGTCGCGCAGGGGTTGCCCAATCTCGAGATCGCCGAGAGGCTCGTGATCAGCGAGCGGACGGTGCGCACGCACGTCAGCAACATCCTCGCCAAGCTACACCTGGCGAACCGCACCCAGGTCGCGCTCTACGCCTTGCGGGAGGGGCTAGCTCACCTGGACTGATAGCGCCTACGTCATTTGTCGTAGAGACCCTCCGTCATCTGACCCAAGACAAACCCAGTCAATCGACACAGAAGAAGACCGCTCAAAGAGCGGTCTTTTGTCGTATACCGAGTTCTATTATCTGACCGATGCGCTCCGGGCTGAAGAGTGATATGATGTTATCAGAGGGTAGAGATTCTTGATAAAGGAAACATGAAAGAGATGACGATGAAACCTATGCTGGCCTTGATCGTGACCGGACCAGGTTCCTTGCAGAATGGTCTGGTGGCCCTCATAACTACGATGCCGCAGATTCATGCTGTACTGGTGGCCGAAGAGGCTACTGTGGCGCTGAGAATGATCGCCAACCATCGTCCAGCTCTGGTGTTGCTGGATATGATTCTACCCAGGAATGGGGCAGGTACGGTATTGAAGGAGATCAAAACCAGGTGGCCTTCAACGCGGTGCATTGCCCTGGCTGATGACGTCCAACAACAGCAGGAAGCCGAAGCTGCCGGCGCCGACGTCGTGCTGATCAAAGGATATCCGGCTACCAGGCTCATCGCGGCCATTGAGGGGTTACTGTCTCAGGAGGAAAAGGAAAGTGCTTCTGCTGATTGACGCAAGATAGATCACACCTGAACTCGCTAACCATCAATTTTGAATCGAAAAGGAGAAAGAAAATGAACAAAACAAGACATACGATACTTCTAACTAGATTAATTCTTGCACTATCTCTATTCGCTGTGAGCCTGAGCGCCTGTAGCCAGACCCCTACACCGACCGCAACGCAGATGCCCGAGCCAACGCTGGCATCTCTACCCGATGGTGACCTTGTCTATGGAGACCCGGGGGGGCGCTTCAGCCTGCCCCTGGTCGGAGACTGGACGCCGGTCGAGACCGATGGCTCTTATGGCCATTTCAGACTCGCCGAACCTATTCTCGATGCATATGTAGTCGCGGTCGAATCCGAGGATCTTGACGCAGTCGCGGAAACGGCATTAGCGCAAATCGGACTGGACACATCAGCGCTGTCGCAACCGGCTATAATACGCGAATTACGCTGGACAGCTTACATGTACGCGCTTGATTCTGGTCGGGGCGTCACCCTGGTTGCCCGGCGGTTGGGTGGCGCAACCATCGCCGTCATCTTCAGCGGCGAATCGAGTGTGACGACTGCACCACTCGCAGAGGTGTTCCTACCAACCCTTGACAGACTTGCTCCCAGCGACTTGCGAATGGTCCAGATGTCTCGCAACCCCGCAGAGGTGTTCCTAACCCTTGACGGACTTGCTCTTATGCCGCTGGCGGACTATCTAGAATTTCAGCCGCCACCCGCTCCGAGCACTGTCGAAGATATCGAGAACCTCAACACTATCGAATTCTACAGTGGCAGGACTAAGCTCGTTGGCCGCCTCACCTTACCCGAGGGAGAGGGACCGTTTCCCGCAATCGTCTATACGGGCTGGGGCTCAGGCAGGACAACTCGCTCCCAATTCAGCCCTAACTACATGCGCCGTGCCGGGCTTGCTGTTTTCAGCTACGACAAGCGCGGCGCCGGTGATTCCGAGGGTGTTTTTGTTGAGGCTGGCTTGTATACCGGCGAATGGCGTCTGCCTCAATTAGCTGACGACGCGCTGGCGGCTGTGGCTTTTTTGCAGGGCCTGGAAGAAATAAACCCCGATCAGATCGGGCTGATGGGCGAGAGTCAGAACGGATGGACCATCCCCCTGGCCGCTGCCAAGTCCGATGCTGTAGCCTTTACCGTGATCATCGCCGGCCCAACCGTCTCCATAGGCGAGGAGCTTTATTGGAGCCAAATCGCCGGCGACGCCGACCGTATCTCCAAAAGCAAGCTCGAGGAGCTTTCCGAGTCAATGGCTGCCTTTGACGGCCCCCATGGCTTTGATCCTCGCCAGTCCATCGAGGCGATGTCCAGTCCCGGGTTGTGGATATGGGGGGATCGGGACGGAAGCATTCCCGTACGAGAGTGCAAAGCCATCCTGGAGAGCATCATCGAGGAGTATGATAAGGACTTTTCCATCCTCTACGATCCCGAAGCCGGGCATGATGTGACCGAGAATAGAAGCGAGGTGGTGGATTGGATCCACCTGGATGACCCGGTCCATGTCCAGTACTGGTACTGGATGGTGGGGCGCAAGGACGATGCCACCGGTGAGATCAGGGGGGGCGTTCTGCGTGGGGACCTGGGCTGGTCCAATGTGGGTCAGGGCTCGGTGGCGGAGGTCATAGGTCGCCGTCTGCCCGCCACGGCCGAGTTGGCGCTGTGCGCCGCCGTGCCGATGATTGGCATCGGCATCTGGCTGGGGGTGCTGTCCGCTGTGCATCACAACAAGTGGATTGACCAGGTTTTGCGCGTGTTCAGCATCGTCGGCTGGTCCATTCCCACCTTTGTCTTTGGCCTGGTGGTACTGATGATCTTTTACGCCAGGCTGCACTGGTTTCCCCCGGAGCGGCTGTCAGACTGGGCGTCGCGGATCGTCCAGTCCGACGCTTTCACTCGCTACACGCAGATGAACACTATAGACTCCTTACTGAACCTGCGCTTTGACATTTTCCTGGATAGTCTCAGGCACCTGGTGCTGCCGGTCGTGACGCTGGCCTACCTGAACTGGGCCTACATGCTGCGCATCACGCGCTCGTCCATGCTGGACACGTTGCGTCAGGATTACATAACCACGGCGCGCTCCAAAGGGCTGGCCGAACGGGTGGTGATCAGGAGACATGCTCTGTCCAACGCGCTGATCCCGGTCGTTACCGTCGGTGGCTTGATCTTGGTCGGCCTGCTCAACGGGGTGGTGATCACCGAGACGATCTTTAGCTATCCCGGGATGGGTTCTTTCCTGGCCGATGCGGCCATGTCTCTGGACGTCATTTCAGTCCTCGGCATTACGTTAACCGGCAGCATCATCCTGGTGGCCGGTAACCTGCTCGTGGACGTGCTCTACGGGTTCATTGATCCTCGGATACGTTTGCAATAGCGGAACAGGCGGGGGCTGCTAACGGCTAACTGCTGACCGCTAACGGCTATAGTAAGAGGTGGTGTGTTACGATGAAAGTTGTCAAAAGACTGTTGACTAACCCGACTTCTCTGACCGGAATCCTGTTGCTGCTTGCCTTTGCCATCATAGCCATCGCCGCTCCGTGGATTGCGCCGCCGCCGGAGAACGCGCGCGATGTGTACATGATTCCACGTGATGGGTTCAGCACGCCGCCTGAGCCACCCAACGAAAGACATCCCTTTGGCACGACGGAGGGGCAATACGATATCTACTACGGCATCGTATGGGGCACGCGCACGGCATTTCGCGTGGGTGTGGTGATCACCATCTTTACGACGATCATCGGCCTGACCATCGGATCTGTTTCTGCCTACTTTGGGGGTTGGCTCGACGAGGTGCTCATGCGAATTACAGAGATCTTTCAGGCTTTTCCCTTCCTGTTGGCTGCCATCACACTGTGTTCGGTGTTGCAGATGGTCTATGGGCGGGGACAGGCCGGCCCCCTGATATTTCTGGCCAAAATCTTGGCTTTTGTTACCTTTGGGCGCAACCCCGCTGACCCGGTCGATCCCGTCCAACTGCAGATCATCACCGGGATGTCGGCCATTATCTTCTTTGGTTGGATGGCCTATGCCCGGGTGATTCGGGGCAACATTCTGGCTGCCCGCGAACTGGAGTACGTAACGGCGGCACACGCCATCGGCGCAGGGCACCTGCGCATCCTGTTCCGTCACCTGCTGCCCAACGCGGTCTTCCCGGTGCTGGTCATGGCCTCGATGAACATCGGTTCCTACGTATTGAGCTTTGCGTTCCTGAGCTTTATGGGCCTGGGTGCACAGAGGGGGTACGCCGATTGGGGCCAGATAATCAATTTTGCGCGGAACTGGATCCCAGCGCTGGCTGAGCATTGGTACATCATCGTCTATCCCAGCCTGGCCATTGTGCTGTTTGTGTTGGCGTGGAACCTGGTTGGCGATGTCCTGCGTGACACTCTCGACCCGCGCATGCGTGGGAAAGGTGGAGGGCTGTGATGCCTTGCCGATAGGGCAAGCACCGGTCCACAGATGGCAGCGCGAGTCGTGTAATGAGCATCCCACAGATCCCCATCCGACAACTAACAACTCTATTGGTCAACTGACCAAGAAACAGATTGGACACCTGTCCAATCACAAAATCCCCCAGATGCCCGATGCATCTGGGGGGGTTTTGCTTTATAATGAGAACAGTACTGGGCCTGGACGGAGACACTGAAGGCTCATATGGTGAGGTGATGATGATGCGCATTCTGCTCGCCGATGACCAACCGAGGGTACGATTCGCGCTGCGTGTGTTGCTGGAGCGGCGGCCAGGATTTGAGGTGGCGGGTGAGGCCGTCAATGCCGAGGGGTTGTTGGCCCAGATGGAGACGACTTGCCCTGACCTGGTGCTGCTTGGATGGGAGTTGCCGGGCCTTGCGGCGGTTGGTTCACTGTCCGCCTTACGCAGGATTTATCCTAATCTGTACGTGATCGCCCTCAGCGGGCGGCCGGAGGCGCGTCGAGCAGCCCTGACCGCCGGGGCCGATGCCTTTGTCAGCAAGGGGGACCCGCCGGAACGGTTGCTGGCGGCCATCAATGATTGTCGGCGCGGGCAGTGCCAGCAGAGTGGGAGGTTAAGAAATCCCTGTTGAGTCGAGTAAGCGTTTATCTGTCTATCCCCTTTCGCAGTCTAGCGATTTTCCCATTAAGTAGCGATAGTCTATAATATGGCAGTAGCGCAAGACCCGCCCTGTCACCCTGAGTGAAGCGAAGGGTCTCCACCACCGTAATAAGGAGATTCTTCGCTACGCTCAGAATGACGGTCAACCGTCAGAGCGACTTTTGCGGCACTGCATAATATGACTATTGACCTGCTCCCCCTACTGCTGCAATGAGGAAAACGGCGAGTAGGTGTTGGCGCAATCGAACGAATTCCCTATCCGCATCCGGCCGATTGAACCAAGTGGGGCCGTTAAGTGTATAAGTAGTGAGACCTTCAGATTGGGATTCGCTTGAAAAGGTAGTCTTCATGGACGGACATTTGCGTAGATATCGTGTGGTTCTGCGTCGTTTGGGCACCAGCCTGGTGACCCTGCTCGTCATTGCTTACCTGACCCTATTCGGCCTGACTATGGCCGAGCGAGGACGGGAGGGGCTGCCAGCCGAACCGTTCAGCGCGGCAGGCTGAGGGTACAGGAAGAGTGCGTCGTCGTCGGCGGTATCAAGTGTGAGAAGGGGATGCTGGCGCTAATCAACAGCACCGTCAGCGGCAACAAGGGTGAAGGGAGCAGGGCCAGGGGCGGGGGGGGGCACGTGGGCTGCGACTGCACGGCAGTGTTCACCAACAGCACCATTTGCGCGACCTTCGCCGAGTTCACAGAGTTATGAAAGGGTCTCTTTGACCTCAGAAGGGCCGCTGAGGACTATCCTCGCCACGCTGCTGATCCTGGCAGTGGTAACCGCCTGCGCCACACCGAGCCCCACGGTATCACCCTCCCCTACCGCCACCGCGACGCCGGAACCGACAACCACCCCCACCTCCACCTCCACCCCGACCCACACACCGATGCCAACGGCTACACCGACCCCCACGCTCACTCCTACACCGACGGTCACCCCTACCCCCCTGCCAGAGGCTGTCTTTCTGGAACCCATGAACTACCAATGGCAGACCCTCAATAACTGTGGCCCTGCCAGCATCGCTATCCTGCTCGGCTACTACGACCACTGGATCACCCAGCACAAGGTCAACGAGCAGGTCTCGCCTGGTCCTTCGCCGTGTGACATCGTGGACTATATGCCTCAATACGAACTGATGGCACGGGCGTATGAGTCCCCACCGTCCCGCGATCCGACCCGCCAACTGCTGGCCAATGGTATCCCGGTCATCGCCAATCAACAGTTGGAGATCGGTAGCGACATCGGCCACTATCGCGTCATCCGGGGCTACGACGATACCTCCCGTGAGTTCATCTCCGATGACCCCCTACAAAGGAAAGGCCCCGGTTTTCGCATCGCGTACGATACCTTCAGCAGGCTCTCGAACCACGGCGCTGTTATCGCTGTCTATCCTCCAGGGATGGACCCGCTAGTCCAATCTCTGATGGGGGACCTGGGAATGAGCGAGATTGTCTACTGTCCGCCCTGATAGGAGGGCAGTCCGCCTAGTTAGGCGGCCCGGCGCAATATCTGAGGTGAGATGTTTTTAGACCTTGCGGTTGCTACTCAGGCTACCCTCCCGCAGGTTACGATTTGCTGTACTCGCAGGCTTGCATAGCCGTTGGGATGTGCTTTTGCGTTGAAAACCCGTCAAAACCTGCGGGAGGGTGAGTAGTGATACCTTGCGAAGGTTACACATAGAAGGAGAACAGCATGATCCATCAAACCTCTTTGACCCCGAAAGCGAAGACGACACTGAGAACCATCCTCGCCACGCTGCTGACCCTGGCAGTGCTCGCTGCTTGTACCACGCCAACACCCACGGCGACACCTTTCCCTACTAACATTCCCGAACCTACCGCCGCGCCAACACCGTCTGAAGGGCCCACGGCCGTTTCTGTGCCGAGTCTTACTCCCACGCACATTGCGCCCCATCTGTTTGATGTGGCCTGGGATGACCGCGCTATCTTCCGTGAAGGGCTTATTGGCGCGGAACAGGCAGTGCTTGATCAATTATCGGGCGCGAGCGTGTATCACATTGACCTGCAGATTCCTGATGATTTCTCGCTTCTACAAGGCCGCGAGGAAGTCCGCTATACCAACCAGGAGGATGAGCCACTCGACGAGGTCTACTTCCGCTTATTCGCCAATACGGCCGGTGGTGCAGCGACTGTGTCGGCGGTCAAGGTAGATGGCCAGGATGTAGAACCGGTCTACGAATTGTGGAATAGCGCCGTGCGTGTACCGCTACCTGTGGCTCTGTTACCTGGCGAACGAGTCGTCATTCAGATGGACTTTGAGGTAGAGGTGCCTCGTGAGATGGGCGGCAATTACGGTTTGTTCGGTTACTTCGA
>JAUWNP010000235.1 GCA_030612585.1 Anaerolineae bacterium
GCACGCGCCGCGCCTTGCCGATGTCGGGGCAGCGCACCTTGGGGTCGTCGGCGGTGCGCGCGTCGGTGGGTTTGATGAAGGTGATAGGTGAACTACTACCGGTCAACTCCAGCACCTTGTGGGCGAACTCCAGGATAGTCATCTCGTCTGGGTTACCCAGGTTAATCGGCATAGTCTCGTCGGAGTAGAACAGGCGCACCATCCCTTCGACCATATCGGACACGTAGCAGAAAGAGCGAGTACGGGAGCCGTCGTCGTAGATGGTGAGGGGTTCACCGCGCAGTGCCTGGCAGACGAAGTTGGGCACTACGCGCCCATCGTCCAGGCGCATCCTCGCCCCGTAGGTGTTGAAAATACGAGCGATGCGTGTATCCACGCCGTGGTAACGATGGTAGGCCATCGTGAGCGCTTCGGCAAAACGTTTGCTCTCGTCGTAGACGCCGCGCGGGCCGACGGGGTTGACGTTGCCCCAATAGTCCTCGTGCTGGGGGTGCATCAGTGGGTCGCCGTAGACCTCGGAGGTGGAGGCCAGCAGGAAACGGGCTCCCTTCTCCAGCGCCAGGCCCAGCGTCTTGTGCGTGCCCAGCGCACCCACCTTGAGCGTCTGGATGGGCAGGTTGAGATAGTCCACCGGACTGGGCAGGCTGGCCAGGTGGAGCACCGCGTCAAGGTGACCTTCGACAAAGATGTAGTTGGTCACATCGTGCTTGATGAAATGGAAGTGATCGTGGCCGGCCAGATGTGCGATGTTGTCCACGTTACCAGTGCTCAGATTGTCTATCGCGGTGACCTCGTGACCGTCGGCCAGTAACCGGTCGCAGAGGTGGGAGCCGATGAAGCCGGCCCCGCCAGTGATGAGGATGCGCATTACCCACTCCTTATGTGTGAGGTCGTGTCTCTTACAGTACCACTCGACCAGATTATATCATACCTCAAGGCGATTCCCAAATCGGGCGACGATCCGGGGTGGATTTCAATTTGGAGGCGAGTTCAGCCGCACCGGCCTGGAAGAGCCGGTGCTGGAATGACCTGTGCAACGCCCCAACACCACCCGTTTACGGCGGTGTGGTTCCCCTGGATTTGACACCAGGCACAATCTGGTTATACTATCTATACTCAAGAAAAGAGAGAAGGAGAAGCGAGATGCCGAGTTTTGGTGTGTGGGAGTGGGGGATCATCCTGGTCATCGTGCTGGTGATCTTCGGCGCGAGCCGGCTGACGGACATAGGTAAGGGCCTGGGTGGAGCCATCAGTGAGTTCAAGAAGGCCGTGCAGGAGGAACAAGACGAATCCGCCAGCGAAGCGGGAGAAGAAGACGCGTAGGCAGGTATGGATGTCCTGAAGAACTTCACCAGGTCACTAAGCCGATGACAGCAGAGGTTTCCCCGGAGCACCAGAAACTGCTGTCTATTCTCGGGCACCTGGCGGAGGTGCGCGAGCGGTTGGTGAAATCAGTCGCTGCGCTGCTCGTCTGTAGTGCCATCTGCTTCTTCGTCTCGAAGCCCATTCTGCTTTTCCTGCTGGCTCCGATGGGCGATTATCCGGTCATCGCGCCACGTCCGACGACCACCGTCAGTATCTTCATGAGGATATCGCTGGTGTCGGGTGCGATTCTGGCAACGCCGGTCATCGTCTACCAGTTGTTGTGCTTCGTCACGCCAGGGCTCACGCCGAAGGAGCGTCGCTCGCTCTACTGGATCATCCCCGGCGTGACGATCTCTTTCGTGGGGGGCGCGGCCTTCGCCTATTTCGTGATGGTGCCGGCGGCGATCCCCTTTCTGCTGGGGTTCCTCTCCGACGTGATCCAGCCAACCTGGATGGTTGACGAGTACATCCCCTTTATCACCTCGTTGATCTTCTGGGTGGGCATCAGTTTTGAGACGCCGCTGATCCTCTACTTCCTGGCCTGGTTGGGGCTGGTTGATGCCAAGATGTTGCTCAAGGGCTGGAGGTTCGCCATCGTGGGCATCGCCGTCCTGGCTGCGGCCATCACGCCCACGCCTGACCCCTTCAACATGATGCTGGTGATGCTGCCGTTGCTGTTGTTGTACCTCCTGGGGGTGTTTCTGGCCTGGGTGGCGGGGCGACAGAGACGCAAGAGGGATAATGCCGGCTGAGTCTAGACCTCGAGACCTCCGAGGTCTGGGTTACACTCCACCCCCGCCGGGTTTTCTCAAGCGGCTTGCTATTGCTGGCGTCAACCTGCTGACGCCACTCCATGCCGGTCTGATTTTCACCTACTTTGCCTTGCGCTGGTTGGGTGGGGGTGACCTGTGGTTCGTTGATGCCCTCGGTTACGTCTTGCCCTGGCTATTTGTCCCACTGGTTGTGTTGCTGCCGGCATGCTGGCTCCGCCGCTCCCGTCTACTGCTGATTCTCGTCGCCGTGCCCACCGCTCTCTTTCTGCTCACCTACGGCCATCTCTATCTCCCCCGCTGGCCGGTCCGCGCCGCTGGCCCAACGTTCACTGTGATGACCTACAACGTCCTTTACGTGAATCCACACGCGGATCAGGTCGCGGCTGTTATCGAAGCACACGACCCGGACTTCTTCGGCCTGCGCGAGTTGGAACCGCCTATGGCCCAGGCGATCGCAGGCCGGTTCGCCGACCGTTACCCCTACTACAAGTTGGAACCCGACTGCGGCTTTCTCAGCCGCTACCCGATCCTGCAATACGAGGCTTTCCGGCTGGGTCAGGGTGAGGGGAGTTGGGCGCAGCAGTGTGTCTTGGATATAAACGGCTACCAGGTGAACGTCCTCAGTGTCCATCCGCGCTCGCCGCCGCTGCTGGGTTTCCATCCCTTCGGCTTACCGCTGGGCGTCCCCACGGGGTTTGCCAATCAGGGGCGCGACGCCGACGTGCACGACCTGTTATCGCGCCTGGAGCAGATGGACAGCCCGCTGGTCGTCATCGGCGACTTCAACCTGACCGACCAGCAGAGCCTGTACGCGCTGCTGACCCACCACCTGCACGATACGCATCGCGAGTGTGGATGGGGGACGGGCTTCACGTTCACTCGCTTCCCGCGGCTCGGCCTCCCGACGTGGCGCATTGACTACGTGTTTCACTCGCCGGACCTGGTCGCGCTCTCCACCGTGGTGGGTGATTACGGCGGGTCGGATCACCAGCCAGTGATCGCCAGGCTGGCCTTTGGTGCGCCAGAAAGCATACGCTGAGCGAGATCGAAGGGGTGACCGGACGGCTTTACCTGCCCCCTAACGGGGAGGAGCTAGCGGCGATCATAACGTCTAACAGATCAACTACCGCCCACGCTACTGCCTCGGGCGAAGGTGCGTCAGGTTGATCGAAACCCCAGGACGCAATGTCGTCGTCCGTCATACCGTAGTCATGATACTCGCTCCGGTAATGACCGCCAGGTAACAGGTCATCCGCATTGCTAAGCTGAAGCGGATCCAGAAACGTGCTCATAATTCTGCCTCCACCTATGATGTCCTTACCTCTGAATCCTTTTCCCTGTCGCAGAGAACTGCTTCAGGTAGTGACAACTTTCAGCCTAGTATACTACACGAGCGTGTCAAGATGCGTGTCAAGATGGGCTTATTCAGCCTGGGCCGTCAGTTCTCTGGTGAAGACCTCGAACGCGGGCTGGCCGTAAAGGCAGAATACGACCCGCGCCAACCCCGTCCCTTCGACTTCGCTCAGGACAGGCCCTTCGACTTCGCTCAGGGCAGGCTCCTTTCGACTGCGCCCCGCCCTGAGCGGGACGAAGGGCTCAGGGCGAGCCCCCTGCAGGTACTCGATAGCCGCCCGCAGCATCACCCGCGCGGCCTCCTCTATCGGGTAGCCGAAGATGCCGGTGCTGATGGCCGGCAGCGCGATGGACTTCAGCCCATGCTCATCCGCCATCCGCAGCGCGGCGCGCACCGCTGAGGCCAGCAGTTCCGCCGAGCGTTCCGTGCCGTCGTAAATCGGCCCCACGGCGTGGATGACGTGGCGCGCCTTCAGGTTGCCGCCGGAGGTGATGGCCGCCGAGCCGGTGACCACCAGGCCGTGCTGTCGCACCCACGCGTCGCTCTCCCGCTGGATGGCCGGGCCGCCCTTGCGGGAGATGATGCCCGCCACCCCACCGCCATGGGCCAACCGCTCGTTGGCGGCGTTGACAATAGCGTCGCTGTCCATCTCCGTGATGTCACCCTGCACCAATTCCAGGACGGTGCAGTTGATCTGGATGCGCATATTGCCTCCTGGGGACATTGCTGATCGCTGTCTGCTAACTGCTCACTGCTGACTGCTGACTGCTAACGGCTAAACATGACTTCGCGGAAGCCCAGCGACAGGATGAGGTGCCGCACGTAGATCTCGGCGCTTCGCTGGGCCATCTCCAGGATGCCGTCCTCCAGCGCCGCGCTCAGTATCTCCTCCTCGGCCGCCTGCCGTGCCTCCGTCTCCAACGCCGGATTCGGCCCGATCAGCCCTGTGTCCCGGTCGAAGACGTAGGACTTCTGATTGTCCAGCGTGACGACGAGGACCTCGGCCGGGGGCAACGTCACGACCACCGTCCCCGCGTCGGCAACGATGATGTCACCCTCCTCCATCTTGCCCAGGTCCACGCCGGCGATGACCTGGCCGTGGGCAACCAGAATCAGCCGGTCGCCGAAGAGAAAGGCGAAGTGTCCCTGCCCCGATTCGGCGGTGATGATCTTCTCGACGGTGTAGGAGGCCGTCTCCAGCCGGCTGAGGCTGCGCACCTGGCGGATGATCGTCACCGGGTCGGCGATGATGGTGGGCGTGGGGTTAGTGATCTCCTTCCACTGCTCCTGCAGCGCCCGCTCAGCCTCCTCCAGCGGTTGTGTCAGTCGCTGGATCGAACGGACCAGCATTACGCCGCCGGCGACCGTGACGATCAATATCAGCACCAGAATCACTGTGTTGAGGTTAGGTTTTGAGTTCATCGTTACTCCTTGCCAGGTGTTGCACCAGGCCCAGTGTCAGGAAGAATACAAATGCCAAATCAATGAGAAAATAAGACGCATCCACCAGACCGTGGGCCAGGAAGTTTACCATCGAGCCCATCAGGCCCAGCGCCAGGGCACGACGGTCAGCGTCAGTCAGGCGGCGCAGTGGCAGGGCCAGCCGCCAGAAGGCCATCTGAAGCCAGGCCCCCGCCGCCAGGCCCGCGAAACCCATCCGCGTCGCGTAGTCGAGCAGGATGTTGTGCGCCTGGGAGATGTTCGGCTCCTGCCAGGCAGCGGGCAGGATGTAACACCCCCGGTAGTGGTACAGGAAGTTGTCGGGACCGACGCCGAGCCACGGATGTTCGCGGAACATTGCCCAGGACGCACGCCAGAGTTGCAGGCGGAAGAAAGTGGTGCCGCTTTGCGTGTCCAGAAGGGAGGCAAAGCGCGGGGTGCGCAGGAGCGGGATGGCGGCTACGGCAGCCGCGACCACCGCCCCCAGCGAGGCCCAGAGCCACCGCCCGCCCGCCAGCAGACCCAACGCCAGCAGCGAGAGGGGGACACCCAGGACAAGCGCGCCTTTGGAGAAACTGATCAGCACCGCCAACCCCAGCGGGACGACGGCCAGGCCATAAGCGACGCGGCGACCACGCGAACCGCCGAACAGGGTAACGGCCACCAGTACCGGCAGTACCCGTCCCAGGTAGAGGCCGACGCTGTTGGGCGAGCCGTAGACGGAGCGCAGGCGGCGGAAGCCCTCCTCGGCGGTGATGATATTCACGCCGAGGCCGTACTGCACCAGGCCGATGAGCGCCACAGCGACCGCTCCCAGCACGAAAAAATCCACCACGCGCCATAAAGCCTTGCCGTCGAGCCGGCTTGTGCGCAGCATCAGGTAGAAGAGCGCCGGCTCCAGGACGATGAGACGCAACTCGCGCAGTGCGACGTGGCGGTATTCGGCGACGAAGAAAGAAGCAACGCTCACCAGCACGAAGAACAGGGCAGCGAGGTCGAGGCTGGAGAGTGGTTGGTTGGTTAGTTGGTTGGTTGGGTGGTTGGTTGGTTGGGTGGTTGGTTGGTTAGTTGGTTGGTTGGTTAGTTGGGTGCTTAGTTGGCGGAGGCCCCACGACAGCAGGCACAGCAGCGTTGTTATCTCCACCATCGAGAACGCTTTGCCGAACAGAGGGCGGGGATACAGATAGAAGGGGGCCATCGCTGCGACGAGCGCCAGGCCCAGGTCAAGCCGCAGAACAATAAGCGCGGCCAGCGCCAGACCACTGACGAGCGTGAGCGCAGTAGCCACCAGACCACTGACCAGCGTGGGCGGGAGCCAGGACGAGAAATAGAATACGCCGGCGGTGAGAAGAATGGAGAATGGAGAGCAGAGAATGGAGAATGGAGAATGGAGAATAGAGAGTAGAGAATGGAGAGTGGAGAATGGAGAATGGAGAATAGAGAATAGAGAATGGAGAACAGAGACCGCAGAACACCTTTTGCTCCTAGCCCCTAGCCCCTCGTCCCCCTGTCCCCCTGTCTCCCCCGCTCCCCCGCTCCCCTGCTCCCCCGCTCCCCC
>JAUWNP010000250.1 GCA_030612585.1 Anaerolineae bacterium
CCCCCCCCCCGCCCCCCCCTCCCGGGGGGGGAATGGGGGGGGTAGTGGCGCTGATCAAGCCGCAGTTCGAGGCGGGGCGGCGAGAGGTCGGGAAGGGTGGGGTGGTGCGCGACCCGGAGGTGCACCGGCGCGTGCTGGAACGGGTGCTAGGTATCGCAGCCGGGTTGGACCTGGGTCTGTGTGGGTTGATGCCCTCTCCTCTGCGCGGGCCGGCGGGCAACGTCGAGTTTCTGGCGTGGTGGGGGTTTGGAGCAGGAGGGTTGGAGGCGGAGACCGCGATTGCGGCTTGTATGACAGAGATGGGGGCTGAAGAATGATCAATACTGAAACTCGCTTGCGGCGGCTGGAGAGGATCGTAGAGATCAGCCGCGAATTGACCTCTACGGTGGCTCTGGGGCCCTTGTTACACAAGATTGTGAAGATGGCGGCCGAACTGAGCGGTAGCCAATCCGCCTCCATCCTGTTACTGGACCCCCATACTGGCGAATTGCGCTTCCGCGCTATGGACGGCGATCTGTCCGGCCAAATGTGCGACATTCCAGTCCCCGTCGAGGACAGCATCGCCGGTGCGGTTCTCGTTTCTGGAAAGCCAGCCATCATCTCCGACACTCATACCGATCCCCGTCACTACGAGGTGGTGGGGAAGCAGACCGGCTTTGAGACGAATTCCCTGCTCGCAGTCCCTCTCCGGATCAAGGAGCGGTGTATTGGAGTTCTGGAAGCGGTCAACAAGCAAGGGGAAGATACGTTTGACCAGGAGGATGTGGAGATGCTGACCGCGCTAGCGGCCCAAGCGGCGGTGGCCATTGACAATGCGCGGTTGGTGGGAGCGCTGCGGGGAGCCTATGATCAGTTAAAGGAACTGGACCAGTTGAAGTCGGACTTCATCGCCATTGCCTCTCACGAACTGCGCACCCCGCTAGGCGTGATTCTGGGCTATGCTACCATGCTCCAAGAGCAACTGGGAGAGGCGGCCGGGCCGCAACTGGACGCCGTGTTGCGGGCCTCCCTCCGCCTCAAGTATGTCATCGAGACCATGCTCAACCTGCGCTACCTGGAGAGCGGACGCATGGAGATAGTGCCTACCTGCGTTGACCTGCGAGTTGAGGTGCGAGAGGCGTGCGAGGCCTATAGTACCATCGTAGAGGCAAAGAGGCTGGCGCTAAGGGCTAGCCTGCCGGATGAGAAGGTGCTCATCCAGGCGGATAGAGAGAAGGTACAGGTGATTCTGGACAACTTGATCTCCAACGCAGTCAAGTTCACCCCTGCCGGCGGGCGGGTGCGGGTGGCGCTGTGCTGCCAGGGCGATGAGGTGGAGGTATCGGTGGTTGATACTGGCGTCGGAATCCCACCGCAAGAATTAGGACGAATCTTCGACCGCTTCTATCAGGTTGAGGATCACATGACTCGTTGGCACGGTGGGATGGGGCTGGGTCTCTCCATCGTCAAGGAGTTGGTGGAACTGCACGGCGGTCGTGTATGGGCCGAGAGCGTTTCTGGTCGGGGCAGCCGCTTCGTCGTCGTGCTGCCCGTGAGCCTTTCTTCTTCTGGAGCGGTCTTTACGATGCCGAATGCTTGACAATTCGCCCCAGCCCGGCTAGAATGGGGGGTGGAGGAGAATCTGTGGATCAGGCCCACATCCGCGATTTTTGTATCATCGCCCACATAGATCACGGCAAGTCCACGCTGGCCGACCGGCTGTTGGAACTGACCGGCACTATTCCCGCGCGTCAGATGACCGAGCAGGTACTCGACTCGATGGAATTGGAGCGGGAGAGGGGAGTCACCATCAAAGCGTCGGCGGTGCGTATGCGCTACACGGCCACCGACGGCGAGAAGTACGAACTGAACCTGATTGACACCCCTGGCCACGTGGATTTCTCCTACGAGGTCAGCCGGGCACTGGTGGCCTGCGAGGGGGCACTCTTGGTCGTGGATGCTACTCAGGGCATTGAGGCCCAGACGTTGGCCAATCTCTACCTGGCGCTCGAGGCCGACCTTGAGATCATCCCCGTCGTGAACAAGATTGACCTGGCATCGGCGCGGCCCGACGAGGTGACACTGGAACTGGCCGAACTGCTGGGTGTGGAGCCTGACAGTGTGTTGCGCGTCTCGGCCAGGGAAGGGTGGGGGGGTGAGAAGGTGCTGGAGGCGGTCGTGACCCGACTACCGCCGCCACGAGGGCAGCCCGGCGCACCGCTGCGAGCGATGGTCTTCGATTCACACTATGACCCCTACAAGGGCGTGGTCGCCTACGTGCGTGTGATGGACGGCATCTTGGTGCAGGAGGAGCCGCTGCTACTGATGGCGACCGGTGCCAAGACCGAGCCCGTCGAGGTGGGGGTCTTCACGCCGGGGATGACCCCCACACGGCGATTGAGCACAGGCGAGGTGGGTTACGTCGCCACGGGATTCAAGACAGTGAGGGAGTGTCACGTGGGCGACACGCTCACTGGTGCGGCTAATCCCGCATCGGGGTCCCTGCCCGGCTACCGGTCTGTCAAACCGATGGTCTTCGCTGGCCTCTACCCGGTCGAAGGCGAGGACTACACCAGCCTACGGGACGCGCTGGAGAAACTGCAACTCAACGACGCGGCGTTGGTCTTCGAGCCGGAGACTTCTCAGGCACTTCAGTTCGGTTTCCGTTGTGGCTTCCTGGGCCTGTTCCACATGGAGATTGTGCAGGAACGGCTGGAGCGGGAGTACGGGCTGGACCTGATCGCCACTGCCCCCAGTGTCGCCTATCAGGTCGTTACCCTCAGCGGTGAGGTGATCCGGGTCGCCAGTCCCGCCGATTTGCCGGACCCCGGCATCATCGAGGAGATTCGTGAGCCGTGGATGCGTATCCAGGTCTTCACGCCAGCGGAATACATCGGTCCGGTGATGGAGTTGATCACGCGGCGGCGCGGCGTCTACCAGACTACAGAATATCTGGACAGTCAGCGCGTTGTGTTGATCTATGAGATGCCGCTTTCGGAGATGATCGTGGACCTGCATGACCGGCTTAAGTCGGCCACGCGGGGCTACGCCTCGTTGGATTACATCCTCGACGGCTACCGGACGGGCAACCTGGTGCGCCTGGACATCCTGATCAACAAGCAGCCGTTGGACGCACTGGCGCTGATCGTGCACCGTGATCGGGCCCACGAGAAAGGCTCGGCGCTGGTGCGCAAGATGAAAGAGGTTATCCCCAGGCAACTATTCAAGGTGCCCATTCAGGCGGCCGTGGGAGGGCGCATCGTCGCCCGGGCGACGGTGAGCGCGTTGCGCAAGGACGTATTGGCCAAGTGTTACGGTGGCGATGTCACGCGCAAGCGTAAGTTGTTGGAGAGGCAGAAGGCGGGCAAAAAGCGGCTGAAGCAGTTTGGACAGGTGGTGATTCCCCAGGAGGCCTTTCTGGCGGTGTTGAGGTTGGGCGAGGATTAAGAGGTGGATGATTTCGCCCCAAAGCGGAAGGCCATCTATCCCTGGGCCTTCTTCGTCGCCATGGCGGCTACCCTGTTGCTCTTCTTCGGTTTGCAGGCGCTCTTCCCCGTGCTCCCTCTGTACATCGTCCACATCGGCGGTTCCCCTGCTGACAACGGCCTGGCCAGTTGGGCTCTTGCGCTAGCGGCATTGCTTACCCGTCCTCTGGCCGGGGTCCTGGCCGACCGCTGGGGCCGCAGGCCAGTTCTGGTGCTTGGCGCGGTCTTGCTGAGTGGTGGGCCGCTGCTCTATGCGTTTGCATCCAATGTACCGTTGCTGCTTGGGGCGCGAGCGATCCACGGAGTGGGGCTGGCGCTCTTCAGCACCGCCTATCCAGCCTTCATCGCTGATCTGCTTCCGCCCGGTCGCTATGGGGAGGGACTAGGGTTGGCTAATGCCGTTCCAATGCTGTCAATGGCTGTCGCGCCGCTGCTTGGTGAGTGGGCGGAGCGGGAGTTTGGCTTCGAGGTTTTGTTTCTGGCTCTCGGTGCGGTTGGTGGAATAGGGGTGCTGGCAACGCTGATGCTGCCGGGCCGGGGAGGTAGTGGTCACGGGCAGGCCCTTCGGCTGGGCTCAGAGCAGGCGGGTCTGCGGCGGGCGCTGCGGCACCGCGGAGTGCGCGTCGGCACGCTGGGGATGGCGCTGCTGGGCTTGCCCTTTGGCGCGTTCATGGTCTTCTTGCCTCTGTTGGCTGATATGCGGGGGTTGGGCGGGACAGGCTGGGCCTTCACCGCCTTCGCGATTGCTGCCTCTCTGTCCCAACCAGCGGCCGGGCGTTTCGCCGACCGTTGGGGAACCAGGAAGACGGCGCTGGCGGGGCTGGCGCTGGTTGGCCTGGTGGCGGGAGGGCTGGCCGCGGTCGCTGACCGGTGGGCGCTGCTGGCACTGGCTGGGCTCTTCGGGGTGGGGTTCGGGGCAGCGCGGGCTGGGCTAGAAGCCCGCGTGCAGGGGAGCGTCGGAGCGGCCCTGCGAGGGAGTGCCGCAGCGGCCCAATACGCGGCCTACGATCTGCTGATCGGCTTTGGGAGTTGGGGGCTGGGAGTGCTGGCCGGCGCGACGGATTACCGCGTGATGTATGCCACCGCTGGCGGGATCACACTGCTGGGTCTGGTGGTGGGCAGGCTGGTGGTGGGGGGACGGAAGATGGTTGACGAGAGGCTGAAGTGACGCAAATGTTGAAGTGGGCGCAGGAGTGGTGGAAGCGGCTAGAGGGGGCGTGAGGTGACGACAGCCCGGCCGTATCCTGGACGGGCCAGAACCTCCCCGTGAGCGTAAACCTCCTGGCCGCGCAGGAACACCCGTTCCACGCGGCCTTTTACTTTGTCTCCCTCGAAGGGAGACCAGCCGCACCGGGTGAGCAGGGGCCGCTCGCCGATGATCCACTCCACATCGGGGTCTACCAGTGTCAGGTCAGCGTCGTGGCCGGGGGCGATACAGCCCTTGCGGGGCAGGCCATAGACGGCGGCGGGGCCGGCGCTGGTAAGGCGCGCCACTTTGCGTAGTGACAACCTGCCGTCGTGGACAGCCGTTAGGAGCAGAGGCAGCGCGGTCTCCAGGCCTGGCACGCCGGCGGGTGGGGTGGGGTTGCGTTTCTCCTCCAGCGTGTGGGGCGCGTGGTCGGTGGCGAGGTTGTCCACGATGTCGAGGTTGGCCCACAGTGCCTCGACCTCCTCTTGTGAGCGCAGCGGCGGGTTCATCCGGCCCAGCGGCCCCAGGCGGGCTTCGTCTGCGCCGGTGAGGAACAGGTGATGGGGGGTGACCTCGCAGGTGACCGGCACGGTACGCGCCTTCGCGTCGCGGATGAGGGCCAATTCCGCCCCAGTGGTGACGTGGCAGATGTGCAGCCGGTGCTGGAAGTGGTCGGCCAGCACCAGGGCGCGAGCCACGGCCAGGGCGGCGCACAGGGGCGGGCGGCGTTGGCCCCGCGCGGTGCCCCGTTCGGCGAAATGGGCGACGGCCTCCTCGTCCTCGGCGTGGACGGCGATGAGACCGGGATAATGCTCAAAGTGGGCCACTTGTCCCGCCAGGTCAGCTACGAGCAGGCTGCCCGTGCTGGAGCCCATGTAAAGTTTCAGCCCCACGGCTTCTCCCAGCCCGGCAACCTCTGTGGCATTATCTGCGGTCGCGCCGGCGAAGAGGCCAAAGTCGCAGACGGCTTTGGATGCTGCCAGGGCGAGCGTCCGAACCAGTGTCTCCTGGCCGGTGATGGGCGGCTGGGTGTTGGGCATCGCCAGCACGGTGGTGAAGCCGCCCGCCAGCGCCGCGCATGTGCCGCTGGTGAAGTCCTCTTTGTGTTCCCCGCCCGGTTCTCGCAGGTGGACGTGGGGGTCAATCAGGCCGGGAAAAACCAGCAGACCATCGGCATCTACGACGCGAGCGCCTGCTGGGGCACTCAGCGCGGGGCCGACGGCGGCGATAGTCTCCCCCTCGATCAGGACGTCGGCACGCTCTACGGCTTCTGGCGTGACCACCGTGCCGTTGCGGAT
>JAUWNP010000319.1 GCA_030612585.1 Anaerolineae bacterium
TCCACTACCTCGGCGCAGGGATGCCCGAAGTGGTTGTCTGCCCCCACGCTGATGACCACCACCTCCGGGTCCACCGCCTCCAGAAACTCCTGTGTCGTCGAGCTGCAACTGCCGTGGTGCGCCGCTTTCAGCACCGTGCTCCCCAGAGGGGCCTCCTCCGCTACCAGCCGTTGCTCCACTTCCGCCTCGATGTCTCCAGGGAGCAGCACCGACACATGCCCGTAGGTCAGCCGGGTTATGACCGAGTTGTTATTGGCGTTCCCCTCTCTCCCGCCGACCAGTTCCACCCCCGGATGTAGCACGACCATCTCCAGCCCCTCGTCGAGCGTCAGGTGCAGTCCCGCCTCGCCCTGGTAGACTGTCGCTCCCTCCGCCCCCAACAACTGCAGCCAGTACTCGTAGACCTCAGACTCGTGCTCCACCTCGCGGAAGATCACCGTGTCCACCTGGTACCGCTCCAACACCCCCGCCAGCCCGGTGACGTGGTCGGAGTCGGGGTGCGTGAGCACCATCAAATCGAGCGTGCGGTCCCAGAAGGGCATCTGGCGGCCCAACTGCGACAGCAGCACCGTCTCGCTGGGGCCGCCGTCCACCAGCACCTGCCGGCCGGAGGGGGTCTGAATGAAGATGGCATCCCCCTGCCCCACGTCGAGGAAGACGACGTGGAGACGACCGTCGGGCAGCGTGCGCCAGGCGAAGAAGGCCAGCACCAGCAGGATGGCGGCTGCGCTGGCGAGCACTTTTGTCTCCTGGGTGGAGAGAAACCAGGTTTTTAGGAAAAAACCCGGTTTCTTCAACTCGTGCCGCAACTCGTCGCGCCGCTCCCGGGGCTGCGCCAGGTACCAGGTGAGGCCGCCCAGGAACGCGTAGTATCCCCACACCATCCAACCATCCATCTCTACCTCCGCCGAGGCGAAGGGCACCCGCGCCGTCAGTCGCACTACCTCGATAGTGAAGGTGAGGAAAACCCAGGCCACCCACCCAACCACTTGCCCCAGCGGCTGGACGACCAGGCCCAGCAGCGTAGCGATGCCCCCCCAGATCATTACCCCCGGTTGTGCGGGGAGAATGAGGAAGTTCGTCAGCAACGTGACGAGGGAGAGCCGCCCGAAGTGGTACAGGATGATCATGGTTGTCGTTATCTGCGCCGCGAACGTGACAATGAACGCATCGTTGACCAAACCCACGATCTTCTGCGCGCGTTCGGCGGAGGTGAACCGCGCCATCGCCCGCTCGAAGAGATGCTCCAGCGGTTCGGTATAGAACACCAATCCCGCTGTGGCGGCGAGACTGAGTTGGAAGCCCACGTCCCACAACGTGTAGGGGTTCAGCGCCGTCATCCCGATGGCTGCTGCGGCGAGGGAAACAGGGGCCAAGGTACCACGCCCCAGGTGCAGGGCCAACAGGTAAAGGATCCCCATAAATGCTGCCCGTACCACCGCCGCTGATGCCCCGACGAATATCGTGTAGATCACCACGCCTGCGATGGCAACCCAGGCTGCCCGGCGCTGGCCGAACAACCGTTGCGCCAGCGCGGCGAAGATGCCGGCGATGATGGTGATGTTGAATCCTGAGATGACGATGATGTGGGTCGTGCCGGTGGCGGAGAAGTCGTCCATCAGGTCGGCCGGGATGCCCGTCTCCACGCCCAACAGGATGCCGGTCAGCAGGGAGGCCTGCGGTTCCGGGAGGATGCTGGCGATGGTGGATTGGGCATAGCGCTTGAAGGTGAAAAGGTGGTACAGGATGGGGTTGGCCTGGTTTTCGGCCAGCAACGTGATCTGGGCGCGGCGGATGACGGAGTGGATGTTTTGTCGAGCCAGGTACTCGCGGTAGGAGAACTCCTCGAAGACGGGCGGCGTCTCCAGCAGTCCCTCGACCAGCACGCGGTCGCCGTAGTGCCGCTGAGGGTAACGGCCGGCCCTGATCAGCGCCAGCCCCTCAACCTCCAGTTCGGTGTCGTCGGGTAACGTCAGCCGCTCGACCTGCACGCGCAGGTTGGTGTAGTGCTCCCGCTCGTCCGGCTCTCCCACCACGAGACCCTCGAGTCTCACCCAGCCGGTGTCGTTGTAGGTCGCAAGTGTGGTCTCGTCAAAGTGGGGGACGGCAAGGATGAGGCGACCCGCGCCCAGGGCCAGTGCCAGCGCGCACAACGCGCCCATCTGGACACGGCGGTCATCCCGCCACAGCACCAGGCCGAGCAACGCCGCCAGACCGAGCACGGGCAGCACCTGCCAGGGCAGGTTGGTCGTTTTGGCGAGCGAGATGCCTGCAAGCCAGGCGATAGCAAGATATACGAGGGTCATGGGGCTCTCTGGTGTGTCTGGCGCCGCTTCGACGGTAGCGGTTACCGCAGATTGTTCCAGTCCATCACCGCGTGCTATGGAAACGCGGCTACAATGTTGTCTGGCGCGGCATCAGTATAGTGCAACTTTGCACAGAGGTCAATCTTCCGTGCAACCTTCGAGGCAGAGGGCCACGTGTGGAAAGACGTGCGGTTCGTTGGGTGTGACTACTTGCGGGACTTCCCCCTTCCCATCTTACAGAATTCAAAACGCACGTTCCAACGCAGAGCCGCCAGACGGCCAGCCGGAAAGAAACGTTCCGGTTCCCTAGAGGCCCACAGCCAGGAGGCCCTGAAGGTCATTCCTTCAGGGTCTCTTTTTCTGGCCCTTTGACGAAATGGACACAACACCGACCATACCACCACAATTGGAGGATGCCGTCAAAGCCGAGGCCGAGGCCCACGGCTTCGACGAGACTGCCACGCGCTGGCTAATCCTCCTGCTTCAGAGCGATCCCACACTCCCCGCCCCGACGGCCGGGGCGATGGTCGCCCGCGTGCGCCAACTCCCCATCGGCGCGGACCTGGCCGCGGCCTGTTCTTCAGATCGCACATAGCCTCGGCCCCGACCCGCTGTTGTTTTCCCCCCGCAGATCAAGTCCACTTACGTCTGACAAACAACACGA
>JAUWNP010000117.1 GCA_030612585.1 Anaerolineae bacterium
ACGGAATAGAACATCGGCCCGATGAATCGGCGACGGCTCACCATCCACCGTCGCCTCCCAGCCGGGGTACCAGGTATCGGTCAAGACGAGGTAACCCGGTGCCTCGGCGTCCACCTCAATCGCGACGCGCTCTGGCGCATAGTGCGTCACACGCGCAAAACCCTGGCCTGGGACAAAGCCCCCATGCTGAGAAAGCAAAGCCCCTTTGGGGCCAGACCCCACCAGCACCGCCTCCGCCGCCGGGTCAAACGCTACGTCCGACATCAGGGCCAACGCCACATCGTCGTCGGCGACCGCAACCGCCTTATGGACAATGAACGCTCGGGGCAGCACACCCAGGTTCTCGTAAATCTTGACGTCGCCAGAGTGCGCCAGCCGAAAGTGCCCCCGGTCGGAGAGGACCAGCGCCTGAAAGCCGCCGGTGCGCTCGTCTATCAGGCTCACCCCGCGCACGACCAGTTCCCCCTCCGGCAACGTCGCCCGCACGACGACCGTGGCCGGTGTGGCCGGCTGCTGCCACTGCAGCCGCGTCACATAGTCATTCCCCTCCGGCTGCCCCCCTTCGGCGGAGTTTACCCCGAGCAACGCCGAGGGGCTCAGGGCAGGCGGCCAGAAGTGGCCGCCGACCGTCGCCTGCGAGTGGGCCACGTCTGGGCCATACAGCCCCTCAGCGGTGTGCTGCCCGGCGCGCAATTCGAAGGTGCGTGTGAGTCCTTCACCGAAGCCCACTTCGACGAGACCGACAACCGTGCCATCGGGCAGCGCCGCCCCTCCGCGCAGATAGGAGACCAACCCCAGCGCCGTCGCCTCAAATCGTTGCACGTGCGCGACCACAGCCACCTCCCCGCGCGCCAGTTGCGCCCCGAACTGGAGGTCGTAGAACACATCATCCAACCAAGCGTCGTGGAGTTTGTCGGTGATCACGTGCCCGACGTTGAACAGGCTCAACCAGCGCCCGTCGGGGATGGCAGTCAGCCTCTCGCGCAGCCGGCCATCTATAGAGACATCATCTTCAGGCAGGAACAACCGCTGGAGCGTGACGTAGCGCGCCAGTGGCAGCACACCACCGCCGAATCCGTCCACGGCAGGGAGACCGAAGGCCAGCGGCAGGTTGGGACTGAGCACCTCTTTGTGTTTGGCGGCGACCACGTAATCATAGAGCGCATCGGCCGAGAGTTGCGGCCCGTAGATGACCTCGATCTCGGGCAGATCGCCGGGGTCGAAGGTGATATCGGACATGCTGAGGAAACGAGCCCCAACCCCTCCCCTGGAGGGAAGGGGAGCAGCCAACAGGTGGGCGATAGCCGGGCGCAGGCTGGTGAACGCCTGGGGCGCGGTGGCCCGGGCGTGAGGAAGCGCGAAACCCGCCGCGAAGAGCTCCACGATCAACAACGCCAGCAACCCTACCGCCGCCAGTCGCGGTGCACGACGTGCCACAAACAGTAACCCTACCACTGCGACCGCTCCCACCACCCAGCCGATCAGCGTCGCCCAGCCCGTTCGCCCGCCAAGTGCCCCCCACATGCCCAGGCCGACCACCAGAAGCGCGAACATCCCCATCCACCGCCACCTCACACGCACGCGACCACGCCATAAGCAATCCGCTCCCGCGCCCGCCAGCGCCGCCACACCCACCGCGTAGAGCGCCAGCCAGCGGGCCGGCACGCGAAAGTGGGCGAAGCCAGGGACAAAGCGGGCCAGGAGGAGATATAGAGGGTTGTAGAGGCCGAGGGAGAAGAAAAGGCCCAGGATAGTGAGAAAGTAGATTGGTAGATTGGTAGACCGGTTGCGGTGCTGGCGGCGAGCATTAGCGAAGAGTCCCGTAGTCGCTAGAGCCAGACCAGCGATGCCAATGTAGGAGACGTACTCGATATGTTCAGGAGGTACGGGCGTGGCGAAGCCTGGCAGAAGGGCCCGAGCCAGGTAAAGTGGTGAGAGGGAGAACGAGAGCCTCTCGTTGAACGGCAGGCCCCCAGCGCGCACCGAAAGGCGCGTTAGTTCCCAGGTAGGGACCAGTTGCACTGCCGCCAGCGCCACTCCCAGCCCCGCCGCACAAGCCAGGAGCGCCGCCCGTCGCGCCAAGAGACCCCACCACCCTTGCGGAGGTTGCAGGTGATCCTGCCCATAAGGTGCCCCCAGGCGAGCAAGGCCGCTTCTGGCCAGGAATCCGCAGGGTTGCCACAGCACCGGTCCCAGCCCGTAGGCCGCCAGCCCGACGAGCGAGATAAACGCTGTCTGCGTATGTCCAGCCAGAAGCATCAATCCTACAACAACCACCAAACCAACAAACGCAACTCCCGACCTCAGACCTCGGACTTCGGACCTAGGACCTAGGACTTCATCATACAAGGCCAGGGCCAGCGGCAGCCATGCCAGTCCCTGCAACTGGTTGACGTGCTCCACCTGCGCGCCCAGGTAACCCCCCAGCGCAAAGACCGCCCCGACCGTCCACGCGCCAACCCGCCCCAGCCGCAACGAGGCGCGTCCCCAAAGATACCCACCGAGCGCCGCCAGGCACAGATGCAGCACGATGGTCAGATGGACAGACTGATGAGCCGGCAGGGTAAACCACAGCGGCCAGTTGAGCGGGTAGAAGACCCCCACCTGGCTGTTGGCCAGGAAAGGCGCGCCCATAAAGAGATAGGGATTCCAGAGCGGCAACCGCCCGGCCCGCACCGCCCGCGTCGCCTCCGCCCAGTAGGGGTAGAAGTAGGTGAAGACGTCGCCGCCGGCCAGCACCCGCCCCGCCAGCGCGATCTTCCAGTAGCAGGCGACCACCAGCACCCAGAGCAAGACCACTGTCAGGAAGTCACGGAGGAAGTTGAGGATCGGTAAATTGGGAAACTGGTAGGTTGGTAGATTGGTAGGATCTTTCATTTATCCGTTGATGTCCTGGAATCTGTGTTCTCAACGCGATAGACAGTAAACGAAGGCGTGCCGTCACGGCGGGTCGTGGTCAACGCAGGCTCCAACTCGTAACCCACGCCGGCCAACGCCCACTCCACCCGCGCCGGTGACTCCCAGGATGGGAACGTGATGTAGCGCGGCTCCTCCGCGCCAAAAGCCTGCACATCCCGCGCCAGCCAGGCCGGGGTCGGCCAGTAGGCCAGATACACGGGCGCATCGAACAAATAATACTCATAGTGCCAGCCCAGCCAGTGCTGATAGACCACAGCGCCCTCCGGCAGGCCGTGCAGAAACGCAGCGACTTCGTTTATGCCGTCGTAAGCACCGTGGTCACCACCGACGGGATAGCGGCTATGGGCAGCGTTGAACGCGGGCACAACCAGGAGAATGACAAATGAACAATGAACAATGACCGATGACCAATGAACAATGACCGATGACCAATGACCAATGACCAATGACCAATGACCAATGGCAGATTGCAGGCGGTGGGCGAAACGAGCGAGCACACGGCCCAGGAGCACAGCCAGCGCAGGCACCAGCGGCAACAGATAGCGGTCCCAGACCGGAAAAGCCCACAGCCAGTGGAAGAGGAAGTAGACGAGAGAAAAGAACACCAGGAGCAAGTCCGCAAGCGACCCTCTCGCATACCGACACCGACCAAGATTACGACCTCGGACTTCTGACCTCGGACCTAGGACTTCGGACTTCAAACCTCGGACCTCAGACCTCGGACCTCGGACTTCAGACTTCGGACTTATTAACAGGGGCAACCCGACCAGCAGCACGCCACTTACGGCGGGCGAGACGAAAAGATAGCGCGCCAGCCCGACCCACCCACACAGCCGTGCCCACAACTCCTGTGGCCAGATAAGACGCAGCCCCCCGTAGCCGGTTACGCCCATCTGCCAGAAACTCTCCGCGCCCTGGCCCACCCGCACCATATCCCAGGCAAGGACCAACAAGGCTACAAATGAAAAATGACCAATGACCAATGACCAATGACTAATGACCAATGACCAATCAGACTTCAGACCTCGGACTTTGGACCTCAGACCTCGGACTTCGGACCTCGGACTTCGGACTTCAGACTTCGGACCTCGAACCTCGGACCTCGGACTTCGAACAAAACTCGCCCCCAGCGCCAAAGGTACCCATACCAGCCCCGTCTGCTTCGTCGCAAAGGCCAACCCCGCCAGCAGACCCGCCCACCCCGGCCGGCCACGGGCCGCCGCCACGCATGCCGCCAGCCCCAGCGCCACCATCGGCGGGTCGGTGAAAGCGGTGGCGGAAAAGAGGATGGCGAAAGGCGAGAGAGCCATGCCCACAGCCGCTGCCGCTGCTGTCCACCGTCCGTCATAGAGTGCGTGTGCCAACGCGGCGACCAGCGGGACCATCAGCAGACCCGCCGCCAGCCCTGGCAGTCGCACGGCGAACTCGCAATTGCCCCCGGAACTGCCCCCAGGATTGCTGAAGAGCGCCTGTACCCCGGCCACCAGGTATGGTAGCACTGGTGGCTTGTAGACCGGCACCGTCGCCAGCCACGGATCCAGCCCCCGCCCGATCAAGAGCCCCCAGTAACCATACAGCGCCTCGTCGGCGTGGAAGCGGTTGCCCAGGAGCGGGGGCAACCGCAGCGCCCACGCCAGCAGCAGGAGCGGTACCAATGCCCAGCGCTCCCGCCCCCAACGGCGAGGCCTCACCGCGTCAAGCGACACTTGAGCAACGTCCACAGCACAGTCACGCCATCACGCCAACTGATCTTCTTTCCCTCCTCAAACTCCCGCCCGGTGTAGGAGATAGGCACTTCGTAGATGCGGTAACCCCGCTTGAGAATCTGCGCCGTGATCTCAGGGTCGAAGCCCCAGCGGGGCGCTCTAAGGTCGAGTTGCCCGGCGACCTCCCGCGTGAAGACCTTATAGCCGGTCTCCATGTCGCTGAGGATAGTATTGTAGAGCACATTGGTCACCAACGTGAGGAAGCGGTTGCCGATCATGTGCCAGAAGAACATCGCCTTGGTCGGCCCACCGCGAAAGCGCGAGCCGTAGACCACCTGGGAACGACCCTCGACGATGGGCTGCAAGAGTGCCAGATAGTCCCGCGGATCATACTCCAGATCGGCGTCTTGGACCATCATCACGTCGCCGCTGGCGTGCTGTAGCCCGGTGCGCACTGCCGCACCCTTGCCCTGGTTGCGCTCGTGGAACACGACCACCACGTCCGGCTCATCCTCCAGCGTGCACAGAACATCCCGCGTGCCATCCGTCGAGCCATCGTCCACGATCACGACCTCCCGCTCAAACTCGACAACGGCACCATCGTCCGACCCATAGCCCACCGGCACCGTCAACCGCACCGCTCGCACGCGCCGCAAGATCTCGGCGATGGTCCCAACCTCGTTATAGACCGGCATCACAATCGAAAGTCTCACTGTGGCCCCCTTCGTCAACAGGCGCATTATAGCCTATGGTAGCACAAGGAGCAAGCGTGACCGTTTGACGGCGGCCTTGTTCCGTGTTACACTATGCACCGAGAATATGATCAGGAGGCCGTGATGACTGTTGAGACTGGGATGGCCTCCTCCCAAAGATTGCTGCTAACGCTCCGCTCATCTGCACAACCCCGCTTGCACCCAGGTTGACTGTAGGGATCAGGCGGGGTTTGTTATATAGGAGGTACAATCGTCGTGAAACACATCACCGCCGTCATCCTGGCCGCGGGTGCATCCACCCGCTTCGGCCAACCCAAACAACTCCTCGATTGGAACGGCGTGCCGCTCCTGGCCCACGTCGCCGATGTTGCGCTGGAGGCTGAACTTGCCCCGGTGATCGTCGTGCTTGGCTGCCAGGCCGAGGCCGCCCGCGCGGCACTATCCACGCGGCCCGTGCAGGCCGTGATGAACTGGCGTTGGGAGCAGGGGCTGAGTACCTCGGTGCAGGTGGGACTGGCCGCGCTCCCGCCCACAACCAAAGCGGTCATATTTATGCAGTGCGATCAGCCGCTCGTCACCCCCGACCTGCTGCGGGCGCTGGTGGCCCGCTTCGAGGAGACTGGCGCGCCCATCGTCCACCCCACCCACGCCGGTCAGCGCGGAACGCCGGCCCTGTTCGCCCGCCGCCTCTTCCCCGAACTGGCCGCCGTCAGCGGCGACGAAGGAGGCCGCACCGTCATCGCCCGCCACGCCGACGAAGTCGCCACCGTCGAAGTGGCCGACCCAGACGTGCTGGCCGACATAGACACGCCCAACGACTACGAGCGGCTACGAGCATCCAGTACCCAATCTCCAATCTCCAATCCCCAATCCCCAATCTCCAATCTCCCCCCCATCCACCACCTCATCATAGACATGGACGGCGTCCTCTGGCGCGGCGACGAGCCAATGCCCGGCCTGCAGGAGTTCTTCGCCTTCCTGCGGCAACACAGCATTGATTTCATCCTGGCCACCAATAACTCCAGCCGGCTGCCGGAGCAATACGCGGCTAAACTGGCCCGCTTCGGCGTCGAAGTCGCGCCTGAGCACGTGCTGACCTCCGCCCAGGCCACCGCCGCCTACCTGGCAACCATAACACCGCCGGGCACCCACGTCTACGCCATCGGCGAAGAGGGGGTGCGGCGGGCGCTGGAGCAGCGCGGCTTCGTGCTGACCGACGAAGAGGCCGCGTACGTCGTCTCTGGCTGGGACCGGCAACTGACGTGGGAAAAGTTGGCGACGGCGGCGCTGCTCATCCACGCTGGGGCTGGATTCATCGGCACCAACCCGGACAGCAACTTTCCCACTGAGAGGGGGCCGGTGCCAGGCAGCGGCGCGCAGTTAGCGGCGCTGGAGACCACCACCTCCGTCGCGCCGGTCGTCGTCGGCAAGCCGGAGCCGTGGATGTACGAGGAGGCGCTGCACCGGATGGGGGCCCGCCCCGAGACCACCGCCGTCATCGGCGACCGGCTCGATACCGACATCGCTGGCGGCGTGCGGGCCGGCCTGACCACCGTGCTCCTCCTCTCGGGTATCTCCACCCAGGCGGGCCTGGCTGCCTCACCGGTCAAGCCGGATCTGGTATGCGCAGACATCGCGGAATTGACGGTAATATGGGAGCGAGCGCTGCCGGAGAGATAATCACAGACTTGCCACCATTCCACCGACCCTCATCATAAGCACGTCCCGCCCCAGATCAAGCACAATCGCATCCCGGCACCAGGGTTAAGCTTCGAACATCCCACTACCGTCGACCTACAGCCGGGCGCATCAGCCGACTTGCCATCATTCCACCGACGTGCTACAATTCAACTGGATAGAAGCAATGAGCCAACCAACCAACCAACTAACCAACCAACTAACCAACTACACCCTCCCCACCCTCCAATCCCTCCTAACAGACTGGGGCCAGCCGGCCTACCGCGCCCGCCAACTCTGGGAATGGCTCTACGTCCACTTGGTCACTGACTTCGACCAGATGACCAATCTATCCCGCTCACTACGCGAAAGGCTGGTAACAGAGATGACTATCGGTCTGCCGCAGGTGGTGGATACAATCCAGTCGGCCGGCGGGGAGACGCGCAAAGACCTGCTCCGCCTGGAGGACGGCGAGACGGTCGAGGCGGTGCTAATGCGCTACCGGCTCCGCCGCACCGCCTGCATCTCCACCCAGGTGGGCTGTGCCATCGGCTGCGCCTTCTGCGCCACCGGCCAGATGGGCTACCGCCGCAACCTCACCAGCGGCGAGATCGTCGCCCAGGCACTGCATTTTGCGCGGGAACTGCAGGCCAAAGGCGAGCGCCTCACCAATGTCGTACTGATGGGAATGGGCGAACCGCTGGCCAACTACGACGCCTCACTTGCTGCCATCCGTCGCCTGATCCACCCACGCGGCTTCAAACTGGGCCAGCGGCACATCACCCTCTCCACCGTGGGTCTGGTGCCGTCCATCGAGCGCCTGGCAGGAGAGGGCTTACAGATCACCCTTGCCATCTCCCTGCACGCAGCCACCGACAAGTTGCGCGACCAACTCGTTCCCGTCAACCGTCGCTACGGGCTTGATGCACTCTTCGAAGCCTGCTACCATTACGTCGAGCGCACCGGGCGGCGGATCACTTTCGAGTGGGCGCTCTTCGAGGGAATAAACGACACACCAGAGCAGGCGCGGGCGCTGATCGCCCGCCTGACAGGACTCCTGGCCCACGTCAACCTCATCCCGCTCAACCCCACCCCGGGCTACGCGGGCCGGCCATCCTCCCGCGAGCGTATCACCGCCTTCACCACGGAACTCGAACGGGGCCGCGTCTCCTACACATTGCGCGTGCGCCGAGGGGCAGACATCCAGGCCGGCTGCGGCCAACTGCGCCAGCGCAACCAACCAACCAACCAACCAACCAACTAACTAACCAACAAACCAACTAACCAACCAACCAAAATTCCAGTTGCCAAATCTTCCAACTCGTTGTATCATATCCCCTTGATGATCCAACCAATCAAAATCGCCCCCTCCATACTCGCCGCCGACTTCGCCCACCTGGCCGAGGCGGTCGTAAGCATCGAGGCCGCCGGCGCGGACTATATCCACGTGGACGTGATGGACGGTCACTTCGTGCCGAACATCTCCATCGGTCCGCCCGTCGTGCGGGCATTGCGCCGCGTCACGCACCTGCCGCTCGACGTACACTTGATGATCAGTGACCCGGCCCGCTACGTGCCCGCCTTCGCTGAGGCCGGCGCCGATGGGCTCACCGTCCACGTCGAGGCTACACCACACCTGCATCGCGTCCTGCAGCAGATTCGAGATTTAGGCGTGCGTCCCGGTATCTCGCTCAACCCAGCCACACCGGCGGTTGCCATCAGTGAGGTACTAAACGATGTAGAGTTGGTGCTGGTGATGACCGTCAACCCAGGCTTTGGCGGGCAGCCTTTCATCGAGCACACACTGGACAAAATCGCGCGGGTGCGGGAGATGCTAGATAGTGCCAGAAGTGAGGCCGAGTTGGAGGTAGACGGCGGCATCGGACCACAGACGGCGGAGCGGGTCGTGGCCGCCGGGGCGACAGTGCTGGTCGCCGGGGAAGCCATCTTCGGCGCGCCTGAGGGGGTTGCAGCGGCGCTCGCGGCCATCCGCGAGACGGCCCACAAGGGGCAAGACGCACGGGGTGAAAGCAGGCAAAAAATAAGCTCCCAATTGTAAGGGCTGGTGCATCCTCCCGCTCCAGAGGGATCCAGAGGGGCTGGAGGGAGGTCAACAAAGCAAACTCCCCTCCCCGCATCGGGGAGGGGCTGGAGGGAGATCAACAAAGCAAATTCCCCTCCCCGCATCGGGGAGGGGCTGGGGGAGGGGTTCTAACGAGACTTATTCAGCGTCCGCAGACAACGAGTGCAAAGATACATCCGGCGCATCTGGCCATTGATCTCCACCCGCTTACGTTGGATATTGGGCTTGAACTGGCGGTTAGTTGCCCGCTTGGAGTGGCTGACGTTGTGCCCAAATTGAGGACCCTTGCCACACATTTCACACTTTGCCATTCGTATCACCTCGCAATAATCGTAGCGGGGCATATCATACCACAAGAGAGGCTTTCGCGCAACCCACAACCCGCCAACATTTGGAGGAAGTGATGCCAGAACAAGAGCATAGTCTGGGACACATTGAGGTTTCAGCCGCGGCCATCGCCAGCATCGCGAACGAGGCAATACTGACCTGCTACGGCGTCGTAGGGACCGCAGCCAAGAACCTGGCCACCGGTATCGCCAACGTCCTCTCCCGCGACAGCAAGCGCGGGGTCGAGGTGCGCATCGAGGATGGACAGATCACCATTGACGTTTACGTGATCATCGAGTACGGCACCCGTATCTCATCCGTGGCCCGCAGTGTTATGAATGTTGTGAAGTTTAGCGTCGAGCGGGCGCTGGGCATGCCCATCGCCGAGGTCAACGTCCACGTCGAGGGACTGCGCATCAGCGATACTGACTGACACAGACAGCGTAGGGCGGTTTTGCTAACCGCCACATGGTCGGATAGCTAACCGCCACATGGTCGGATAGCTAACCGCCGCATGGTCGGATAGCAAATCCGACCTACTTTCGCCCCAGCCTTTTGAGAAGACACCATGACGAGAGGGGGAACAGCGGATTGACAGACGAGAAATTATCACAAGCCACACGGCAGTCTCCGCGCCTGGCCACAGACGGCCAGGGCTTCAAACGATTGATCAAAGCCTCGTTGGGCTGGCTACAACACCACCAGGCCGCCATCAACATACTCAACGTCTACCCGATCCCCGACGGTGACACAGGAACCAACATGGTGCTGACGATGCAATCCGCCTGGGCGGAGATCGAGAATACACCAGAGCGCAACGTGGGACAGGTAGCCCGTCAGATGGCTCACGGCGCACTGATGGGCGCTCGGGGCAACTCCGGCGTCATCCTCTCCCAGATCTGGCGTGGGTTTGCGCGCACACTGGACGGCAAAGAGGTCTACCGCGCCCAGGACCTGGCCGCTGCTTGCCGGGAAGCGGCGGCGACCGCCTACAAAGGCGTGGTGAAACCGGTCGAAGGCACGATCCTCACCGTCGCTCGAATGGTCGGCGACGCTGCCACTGCCGCGGCGGAGACGAGCGAAGACCTAACCTACGTGCTAGAGCACATGGTGTTCGCCGCCCACGAAGCCGTCGCGCTTACCCCTTCACTGCTCCCAGTGCTCAAAGAGGCCGGGGTCGTAGATGCCGGCGGCCAGGGACTATTCGTCATTCTGGAAGGAATGCTGCGCTACATGCGCGGGGAACCAGTCGCCGAGGACGTGCGGCTGACCGAGGCCGTGGACCTTGTCAGTACGGGATTGGAGCCCGGCGAGATCGGCTACGGCTACGACGTGCAGTTCCTCATCGTTGGACAGAGCCTCGAGGTGAACACCGTCCGCCAGAAAATCATAGAAATGGGCGAATGTCCGCTCGTCGTGGGCGACCCTACGACGATCAAAATACACGTCCACGTGCACGACCCCGGCATCCCCGTCAGTTACGGGGCCAGCCTGGGCTCGCTGCGCGACGTCGTGGTGGAAGACATGCAGGCCCAGTATCAGGATTTTATCGTTGAGCGCGAGTTGGCGGCATCCTCCGCGCCCCAGACCTCTCAGAGCATCGGCGTCGTAGCCGTCGCTCCAGGCGATGGCCTGGCCCGCGTTTTCCAAAGCCTGGGCGTGAGCGCCATCGTGCACGGTGGCCAGACGATGAATCCCAGTACCAAAGACTTGCTGGAGGCAACAGAGCAACTACCGGCCAGGCAGGTGGTTATGCTACCCAACAACGGCAACGTCATACTGGCTGCCGAGCAGGCCCGCGAACTCAGCAGCAAACCCATCGCCGTCATCCCCTGCCGCACCATCCCGCAGGGTATCGCCGCGCTGCTGGCTATCAACTACCAGGACGATTTCGAGACCAACGTGGCCGCCATGAGACGCGCGATGACAGATATTGAGACGGGTGAGATCACCACTGCAACCCGCTCAGCGACAATCAACGGTGTGCAGGTCACCGACGGACAGATCATCGGCCTGCACAATGGGGAACTCAAAGTGACCAGCACGAAAATCGAGGAGGTCGCGCGGGCATTACTGAAGGAGATGAATTCAGCCGACCGCGAGATCATCACCCTGTACTACGGCGAAACCGTCAGCGAGAGCGACGCCAACGCACTGGCCGACCTCTTGCAGGAAGGCTGGCCCGACCAGGAGATTGAGGTCATCGCCGGCGGACAGCCCCACTATCACTACATCCTTTCAGCAGAGTGACCGTCACCGCTAACTGCTGACTGCTAACTGCTAACTGCTAATTCGGAGGTTCCGTGTCCAAAGTCCACATCGTTACCGATAGTGCAGCCACCATCGAACCGGCCGTCGCCGAACAACTCGGCGTCACCATCGTACCACTGACCGTCCACATTGGCCACGAAGAGTACCAGGACGGCGCGGATTTGGACCACGAGGGGCTGCTGCTCCGTATGGCTCGCGACCGTGTTCACCCCAGGATTGTTGGCCCGACCGCCGAACAGTTCCAACGCTTATACAGACGCCTGCCCCGCCATACCAATCAGATCATCTCGCTCCACTCCTCGGCCAGCCTCAGCCTCGTTCATCGCGAAGCCCGGATTGCCGCCCGCGACTTCCTGGGGCGCTGCGACATCGTGGTTATGGATTCGGAGACACTCTCCCTGGGCTTGGGAATCCTTGTGCAGGAAGCAGCACAACTGGCCCGCGCGTCCCTTCCACTGGGCGAAATCGTGCGCCAGATGCGAGGAATGATCCGACGCGTCTACGTCGTTCTTATCACCGATACGCTAGACTACCTGGTACACAGTCATCTCATCAGCCCAGCCCAGGCCATCCTGGGCACTATGTTGGGCATCAAGCCCTTCCTGGCAATCGAAGAAGGTGAGCTTATCCCTATGGAAAAAGTCCGCAATCGTGACCGGGCGATAGACAAACTGACCGAGTTCGCCAACGAGTTCTCCCACATCGAGCAGATGTCCGTCTTGCAGAGCACCCCTTACCCCACGGAGGAGACGAAAATACTGCGAGATCGCCTGGAACTCATCACGCCGGGCCAAGAGCATCCTATCCTACTCTATGGCCCATTGCTAGCCTCCCACGTCGGGCCAGACGGGATGGGCCTGGTGGTGTACGAGGGGCCGGTCAAGGAGATGCCACACCCATGAGCCAGGTGCGCATTCTCACCGACAGCACATCCGACGTGCCCCCCCAGATCGAGAAACTGACCAAGATCCTCCATCTGGAGGCGGAGAAGTACCAGGACCGGGCCGTCTTCGGCGGGCTGGCCCGTTATGCCGACACCTGGTTGCAAGAGGCCGAATCTGTCTTCGGACCGGAGGCGGCTGAGTGGGTCCAGACAGTGGCCGACCGGTTGCAAGCCTACAGCAGCCTCCCCGACCCTGCTGCCCGCCAGGAAGCCATGGACACTCTGTCAGAAATGCTCCAGGCCGCACCTCCTCTTCGCTCTCCTCAACGGGAGGAGAAGGAAGAGAGAGAGGGAGAGGGAGAGAAAACAGCCCCTGCTCCGCCTGCACCCACCAGGGCCAGGCCCGTTCCTGCAACACCCCCCACCCCATCCGCGCCCGCCTATACACGCACCGGCCTCGATTCCCCGGTCACCGCCCTGCAAGGAGTGGGCTCCCAGCAAGCACAGCGGCTGGCCAAACTGGGCATCGGTACTATCCGCGATATGCTCTACTTTTTCCCCCGCCGCCACGACGACTACTCGCACCTCAACTCCATCAACCGGATCGAATCCGGGGAAGAGGTCACCATCATCGCCCCGGGCTGGGATGCCGGCGCGCGACAGACCCGGGGAGGCGGCAGTCTCTTCAAGGCCACTCTC
>JAUWNP010000213.1 GCA_030612585.1 Anaerolineae bacterium
TCCCCCACCGCCAGCGCCAGGAGCGGCGCAGGCAACGCAGCCCCGGCCCAGCTCTCGCGTCCATCGGGGGGGTCGCGCAAGATAAGATGACAACTGTCGCCCGCCGCATCGTGGAAGCCAGCGATGGGACTGGAGACCGGGAGCCAGCATTGGATGGGCCAGTCGCGCCAGGGCCGCCAGACCAGGAGCACCCCTTCGGGGCTCCCATCGTCGGTGACGTCGGCCAATGCTGAAGCGGTGACGCGCCAGGTGGGAGGAACGAGGGTGGGAGAAGGAGACACGGGGACAAGGAGAGGGGGAGAAGAGGAAGCAGGAAGCAGGACGAAGGAGCCATCTTGAAAAACGTAGACCTGCCGGGGGACCAGGCGAGCGGAGCGCGGCAGCAGAGTCAGAATAACAACGACAATCGCGGCCAACAAGACGCGGCGTACCATTCGCCATTCGCCTCTCGTCATTGGTCATTGTTCATTGTTCATTGTTCATTGGTCATTCTCCGCCGGTACACCTGGAACCTCCCTTCCAGGATCGCCTCTCGAAGTTCGCGAGCGATAGTGAGCATCAGATGGAGGTTGTGGAGGGTGAGCAGATGGTGACCCAGGATCTCGTTGGCCCGGGTCAGGTGGCGCAGGTAAGCGCGGCTGAAGTGGGTACAGGTATAGCAGGTACAGCCGGGCTCAATGGGGCCGGGGTCGTCGGCGAACCTCGCGTTGCGCAGGTTGAGCCGGCCGGTGCGGGTGAGCGCGCCGCCGTTGCGGGCCAGCCGCGTGGGCATGACGCAGTCAAACATGTCCACCCCCCGTGCCACACACTCCACCAGGTCGTCCGGCGTGCCGACGCCCATCAGGTAGCGGGGACGGTCGGCTGGTAGGAGACCATCCAACAGTTCCAGGACACCGTGCATCTGTTCCTTGGTCTCCCCCACACTCAAACCCCCGATGGCGTAACCCGGGAAGCCGAGGTCAGTGAGGAAGCGGGCCGATTGCTCCCGCAGGTCGTGGAAGATACCGCCCTGGGCGATGCCGAAGAGGGCCTGGTCGGGCCGGGTTTTGGCAGCCTTGCAGCGCTCGGCCCAGGCGTGGGTACGGGCCAGCGCCTGCACGTTGTAGTCGTAGTCGAGGGGCGGGGCGCATTCGTCCAGGCAGGTGATGAAGTCCGCCCCCAGGTTCTCCTGGATGGAGATGACCTTCTCCGGGGTGAAACGGTGCTCGGAGCCATCAATGTGGGAGCGGAAGGTCACTCCGCCGGCGTTTATCTTGCGCCGCTGCGCCAGGCTGAACACCTGGTAACCGCCGGAGTCGGTGAGGATAGGGCCATCCCAGCCCATAAACTCGTGCAGGCCACCCAACCGGGCGATGCGCTCATCGCCGGGGCGCAGGTAGAGATGATAAGTATTGGCCAGGACGACCGTCGCGCCCAGGTCATTGAGGTCGCGGGGAGAGACCGCCTTGACGGGGGCCTGCGTGCCGACGGGCATAAAAACCGGCGTGAAGACCTCCCCATGGGGAGTCTGGAGCACTCCGGCGCGGGCGCGGGCGTCGGTGGCGAGGAGCGTGAAGTGGGAGCCTCCCAAGCCTCCCGCAGGTTCGGAACCTGCGGGAGGCTTCGGGTTACTGAATCTGTTCGCGGAATCGTTCTGCATCTGGGTAGTCCTCCGTAAAACAGCGGGTTGGATCACTGAAACACTGAACGCACTGAAATTCACTGAATGAAGATCCTCCTTCAGGGGGCTCAGTTCATTCAGTGCTTCAGTGGTCCAAAGCCCCCGGCAGCGAGCACGTCACCCCGATGGGCATGGGGCCCATCCCTCACTCTCCCTCAGGTTCGGAACCTGCGGGAGGATCCCCTACCTCATCCCACGGCCCAGGGACCGGCGGGGGCAGGCGTGCGGGTTCCGGCTCTGACTCTGGCGCGACCTTCGCCAGGATTTCTAGGATGGTTTCATACGCCCAGTCGCACTCTCGGCGCACAACAGCCCCTAAGAAAGCGTGATCTGTTTCACTCAACAAAACCACCAACTCCTCAACAGCCCGCGGCTCGCCAATCTCTCCCAGTGCCCAGATGGCAGCTCGGCGTATACGAGCGTCGGGATCCTCCGATTGTGCCAACAGTTCCTCTACCGCCCGCGGGTCGCCGATCCTCCCTAGCGCCACGGCGGCTTCTGCGCGCACCTCGGCGTTGAGGTCTTCCAGCAATGCCAGCAACTCCTGCATGGCCTGCGAGTTCCCAATCCACCCCAACGCCTCGGCAGCAGCACAGCGCACACCAGCCGCGCGGTCCTTCAGCCGCGCCAGAAGCCCCTTTACCGCCTGCGGGGTTCTGATCCAGACCAGCGCGTAGATGGCAGCCTGGCGCACGCGAGCCTTGGGGTGCTCTAGCCGCGCCAGCAGTTCCTCCACCAGCCGCGGGGCCTTGATCCGCCCCAGCACCCAGGCAGCAGCCGCGCGGACGTCGGCATCGGGATCTTCCAGCCTCGCCAGCAGCCCTTCCACCGCTCGCGGGTCGCTGAGATCCCCCAGTGCCTCAGCGGCAGCTATGCGCACCTCAGCTTCTGGATCTTCCAGCCCCGCCAGCAGACCCTCCGCCGCCCGCGAGTCCCCAATCCGGCCCAATGCCCAGACGGCATTCCCACGCACGTCGGTGTCGGAGTCCTCCAGATGCGCCAGCAATCCCTCCACTGTGCGTGGGTCCTTGATTTCTCCCAGCGCCCGAGCGGCAGCTGCGCGCACCTTGGCCTCGGGGTCCTCCAGCCGTGCTAGCAGCCCCTGCATCGCCCACGGGTCCCTGATTTTCCCCAAGGCCCCAGCGGCCGCCCGGCGCACGTCGCTATCAGAGTCTTCCAGCCGTGTCAGCAACCCCTCCACCGCCTGTGGATCGCCGATCTCTCCCAGCGCATTGGCAGTAGCCAGACGCACCTCGCTCTCTGGGTCCTCCAGCCGCACCAGTAGTCCAGTCACTACACCCGGGGCCCCAATGCGCTTGAGCCCCAAAGTCGCATGCCAGTGTACCCAGGCTTCAAAGTGCCCTAGTAGTGCCAACAGCCTCTCCACCGCCCGTGGGTCGCCGATCTCCCCCAGCGCCCTGGCAGCAGTCCCGCGTACCCAGCCATCAGAGTCTTCCAATCGCCCCAGCAGCCCCTCCACCGCCCGTGAGTCCCTGATCTTCCCCAGCGCGCCGGCGGCAGCCCGGCGCACCTTGGCCTCGGGGTCCTCCAGCCGCGCCAGCACATGCTCCACGATCTGACCCTCGTAGGCAGTTCCCTGCATCTGCTGAGCCAGCGCCGCAATACGCTCCCGCAGGGGCTCGATGGGGGTCTCCACCAACAGGTCTGCCACCAGCCGCAGCACGTAGGCAGAGGCCTGCGGCTGGACCTGGAGGTCATCTGCCAGGCACTCGGCAGCCAGCAGCAGGTCACGGCGCAGGTGCTCCTCGTAGTCGCTGCCCAGTTGCAGGAAGTCACTCAGCACCTGGGTGGCGGAGGTGACCCGCCCGCCCTCACCGATGATGCCCGCCATCAAGAGCAGCACCTCGCGCCAGCGGGGGATCTGAGCATAGCGGGCCAGGAACTTACGCCGCGCCGTGTCGTCTTCCTCTGCCTCCCACCGTTCCGCCAGGTACCGGGCCGCCAGGTACTCGGCGAAGGTCGCGTGCAGGAAGCCATACATGCGCTCGTCCCCCTCGCCGTACCCCCGGTGGAGGAAGAAACCACTCTCGGCGCTCACCTGATCCAGGAGTTCCCGTGCCCGCGCCTTTGCCTCCCGCCCGGACACTCCCTCGCCCTCGGCGATGGAGGCAGCAAGTAGCAGCAATAACGTGCGTTCGCTGACGTCCTCGCTGGAACGGTCGACGAAGATGCGATAGGCCACCGGGGCCAGGATACGCATCACGTGCTCGGCATCCATCTTGACGCCCCGCCGCACAAAGGGCCAACTCTCGATCAGCGTCTCGGCGGCGTGGCGGTAGAGTTCCACCCGCCGGTTAGGCAACTTCCTGCCGCGCCAGTTGACCAGTGCCACGATGGTCAGAAGCAGTGGGTTCTCCGTTAGCCGGCGGATGCCAGGACGCTCCTCAATGGCACGGCAGAGTTCCTCCGCCCGCTCTCGCGCCTCTATCGCCTCCACCCCACCAGGCTCCCGCTCGATGGCAGCGTACCACTTCTCCACGAAATCACCGATGGAGTCCTCCGGCAGCGGCCCGATGGTGAAGTGGGTGAACCCGCCAGTCAGTTGGCCGGGCTGGTAGCCCACGATACGGCTGGTGACGATGAAGTGGTTGTCCGGGTACTCGGCCACCAGCGCCTTGACCTCGCCCACAACCGCCGTGCGCTCCTCCGCTTGCACCTCGTCCAGCCCGTCCATCATCACCAGGCAGTCGCCATCCCTCAGCGCGGCGGTGAAGAGGGTCGGCCGGTCGGGGTCACAGCACTCCCGAACGTACCGCTTGAGGGAGAGGGTGGGCTCCTGGCGGCGGGCCTTGGCGTACTCGACCAGCCGCACCAGGATGGGCAACCGTCCCCGCGCCCCCTCGCCCAGCCGCTCGTCAGCACCGACCGCCAGCGCATAGGCGGCGTACTTCAGCAGCGTAGTCTTGCCCATGCCTGGGTGGCCGAGGACGAAAGAGCGGGGCTGGGAGAGCATATCCGCAACGGTGGCAGTTTCCATCCTGGGGGCCTCCGGTGAGATGAGCAATTCGCGCAATGAGTTGAGGTCCCCTGGGGAGGCCATCCAATCCACCAGCTTTTCCCATGTCCACTCATCGAGTTCGATTCCAGCCTCCTCAAGTCTCTGGGGCAGGCCTTGGACAGAGAAGGTTGGAACCCCACTGATTTGCTGCCGCACCGTGCTGTGCAACACCACGTCCGCCACCCTCGAAAGGCGCTCGCGGACGTCCAGTTCCCGCTCGGCCTGGATGGGGACGAAGATGTCCTCTATACGCAGTTTCACCGTGCGATTCTGCACCCGTGGCGCGATACCGCCCAGGTCCAGGTACTCGTAGCGGCGGCGCAGGTAGTTCAGGTAGCCCGCGCGCAGTCCGTCCAGGTCCGGGGGAACCGCCTCCAGGACCCCGGCCCCGAAGAACTCCCGCACCAGGTCGGGATAGCGCCACACTCGCTGGTCCAGTTCGGTACGCGCCCAGAACCCCACCCGCCATCCCTGTTCTCCGCAGTGGGCGCGGGTCTTCCGCCGCGCATCTGCCGAGAGGTCGCAACTGGTCACAAAGACCACACCCGTCGGCGCAAGTTCCGGCCGCTCCTCGACCAGCGCAACGATCTTGTCCACCTCGCGCACAAGCGTCTTGGGCCCAGCACGCCTAGCGCGCTTGCATTGGAAGTACCACAGTTGGTCGCCGCCGGAGGTGGGCCGGTAGGCGACGATGTCCCGCCCCTGCTCGCTCCCCGCCGCCCCCAGATGCTCGGCACGATGGTACCCCTCACGCTCCACCAGCCACAGACACAGTCGCTCGAAGTCCCTAGGGGAGAGACTGTCGAAGGGGAGTTCGTGAGTCGTCGCCGTCACTCTAATCTCCACGCCAAACCTCGGATGTCTAATCGCTACTTACCGCCCGCTGGTAACTCAATGGTGAACGCCGTCCCCTGCCCCACCCCACTCTCGACACCAATCCAGCCGCCGTGGGCCTGCACCAACTGCCGGGCGATGGCCAGCCCCAGCCCGCTCCCTGCTCCACTGGCGTGGGAGCGCGACCGGTCGCCGCGCCAGAAACGGTCAAAAATGTAGGGCAAAGCCTCGGCCGGGATACCCTCGCCGGTGTCACGCACGATGATGCGGACACCGTCGTGAACAGGCCCTTCGACCGCGCTCAGGGCAGCCTCTGCCCTGAGCGTGATGATCCCGCCGGACGGCGTGTGGCGCAGCGCGTTGGCCATCAGATTGCTTAGCACCTGATCCAGTCGCCCCACGTCGCCGATGATGGTCAAGGCAGACAGATTCCCCTCGGTTTCAACGCGCAAATCTATTCCCGCCGCTTCGGCCTGGCCGCTGAAACTGGTGGACACATCGGCCAACAACTCGATCACATCCACCGGCTCCCGGTTCAGCGGTAACTGGCCGGCCTCCGCCAGCGAAAGCGTCCGCAAGTCGTCCACCAGCCGCGCCAGGGTGCGCGTTTCTTCCAGCGTAGCGCCGATGTGCTCCGCGGACGGTGCGTACACATCGTCGAGGATGCCCTCCAGGTTGCCCTGGATGATATGCAGTGGCGTGCGCAGTTCGTGGGCCACATCGGCGGTCAAATTGCGACGTCGCTGATCGGCGCGCTCCAGTTCTTCGGTCATGCGATTAAAAGACTCGGCCAGCCGGCCGAACTCGCTGGGGCCGTGTTCCGGCACCTGCACGCGGACGCTCATGTCACCCTCGGCCACGGCGTCGGCGGCCGCCATGACGTCGGCCAACGGCGTGGCGATGCCCCGGAAGGCTCGCGTCGCCAACCCCACCGCTAGCAGCGGCAGCGCCAGCGACAGGCCACAGCCCCCCACCCACACCAACACCGCCGTCTGCCCATCACCTCCGAACAGCCGCGTGAGCAGAAACGCCAGCGCCGCCATCCCACCCAACACCAGCAGGGCTATGAAGCCAAAGACCCCAGCGAAGCGTAAGAAGAGAAACCGCTCAATCCGCCGCCTGCGATGCCGTACTCGTGGCCACCTGGGAAACTTGTGGTCGTGGCCCCATGCTGTCCACGGTGGATGCCGCCGCCCACGCGGCCGGTGGACGCGCTGTTTCCTTGCTCCCGACCGGTCGTAACCCCGCTCACGGACCGGTGGCCCATCACTCGATTCTTCATTCTTCATTCTCTATTCTCTATTCTCCATTCTCGCTCACACCTCATCGGTGAACTTGTAGCCGACGCCGTAGACGGTGAGCACATAGCGCGGCTCGACGGGGTTGGCCTCCAACTTGCGACGCAGGTTCTTGATATGGGCATCCACACTCCGGTCGTAGCCGTCGTAGGCAACACCGTGCAGCCGGTCCAGCACCTGCGCGCGGGTGAAGGGCTGCCCTGGATGTTGGGCCAGGACAGCCAGCAGGTTGAACTCGCTGCGGGTGAGGCGAATCGGCTCTCCGGCGCGAGTGAGACGATGGCCATGCAGGTCAATCTCCAGGTCGCCAGCGCGGATGAGCCCCGGCGTGCGGACACCGCCCTGCACGCGGCGCAGCACTGCCCGCACGCGGGCCACCAGTTCGCGGGGCGAGAACGGTTTGGTGATGTAGTCATCCGCGCCCAACTCCAGCCCGATCAGCCGGTCGGTCTCCTCGACGCGGGCAGTGAGCATAATGATTGGCACATCCGACTCGCGCCGCAGCGCCCGGCAGACGTCCAGGCCATCTAGCCCGGGCAGGTTCAGGGCGAGCACGACCAGATCAGGCCGCTCGTGGCGCGCCACAGCCATCGCCGTCGTCCCGGCGCCCGCCGTGACGACGCGGTACCCGCCCCTCTGCAGGTAGTCCCGCGCCTGCTTGACGATTTTCGGTTCGTCGTCTACCACCAGGATTGTTTCGTTCATGCTTAACTCCACCGACCCATTTTTATCATAAATGTCACGGATGTGCAAATTGTCAAACTGTAGGAGT
>JAUWNP010000077.1 GCA_030612585.1 Anaerolineae bacterium
GATGCTGACGGGCGGGCTGGTGAAGCGCGGGCTGGCGTCCGGCCACTGGCCGCTGGCCAACCGGTACGAGTTCACCCTCTGCTTCGTCTGGGCCATCGTCACCACCTACCTGCTGCTGGAGGCCAGTTGGCGCGAGCGGCGGGCAGGATCGTTTGTGCTGGCGGTCGCGCTACTGGTGGCGACCTACGCCGTCACCCGTCCCTCCGTCGAGAAAGCCCTCATGCCACTGCCCCCGGCGCTGCGCTCGGCCTGGCTGCAGGTGCACGTGCTGACCGCGATGGCAGGGTACGGGGCGTTCGGCGTGGCCGCCGGGCTGGGAGTGATGCAACTGGGGCTGAGAAACTGGGGTTTGGGGAAAAACCCGGTTTCTGAGGGAGAGATCGAGCGCATGGTGGAGAAGGCCGTGGCACTGGGTTTCCCCTGGCTGACGCTGGGCATCCTCACCGGCGCGATTTGGGCGCAGAACGCCTGGGGCCGTTACTGGGGTTGGGACCCCAAGGAGACCTGGGCGCTCATCACCTGGTTATGGTACCTGCTGCTCTTGCACGTGCGCGCACTACGCGGATGGCGCGGCCGGCGCTCGGCTGCGCTGGCCGTGATCGGTTTCGGACTGGTGCTGTTCACCTTTATCGGCGTGCCCTGGCTGGTGCGCACGGTGCGGTTGGAGAGCATGCATGGGTACTGAAACGTGTTGCGTGTTGCGTGTTGCGTGGGGTGAAGGATGAGAAGGATCACACGACGGCGGTTTCTGCTCGGCGCTGGGGCGCTGGCTGCTTGTGGAGCGGGGGCAGCCGCCGCCTTGAGCGGCAACCGTTGGTGGGAATGGTCGCCCCAGGGGACGGAGGGAATCGCGCCGGCTGAGCCACCCGCCCCCTGGTCAACCGAGGCACGCTACTACGTCTCCACGGCCGCCGAGGGCACCCTCAACTGCGCCGCCTGCCACGGCACGCTGGAAGAGCCATTGCCTGTCTCCTACTGTCACCTGCCCGAGCATCACGGAGCCTTCGTCCAGTGCAACCTCTGCCCCCACCGCTGTATCATCGCCGACGGCGAGCGGGGCCGCTGCCGTGTGCGGGAGAACCGGGGCGGCCGGCTATACTCGATGGTCTACGGCAACCCCTGCGCGGTGCACGTTGACCCCATTGAGAAGAAGCCCTTCTACCATTACCTGCCCACCGCCACCGCTTTCTCCATTGCCACTGCCGGATGCAACCTATCATGCCTCTACTGCCAGAATTGGACCATCTCCCAGGTTCCGCCGGAGGAGACCCAAAACATTGACCTCCCGCCGGAGGACGTGGTCCGCTACGCACAGCAGTACGAGGCACCGGTGATCGCCTACACCTACTCTGAGCCAACCATCTTCTACGAGTATATGCTGGCGACGGCGCAGTTGGCGCGGAAGGCGGGATTGCGCAACGTCGTCATCTCCGCCGGGTTCATCAACCCGGAGCCTCTGCGGGAATTGTGCCAGGCAGTGGACGCGATCAAGATTGACCTCAAGGGATACGACGAGGAATTCTACCGGGAGGTATGCGGCGGGGAACTTGGGCCGGTGCTGCGCGCTATCCAGACCGTCTACGAGAGCGGCACCCACCTGGAGATCGTCAACCTGGTCGTGCCGACGCTCAACGATAACCTGGACCAACTGCGAGCGCTGACCCGCTGGGTGGCGCGTGACCTGAGCCCAGACGTGCCGCTCCACTTCAGCCGCTTCCACCCGCAATACAAACTGACCAACCTGCCGCCAACGCCGGTAGAAACGCTGGAGCGAGCCTGGGAGATAGCACAGGAGGAGGGGATCAAATTCGCCTACATCGGCAACGTGCCGGCTCACGCGGCCAACCACACCTACTGCCCCGCATGCGGCGAAGTGCTCATCCGCCGCGAGGGATTCAGCGTGGTGGAGTATCACATCGTGAATGGCACGTGCGAGTTCTGTGGTGAGCCCATCTCCGGCGTCTGGTGGCCTGGCGAGCCAGAAGGGCAGCCGGTGCAAGTGCCGCCGGAACCGCCGGATCAGTGAACTGGATCGGGAGAAGGGTATGACAAGACGCGAGGAACTGAAGCGGGCGATCGCGGCGCTCGAGATGCAGCGTGCCATCCTGGGCAACGAGGTAGTGGACACGATGGTGGCCGTCGCACGCGAGAGACTGACCGTGCTCGAAGTGCAAGTCGCCGTTGAGCAGCGCAAGCAGGTCACTGTCCTCTTTGCCGACATTTCCGGCTTCACAGCGATGGCGGAGGCGATGGATCCCGAAGAGGTGCGAGATACAATGAACGCCCTCTGGGCACGCCTGGACGCAGTGATCGCCGCCCACGACGGCGCAATTGACAAACATATGGGCGATGCGGTGATGGCTCTCTTCGGCGCGCCGACCGCGCACGAAGACGACCCGGAGCGAGCAATCAGGGCGGCGTTAGTGATGCAAAAAGAGATTGGAGATTGGGGATTGGAGATTAGTGGATCAAGATCTCCAACCTCTACTCTCCGTTCTCCACTCTCTATCCGGATAGGGATTCACACTGGCCCTGTGATGCTGGGTGCGGTGGGTGCGGCCGCCGAATACACGGCGATAGGGGACACGGTCAACCTGACGAGCCGACTGCAGCAGGCAGCGCCTGTGGGGGGCGTCCTCGTCTCGCACGACACATACCGCCACGTGCACGGCATGTTCAGCGTCCTCCCGATGGAGCCGATCACAGTCAAGGGTAAGGCGGAACCGATTCCGATCTACGTGATACTGCGAGCCAAGCCGCGCGTTTTCCGTGTTGCCAGACGGGGAGTGGGGGGTATTGAGACACGGATGGTAGGGCGGGAGACAGAACTGGCGCAGTTGCAGGAGGCTCTGCACGATGTGATGGCGAAAGGAGAAACACAGGTCGCCACCATCTCTGGTGAGGCGGGGGTGGGCAAATCTAGATTGTTGTACGAGTTCGACAACTGGATCACACTACTGCCGGAGACGGTGTTGCACTTCAAGGGACGGGCTGGCGAGCAGATGAGCAACCTGCCCTACTTTCTCATCCGCGACCTCTTTTCGTTCCGTTTTGAGATCCGGGACAGCGACCCGGCCGCCGTGGCACGGGAAAAATTGGAACACGGCATCACAGAGATCATGGGAGCGGACGGGGTGGAGAAATCTCACTTTATTGGTCATCTCATCGGCTTCGACTTCTCCGCCAGTCCTCACCTGCGGGGAATTCTCGGCGACGCGCGGCAGATTCGCGACCGTGCCTTCCATTACATCGTCCAGTTCTTCGCAGCAGTGGCGCAGCGCAGCCTGACGCTGATCTATCTGGAAGACATACACTGGGCCGACGAGGGTTCGCTGGAACTGATTGATCACCTGGCCCGAGAGTGCCGCCACGCGCTCCTGCTGATCGTTTGCCTGGCTCGTCCATCCCTCTTTGAGCGGCGATCATCGTGGGGCCAGAGACAGGCAGCACACACGAGCCTGGAGTTGCGCCCGCTTTCGGAGGAAAACAGCCATCAGTTAGTCATGGAGATCCTGCGCAAGGTGGATCAGATACCACCCGACTTGCAGGATATGATCGTGGACCGGGTAGGAGGGAATCCGTTCTACATCGAGGAACTCATTAGGGCCCTGATTGAAGACGATGTCGTCGTGACAGGTATGGAAGAATGGCAGGTAAGACCGGAGCGGTTGACTGAGATACGCATACCGCCAACGCTGGTCGGGGTGCTCCAGGTGCGGTTGGATCGGCTACCGCTGACAGAACGAGAGATGTTGCAGCGTGCCTCCGTAGTGGGGCGAGTATTCTGGGACGGCGCGGTGAAGCGAATCTGCGAGTCTATGGATGAGCAAATGAACCGGGGGGAGGTCCGCGCCGTGTTGCAGGCGTTGTGCAAGAAGGAGTTGGTTTTTCGGCGGGATGAGTCGGCATTTGCAGGAGAAAAAGAGTACGCGTTCAAGCATGCTATCTTGCACGATGCTACCTACGAGAGCGTGCTGAGACGACTGCGGCGGATATATCACGCGCAGGTGGCAGCGTGGCTGGTCGAGCGAAGCGGCGAGCGGGTGGGGGAGTACGCCGGATTGATAGGGGGACACTACAAACTGGCGGGGGAGATGGCACAGGCCGCGGGGTGGTATGGACAGGCCGGGAAACAGGCCCGCAGTACCTACGCGCCAGACGTGGCTATCGACTACTATCAGCAGGCGCTGGACTTGCTGCCGGATGAGCCTTTCGAAGTCTCCCAGGCGGACACCACTTCCGAAGTCTACGCGGTCCAGCGGGTGGTTTTGTACGAAGGGCTGGGGGAGATGCTGCTGTGGCAGGCCCGATACGCAGATGCCGCAGAGGCCTACGCAGCGATGAGGGTGGCGGCAGAAGCAGACTGGGACACAGTGGCGCAGGCACGCGGATGGAACGGACTATCCCGAACGCAGGACGCTCAAGGTAACTACCCCGCCGCACTGGAAAGCGCGGGACGGGCGGAGGAGATAGCACGAGGCGCAGGCGACACCGCGAAAGTAGAACTGGCGAGGGCATTGTTCAGGAAAGGGTGGGGTTTCTACAGGTTGGGAGACACAGAAGCGGCGTTGGCGCTGGGCGAGCATGCGTTATGGCTCAGCATCGAACTGGGTATCCAGCGCGAGATGGCGGACAGCCTGAACTTGCTGGGCGGAGTGCATAGTATGCTGGGACACCGCGGGGATGCCGCTCGCGCTAACGCGGAGGCGGTGTCGCTATATCAGAAGTTGGGCGACAGGGAAAGGATAGGGACGATGTTGAACCACCTGGGCGAACACGCCCGATTGCGGGGGGACTACCGTGCCGCCGCTGCTCTCTACCAGGAGGCGCTAAAGATCGCCTACGAGACCGGGAATCGTAATGGAGAGATGGCATTTCTCAGCAACCTGGGTGGGGCGCAGGTCGGACTGGGGAAGTATCAGGCTGCCGAGTACAACCTGCGGCAGATCATCCGGTGGGCTGAGATTGCCGGTCAGGGAGGATGGCTGTCAGACACGTACCGCTTCTTGGCAGAGGCGTGCTTGGGGCAAGGCAAGGTGGAGGATGCACTAGCGGCGACGCGACGGGCGCTGGCATTGGCGCAGGAAGTAGAAGCACCGCCCCTCATTGGCAGAGCGTGGCGCACCATGGGAGTGGTGGCGGCACAAGCAGCGAAACCCATCACCATCGGCGATAAGACGTGCGATGCGATGGCCTGCTTTGCCGAAAGCACGCAGGTCTTCACCGAAATGGGTGCCGAGGGAGAACGAGCACGTACGTTGCGAGCGTGGGCCAGGTACGAGATGGACCAGGGGGACGTAGCGCGGGGGGGGGGCAATGTGGCGGGAGGCACGGGATCTCCTCGCACGGTTGGGGATGGAGTTGGAGGTCGAGCGGATGAGCAACCTCGAACAGCGGGACAATGATGACTGAAAGGCAGAAGTGCATGAAATCTGCAACCCGAAACCCGAAACCATTTCTCGTGTTAGCACTGTCCTCCTTGCTGCTCTCCGCTTGCGCCGTGCCGGCGGCCACGCCAACGACGGAGGCCACGGCGACACCGCTTCCTCTTCCCACCGTGTCCCCTTCTCTCACCGTGCCCCCCGGCCGCATCCGCCCCGCCGTCGTCGCCGGCTCCTGGTACCCCGGTGAGCCCGACGAACTGACGCGGATGGTGGACGAGATGCTGGCAGCGGTCGAGCCGGTACATGGGAAACCCACTGGCCTCATCGTGCCCCACGCGGGCTACGTCTACTCCGGCCCGGTGGCCGCCCATGGCTTCAAGCAACTGGCAGATGGACAGTACGACGTCGCCGTTATCATCGCCTCCGACCACCAGTCGCCCCTCTCCGACCCCATCTCCGTCTGGGCCGAGGGGGGCTTCGAAACGCCGCTGGGGGTCATGCCGGTGGACGTGGAATTGGCCCAGGCGCTCGTCGCCGCCGACCCTCGCATCACCTTTGACCCCGCCGCCCACGAAGGGGAGCATCCCATCGAGATCGAACTCCCCTTCCTCCAGCGGGTGTGTCCCGCTTGTTCCGTCGTGCCGGTACTGATGGGCGCTGACGACGAGGAGACCGTGCGGGCTCTGGCCGACGCACTGCTTGCGGCGCTCCCCGGCCGGAAGGCGGTCGTCATCGCCAGTTCCGATCTCTCCCACTACCCCACCTACGACGACGCGCTCGTCGTGGACGGAGCCACCCTGGCCGCCATTGAGACCGGCGACCCGGCGCGGGTGCAGGAGACGATAGACGGGCTGATGATTGCGGACTTCCCCAACCTGGTCACCTGTGCCTGCGGCGAGGCGGCCATCCTGGTGACAATGCAGGTCGCGCAGGGGCTGGGGCCGACACGGTGACTGTACTGCGCTACGCCAACTCCGCCAACGTCAGCGGCGACCACAGCCAGGTGGTGGGCTACGGGGCAGTGATGCTCTGGCAGTACGAGCCGCCCGACCTGACGGAGGCCCGGCGAGAGGAACTGCTGGCGCTGGCCCGCACGACGATTGAGGAGCATATGGAGACAGGCCACGTCCCCAACTACGAGACAGACGACCCGGTACTGGCCCGGCGTTCAGGAGTGTTCGTGACGCTAAAGGAAGGCAGCGACCCTTCGACGGGGCTCAGGGCAAGTCTGCGCGGCTGCATCGGCCACACCCAGGCCAACCAGCCGCTCTACCAGGTGGTGCAGCAGATGGCAGTGGCGGCAGCCACGGGAGACCCCCGCTTCCCACCTCTCACGACGGAGGAACTGTCCAACATCACCGTCGAAATCTCCGTCCTCTCCCCCTTCCGCCGGATGACGGACGTGGAGCAGGTCCAGGTGGGCACCCACGGCCTGATGATCTTCCAGGACGGCAGGCAGGGATTGTTGCTGCCGCAAGTGGCAGTCGAGCAGGGCTGGGGGCGGGAGGAATTCCTGGAGAACCTGTGCCTCAAGGCTGGGCTGCCACCCGATTGCTGGACCGGCAGGCCGACGCTCTATGCCTTTACGGCGGTGGTGTTCGGGAGATAGTCAGACACACAAAAAGTGGGCAGGCGGACGCAAACCCGCCTGCTCACAAGATTCAGCGTGTCATCCCTGGTTACTACAGGTGCAACGCACTTTTGCTACAAATTTGCCTTTCTACGATGCAATCTGCTGGACGAAATCGCTGAAATGGCAAAAAATAAGTGCGTTGCACCTTACGAATGTTGATTTTCTCCGCTATGAACCACCCCTGAGCACCACCGGCAGGTAGAGGTAGTACCTGAAGGTCGGCGGGAGAGCCCTCATCTCCTCCTCCGCCTTCTCGGTGGTCACGGGAGCATCGGGCACCTGGAGAATACCCACGCCTCCCTGTGCTGCCCCCCACCCTGCCGAGGACGAAGTCTCCCCCTCCTCAAGCCTGAAGATGCAGTGCACCGGGTCGTTTTCGCTGGCGTTGTGGACCTCGACGTGGTAGACCCCTTGCAGAGTGTTGCTGACGACAACACGGTCCTCGACCGTACCGAGGTTTGGGCTGGCGTATGCTCCAGGCACAGGAAGGCCAGGTTGAGTGCTTGCTCATCTTGTGGTATCATATGATCAGTGGTCTCATCCGCTTCAGTGGTTCAAGGAGGTTACGACTCACATGCAGTTCTATTTTGTCCGGCACGCTCAGTCGGAAAACAACCTACTGTGGCAACGTACCGGCTCCAGCAAGGAGCGCAGCGAGGATCCGGGACTGACTGCGGTGGGGCGACAACAGGCCCACCTTTTGGCGCAGTACTTACGCGGGCCTGACCCACCCATGGCGGCGCAGGGACGTAATCCTCAGAACGTGGCAGGATTTGGCCTGACCCATCTCTACTCCAGCCTGATGGTCCGGGCGGTGGCCACCGGGACCATCATCGCCCGTGTGCTGGGCTTGCCTCTGGTCGCCTGGGAGGAGGCCCACGAATCGGGCGGCATCCACCAGAGAGACGAACAGACCGATGAGCGTATCGGACAGGCTGGCCACAATCGCGCGTACTTCGAGGCCCATTACCCCGACCTGGTACTGCCCGAGTCTCTGGGGGAGTCCGGCTGGTGGAACCGCCCTTTTGAGGAGCCTGAGCAGAGAATGGCCCGCGCCCAGCGTTTCTTGCGACAATTGCTGGAAAGACATGGTCGCACCGATGATCGGGTCGCCGTGGTCAGTCACGGTGGCTTCTATAACTACCTGTTGGCAACCCTGCTGAAGATGCCGGACCGGGAGGGGATTTGGTTCGCCATGAACAACGCTGCCATCGCGCGCATAGATTTTCTCGATGAGAACCCTGATGGTGCTGAACACACTGCTCTGGTCTACATAAACCGCGCTGATTTCCTGCCCGAGGAACTTGTCACGTAAGGGACGTGAAATACGATAGGTTGTCGCCGCTCCCCTACTGCATGGGGGCGTAGGGTTCGCAGGAGGTTGATATGAGCCGAAAAGATCTGGGCTACGTGGTCATCGCCGCTATGCTCCTGAGCGGCCTCTACGTGGCGACTACCGGCCTCGTGACCGACCTGTTTGGCCTGCACCAGTTCTTCTTTCACCGCTACGCGGGCTACATCTGTGCTGCGCTGGCCGTGCTGCACCTGGCCCTCAACTGGGAGCGGGTCACGGCCTACCTCAAGCGGCGGTTGGGACGGCCGGAGCGCCGGGAACCGCCAGTGCCACGGGAGCGCGCCCCGCTGCCGGGCCGGCGCGGCTTCCTCGTCTCCGCTCTGGCGGCTGCGGGGGGCTTCATCCTGGGGCGGCTGATCCCTGGCCGGCGGCCGGTGGAACTCCCCCTTCCCGAGGGGGCCACCGACATCGGTGATCTGTACCATCAGTGGAGCAAGCCCGGCTACTCGTGGGCACTGGGACCGGTGCTCGACTGGGGCGGCCAGCCGGAGCGCTACAAGACCTACGCTGGCGCAGAACAAATCGCGCTCCCCGACCCCCATGGCCACCGGGGGCTGAGCCTGGAGGAAACGGTCGAGATGCGCCGCTCCATCCGCGACTACTCCGCCGCACCGCTGTCGTCGGAGGAACTCTCGCGCCTGCTGCACGCCGCTCAGGGCATCACCGAAGACCGCTGGGGTTTCCGCGCCGCCCCCTCGGCCGGGGCTCTCTACCCTATCGAACTGTACGCGGTGGTGCAGGACGTCGCGGGACTGGAGCCGGGGATCTATCATTACGCCGTGCAGGAGCACGGGCTGGCACTGCTCCAGCAGGGAGACTTCCGCGCCGAGATGGTGCGGGCAGGGATAGGACAGGCATTCCTGGGGCAGGCGGGCGTCTGCTTCGTCCTCTCGGCCGTCTTCCAGCGCACGCGCTGGAAGTACCGCGAGCGGGCCTACCGCTACGTGCTGCTGGAGGCGGGGCACATTGGGCAGAACATCTACCTGGCGGCCACTTCGATGGGGCTGGGGGCCTGCGCCGTCGGCGCATTCCTCGACGACGATCTCAACGACCTGCTGGGGCTGGATGGCAAGGAGGAAGCGACACTCTACATCATACCGGTAGGAAAGGTGTGACGGCATGAAAATCGCCCTCGCCGCCGTCGGTTTCACCTCGACCATCGCGCAGGTCGTGCTAATGCGCGAACTGGTCGCCACCTTCTATGGCAACGAGTTGCTCTTCGGGCTCGTGCTGACCGCCTGGCTGGCCTGGGTGGCGGCCGGCTCGTGGGGTTTGGCCCGACTAGCGGAGCGGCGACGACTGGGGGTGGGGACCTTCGCGGCGGGGCTGGTGCTCGCTGCACCGCTGCTCCCGGCGCAGATCTGTCTCGTGCGCGACGTGCGGGCGCTGCTGGGGGTCACGCCGGGGGCCTTCATCGAGTTCGGGCCGATGGTTGCGGCAATCGTGCTCATCCTGGCCCCGCTATGCCTCCTGGCGGGCTTTCTGTTCACGCTGGGAGCGCGGCTGACCGTCGAGCAGGGCGGCGCTGCAGGCCAGGCCTACGTCTGGGAGAGCACCGGTGCCGTCGCTGGCGGCACGCTCTTCAGTTTCCTCCTCATCCGCCTCCTGGACCCCTTCCAGACAGCCCTGCTCGTCGGCGCAGTCAACCTGACCATCGCCCTCCTGATCTACCTATCCATTCGTCCCTCCACTCCCACTCCCACACTCCCACACCCCCATACTCTCTTGCTCCTCGGCTTCCTAGCCCTCTTGCTCCTTTGTTCCCTCCCCCTGGGCCACTCCCTCCACGACGCCACCCTCCGCTGGCAGTGGTCCGACCTGGCTTTCGCCGCCGATTCCCCCTATGGCCGCCTCATCATCCAGGCCCGCGACGGGCAGCGTGTGTTCTTCGAAAACGGCCTTTTGGCCTTCGAGACGCAGGGGATATTCCCCGAGGAAGTGGCCCACTTCCCCCTGCTGGCACACCCCGACCCACAGAGCATACTCCTCGTCGGGGGGGGCGTGGCCGGCGATGTGCGTGAGATCCTCAAGCACCCCACCGCCCGCGTGACCTACGTCGAACTCGACCCGCTGCTGATCGAGGCGGCACAGGCTCACCTGCCCCCAGAGGACGCTGCCGTCCTGAGTGATCCCCGCGTCACGCTGATCCTCACCGATGGCCGGCTGTACGTCAAGCGGTGTCCTGAGCATGTCGAAGGAACAGCCCATCGCACCTTCGACGTCGTCATTCTCGACCTGCCTGAACCCTCCACCGGCGCGATCAATCGCTTCTACACCCGCGAGTTCTTTGAGGAAGTGAGGGCGGTGCTCAACCCCGGCGGCATCTTCGCGCTGGGGCTGCCCTCGGCGGAGAACTACTGGAGCCCAGAACTGGCGCGGCGCAACGGCAGCGTCTACCACACGCTGCGGGCAGTCTTCCCGGAGATATTCGTGCTCCCCGGCGAGCACAACTTCTTCCTCGCCTCCGGCGTACCCCTGGAAGCCGACTTCACCGTACTGGCGGGCCGGTTGGCCGACCGTGGCGTCGAGACCCGCTGGGTGACGCCGGAGTACATCGAATACATCTTCACCACCGACCGCTTCGCTCAGGTGCAGGCGGAACTGGCGGCGACTACAGGGGTGCGGCTCAACGAGGACCTGAGGCCAGTATGCTACTACTACGACCTGGCGCTGTGGCTCTCGCGCTTCTATCCCAACCTGCGCGGCGCCTTCGAGAGCGCCAGTCTGGTCAGCCTGTGGTGGGTAGCCGTGCCGCTGGCGCTGATCGTGCTGCTCGTGCGTTGGCGGCGCGGGTGGGCCGTCCCGGTCGCCATCGCCGGCATCGGCCTGGCGGAGATGACGCTGGAGGTGGTGATTCTCTTCGCCTTCCAGGTGCTGCATGGCACCGTCTACGCCGAGGTCAGCCTGATCGTGACGGCTTTTATGGCCGGGCTGGCGCTGGGGGGCGCGGCGAGCAATCAGTGGTTAGCAGTTAGCAGTCAGCGGTCAGCGGGTGGCGGCTGGGGAGCCAGGCGGGCGTTGATCGCGGTACAGGCGGCTGTTGCCATCTACAGCGGTGTCTTTCCGCTTGTCCTCTCGTTGCCCATTCCTGCCCCGGCGCTGGTATTCCCGCTGCTGGCGCTGCTGGCGGGCACGCTCACGGGGATGGCCTTCCCGCTGGCGGTGGCCCTGACACGAGGGAGCGCCGGTCGCGTGGCTGGTATGCTCTACGGGGCCGACCTGGTGGGTGGGTGCGTGGGGGCGCTGTTGGCCGCTGTGCTCCTCGTGCCGGTGCTCGGCATCCCGCAGACATGCGCGGCGGTGGCGCTGGTCGGGCTGGCGGGGCTGCTGGTGCTCGTGTGACGGGCAAGTGCTCGGCTACCCTTGCGAAGGTTGCGAATAACACTGGCAACTGGGCGATCTTGGGTGGGCGAAGACACTCTTGATCTGGGAGCTACTGCCAAACCTTCGCAAGGGTCGCGTTAGACCACCAGTATCACGCCCGTCACCACTAAGATGGCGGCTACTATCTTCCTGAACAGCGTCTCGTTTATGCGCGTCTGCAACCGGGAGCCAGCGAAAATGCCGGCTACCAGGAACGGTGCCATCAGCAGCGCGAAACGCAGTACTTCGCCGGTGAGCAGCCCATTGGCCGTGAAGAGCACCATCTTGTAGCATGCGTCGGCGAAGAAGATGGAGTAGAGCGTGGCGCGAAAGACCTGCTTCTCTTCGAGCACGTGGGAAAGGTAGATGATAATCGGCGGCCCGTTGACGCTGAACATCGCGCCCAGCGCCCCGCCCAGGAAGCCGCTGAGGGGGGCCAGGTAGGGCATCATCCGGTTGTGCGTCGTTGGGTTGATGGGACGCTGCTTGCGGAATAGCATCAACAACGCCCACCCGGTCACCAGCAGCCCCAGGATGCGCTTGAGAAGGTCGTGACCGAAGGAGAGCAATACCCACGTGCCGATGGCAGTCCCCACCAGCAACCCACACAAGAGCAAGAGAAACAGCCGACGATGGATGGAGCGGTAGTTGGACGCAACAAGAATGACGCCGGACGTGAGGTCAAAGAGCAGAAAGACAGGCGTGATGAACTTGACGTCGAGGAAAAACATCAGCAGCGGGACGGCAAACAACGCGCTGCCGAAGCCGGAGACACCTTTGACGAGATGCCCGCTGAAGATGATCAAGCCAGCCAAAAGGACAACACCGATTTCGGTAGGGGCCATCTCAATAACCAGGTGGGGGTGTCGTCGTTAACCGCGAGAGGGAGCACCGGGTCACGTAGGGCACGTACCCTTCGTTGATCGCGTTGGCATAGGCTGTGTCCGCATACGCCAGCGCATATTCGCAGTTGAAAACAGGCAACCCCGCGTCCAGATACCGTTCAAGATGGCCAATGTAGTAGTCGGTGAGAGAACCATCGTGCGGCCTATCATACCCATCAGGATCGTCCCAACTGTCGGTGGCATTCCCATAGTACCACACGGCTTCCTGCGCGATGGCATCAACGACGTTGAACAGTTCAGGATGGCCCTCGCTCAGGGCAGATCCGTTTTGCTGAATGATGAGGAAGTCGGGATCACGGGCGGTGGCGTAATTCCTCATCTCCTGGATAAAAGCGATCATCTCAATGGCCGGGTCCTTGCCCGCCGCCCCGGCTGCAGCCACGACATCCTCGTTCTCGTACCCTTCCACCCAGTCGAGATAGATGCCGTCAAAGCCGTCTCTGATGACTTCATCAATAACACTGGTATAATCCCCGTAAGGCGCACTGCTCTGGTTTTGACCGTAGATGACGATGTCCTGCCAACGCTCATCCCAATAGGCGACCGGGTAGTTGCCCCCCCAGCCGTCGGGGTCACAGGCAAGGATATAGTCCGGCCAATCGTCCGGGGGGTCACCCATACAGTCCCAGTCCTTGGGCCAGGTCCAGTACCAGCGCCAGTCCTCGGCCTCGCCGATGTCTGCGTAGGCGATAACTAACTTGCGGTGCACCCCATCGCTGGCCTGGCTGCTCTTCAGCCGAGAGATCATGCCCCGAGTGTCAAATAACTTGTCGTCCGACGACCAATCGGTGCGGGTCGGTTCCAATACCAGCATGTCGTAATGGGAGGCAACCAGGGCGTCAACAGCGCCCGGCTCGCTAATGTCCTGGATCTGGTAGGCCCAAGTGGTGACGTCATCCAGCGACATCGGTCCGGCTCCCGCGCTGTTGCCGTTCAACACTATCGGGAGGTGACTCGTCGCCACCGGCGTGAACGTCAGGACTGATGACGGGCGTATCGTGTTGCGTCCCCAGTACTCAATGATGACGTCCATCAAATCGCTCGATCCGACGTCGGTGTGGTGATTGGGGTCAGGGCCATGCCGGAAGTTGAAGGCATCCACCTCCTCAGCGTATGGCGCCCATGATGTCTCCCACACCCACAGCGCGTGGTTCATCCCACGCTGCTCGAACAGGTCCATCTGGTCATCCATAAAGCCGTCCGCGCCCGGCTCCCAGCGCACAACGCCGAACTCGTTCACCGCCACCGGCACGCCGTGCGTGGCCGTGAACGTGTCAATCGTCGAGAGCAGGTTGTCCAACCAGGCCCGATTGACGTTGTCATCGTCCCCATCCCAGTCGGCATCGAACACGCCCGGGTAAGTGTTTGTGAGGGGAGGCTCTTGGTGGGTATAGACAAATGGCTCATACTGATGCGCCGTGTAGACCGTGCGCGGGTCGTCGGTCGGCTGCAGGTACGGCAACCACGCGACACTACTGTAGCCCAGCCCGCCGATCAGCATGGGTGTGTTGGCGTCCACCTGGCGGATGGCGGTGCTGATGCGGGGGTAGAGTTGGTTCCAATCGTACAGTGTGCCTCCGTAGTCCGCGTAGAACTCCTCCGGATCCCACAAATCCAACCACACCTCGTTGGAGTTCGGCTCGACCATCAGGTCGTAGCCGACGATGATCGGGTTGTCGCGATAGCGTTCGGCCGTGTAGCGCCACATATCCACCCAGGCGTCCTGTGCCGCCTGCTCCTTCCACACCAAATCATTGTAATAACTTGCATCGAACCAGTCGCCATCCTCCCCCCAGAAAAAGGTGAACTCGCTGCGGCCCGGCCCGGTGCGGAAGGAAATCACGGCGAACATATCAGCCTGTGCAATTAGGCCTAGCAGATTGTCCAGGTTGTCCTGGATGCCCTGGTCAAGCGTGTAGGGCAGGGTCTCGGTGAATAGGCCGGGATGGGAGATATTGACGTAGTTGGCGCCCAGCGCGGCCAGCCGGTTGAAATCCTCCTGGGTATAGGGCGGCCCGACGAGGCCAGGTCCCATAAACTCATCCCCGTCCAGTTCAGGGTAAACGCGGCGCTGGTAGATATTGGCGCCGCGCAGGCAAGTGCCGCCTGTCCACAGCGCCCACTTGTTTACCCGGGTGGTCGCGGTAGGAGGCCGTGCTTCGGTAACGGTGGGCGGCCGGGTTGCGGTTGGGATCTTACCGTCCGAATCAGGCAGGCCGACTCCGCAGGCCATGATCAAACCCACGAGAAATGCCAAAGCCGAATAGACGGCCCGGTGTCGGTGACAATCATTCATCTTGCATCCCTCCCGTCAAAAGGCTTCTCGCGTGTCCACTATCTTGTCTTGTTCATTGTTCATTGTTCATGGTTCATTGTCCATTGTTCATTGTTCATTGCTTCATTGTCCATTGCTTCATTGTTCATTGTTCCCTACCTGGCCCGAGTTGGGGTCCACCATCAGCGACGACACATCCACCGCCTCGAAATCCGACCCGTGAACCTGGTGCAGTTCGTGGAGATGGTCATTGTCCCAACGCCCGTCGGGCACGCCGGAGATGAACCAGGACGAACCGTTGTCGGATAGGATCATACCGTATTTCTTGAGTGCTCGCAAGATGACCTGCACCTCAGGCGAGAAGCCCGAAATATCAAAACCGGCCTTCAGGCGGAAGCGCTGGCCCATGGGTGGATATTGCTCCCCGGTGAGGTCCGACGCATAGTGACGCGCGGGCCAGACGTAGGCCCTGCGGGTCTGCGGCGCGGTGAAACGGATCGCGTGCCGCACCTCGCCCTCGGCCACCTCGTCGTAGCGCACCAGTCCCGGCAGGATAGGCAGGCCGGCCGCGTCGGCCGAGGTCCAGCCCTCCGGCCGGAGCGCGTGGGAGTGCAGGTCAAAGATGGCACCCGATCCAGCCTCCCAACTCCCGTCGGGCTGCGGCCAGGCATAGAACATCTCATAGAGGATGCAATTGTCGCGGTCCAGCACCAGCACGTGCCGGTCGCCATCGCTATCGGGGCCGCCCTCGATGGGCGCATCGGCGGGGATGGGGTAGAGGCCGGGGTCACTTTCGTCGTCGTACTCAAATGTGACGTCCACCAGTGGCTGGCTGCCCGGCACATCTACGTAGGGGATGCCGATGGGGCCGCCGTCCCAGGTGCCGGAGCCGAAGTCGGCGTGGACATAGGCTTCGGCCCCTATGGTGTTGACGTAGGTAGCCGAATTGGGGTCCAAAGGCAATATGTCCACGGGCGCGTTCCACACATTGTCGGCGGGAAAGACGGCACACCCCGCCACTTCGGGAGGCGCCTGGGTATTGAGAATCAACGGTAAGTAAGCGGTACTAGTGGGCGTGTTCGCCGGAGTGGAGGTTGCGGTGGTTGTGGCGGGTGAGATTTCATCGTCCGAATGGGGCAGGCCGATGCTACAGGCCAGGAGCAGCCCGGTCAGGATAACCGGCATCAAACAGAGCATCGAGCGCGCGTGGTTACGATCCACCCGTTCGCCTCCTCAGCATCAACGGCAGGTAGACCCACGCGGCCGGCTCCCACCACTCATACGCCCCCACATCGCAGACGGCCTCCCCGTCCCCATCGCCATCCACCGGCCGGGCGAAGCCGCGATAGTCGGTGGCCGGGCAGACGGTGTCGTCGCCCGCGTCAATGGCGGGGCTGTCTGAAGTCAGCATCATGCCATAGGTGGTTCCAGCGAAGGGACCTGTGAGTCTTGGGTCTGCGCAGACGTCGTTGCTGCCCGAATCCACGTAAGTGCCGTCGGTCCCACACGTGATGTTCTTCGCGTTGTGGACTACGCTGTAATCCGAATCGAGTTTGAGATCGGAGCAACCTTCCTGGTAAAACAGAAAGGTGATGTCTCCGGGATCGAAGTAGTCCGCGTCCCCCAGGAAGACGTTGTTCCGTCCCGTGAGTGTCTCTGTGCCGTCGCAACTGTGCCCTTCCCGCGGCCCTCCGTCGACGAGACCGTCCCCCTGACCGTAAAAGGTCGAATTGACAATGGAGACCTGCTCCCCTCCCGTATAGACCACCTCCAGCGTGTTTCCAAGCGCCCGGCAGGGGTCCACGTGGTAGGTGAAAGACTGGCCCTCGAAAAAGGCACAGTTCCCCACCATCACGCTGTTGGTGATCGCGGCCTGTCCGGTGATCTTGACCTGGTTGCCGGCGTTGCCCTCGGCGTGGACGCGGTTGAGGATGACGCGACCGCCCAGGCTGTGATAGAGCAGGTCCAGGCCGTCGGAGGTGTTGTGCAGGAAGGCCGAGTCCTCGATAATCCAGTCTCCTCCGGTGGCACCGGTGCCGACGCCGTCCCCGTAACCCCCAGCCGTCTGGGCCCAGCAGCCGGCCGGCTCGCCGCCGGGGTAGGTCTCGCCACAGCCGTTCCACTCCACCGTCCAGCGGCGAAAGAGCAGGGTGCCGGAGTTCGAGTCATTGCCTTCGATGTCACCCTCCCAGCCGACCCAGCCGTTGCCCGCGATACGCACGTCCTCCACCGTCCAGTCGGTGAGGCGGCCGGCGCGAATGCCGGCAGATGCCAGGCCGTGGATGTTCAGGTTACGCAGGTGGACGTTGGCCGATTCCTCGGCGTAGAGGCCGCTGGAGGCCCAGTCTCCGAAGGGGAAGGTGTCACGCTCGCAGGCCAGGCCACCGGTGTGGTCTTCCACGCAGCCGGAGTGATCGGTGACCTCCAGGCAGACGATCTCGATGTTGCTGGCGTCGGTGAGGTCGAGGATCACATCCACCCGCTGGGTGCCCCACAGTTGGGGCGGGTTGGCGCAGCCGGCGTCCCAGCCGGCGCCCAGTATGCGGGTAGGATGCGCCGGGTCAGGGCCACTGGGGATCGGTGGCATGTGGCAGTCCCAGGGGTAGTCGGATGCGCAGTTGTCGGCTCCGGGCGCGCCGTAGCCCATTGTGTAACTGCCGGAGGCGATGATCAGCATATCGCCGCCGGCGATGCGCGGCGTGCCGTCCGGCGGGAGTGCGCGGAAGGGGTGTTCCCAGGCGCAGGGTTGGGCGGTCCCGCTGCCGGGGTACGGCGCGTCCACCAGGCCGGTGCATTGTTCCGGGGGGCCCCCATCGGGACGCACGTAGTAGGTGGAAAGCGTGTTACGTGTCACGCGTTGCGTGCCCATCGGGATGGGGGAAGGTGAGCTGCTGATTTGCGTCACGGGCGCACAGGTGCTCCAAACAAGAACCAACGCCAGCGCAAGGGTCAAGGTTGTTTTTGTTCGCATAGTGTTCATTCCTCATCTGCGCGGTAATGGGGCCGGGGCCAGCCCCGGCCCATCCATTGCTGTCCTGCGATCCGCTGTTCTAGAAGTTGCGCAGCACCAGCGGCAGATAGACCTGGTATCCTCCCATTCCTAACGCTTCGGCACGAAAGATGACGCCGTAGGTGTCGCCGCTGGTGGCATAGACGGCGCCGTCAGGCGTGGGCAACAAGTCATAGACGGCGTCGGCCATGAACAGGTAACCAGCATCCTGCCAGGTATCTCCACCATCTTCCGAGACGTAGGCGTAGGCAGTGAATTTGCCAGGCCCCATATCCAGGCCAGCGTAGATTCTTCCTGCCGCGCCTTCCAGCAAAGCGCGCACAGCCTGGCTCTCCCCCAGAGGTTCCGACGGTTCCCAACTCTGTCCACCATTAAAAGACCGGAAGACCCATCCGGTTTCATCCGTGGAGGCGGCCCCAGCGTAAAGCACGTGGTTGGAGCCCTCCAGCAGTGCATATACAGCAGTGGCGTTTTCCAACTCTCCGGTGTTCTCCCAGACGTCGCCGGTGAAGCGGTAGACGGCGCCGCTGCCGTCGGTTCGCTCACCGCCGGCGCACAGCATACCCTCGCTCGTCTCCAAAAGCGCAAACACGTGCTCGACGTTCGGGGGCTTGGCCAGCGGTTCCCAGTTCTCCCCGTCGTCGGGAGAGAGGAGGGTGATGCCGCCCGGCCCCGTTCCAGCCACGACGTCGCCATTCGCCCGCTGCAGCAGGGTGTGCACGATGCCTGTGTCCGTCCTTTCGACAACCACCGACCAGTGCTCACCCATGTCAGCGGAGCGATAGATGACTCCCCGGGCCACCGCGCCCGGATCGCCCGGGTCATACATCATGCCGCCAACCAGCAGCGTCCCAGCGTCGGTCACCAGGATGCTATCCAGCCACCAGGCCAGTGGGAGAGCGGGGACCGGCTCCCAGGTCTCGCCGCCGTTATCAGACCGGAAGACCGTTCCGGTGTTGGCACCATCCACCTCGCTGGTG
>JAUWNP010000300.1 GCA_030612585.1 Anaerolineae bacterium
CGACCGGCCGAGGGGGCGTAGGCCAACGTGCGCTCCGGGAAGTTACGCACTGCCTCCCAGAACTCGGGTGGCGTCTCAATGTCAGGCTGGCCGACGTTGAGATGAATCACGCGCATGCCGCGCCCCTTGGCGGCCTGGGCCAGGGGCACCAACTTGCGCACGGCCGACATCGGCATCTCGGTACTGCGTAAAGAAATGGATGGTTCAGTCATTGTCATCATAGAATAGATCCTCCGTCAACGTATGATCCGCTCCTCCAGTTCGCCCAGCCGCAGGTCGGCAGTGTCCACGGCTGGGACACCCAGTTCGCGCCCGGCGAACCCGCCGTGGCAGTCGGAACCGCCGGTGATGAGCAGGTCGTGGCGATTGCACCAGTCCAGGCAGAAGCGGGTCGTAGCCTCATCGTGATAGTGGGAGTAACATTCCAGCCCGGCGATGCCGAAGTCGAGGAAGGGGTGCAGCGTCTTTTCGCTGACCCCCTCGCCGCGCAGGCTGATGCCAGGATGAGCCAGGATGGGCACACCACCGGCCTCCCGAATGGTAGCAATGGCTTCGGCAGGGTGAGGGAACGACGGCCATTCGGTGGGCAGAGACGCCATCAGGTTACGGACATAGTCGCGCACGTCTGTGCAGAAGCCCCGGTCAATCAGGAAGTTGAGCGCCTTCCAGCCGCCCCAGGCGGGGTCGCACTCATAGGCGGCGTAGTCCTCCAGGTCAATCTCGTAGCCAGCAGCAATGAGACGGCGGATAGTGTCGTCGTTGTTTTGGTCCAGCCTGACTCTGTTCTCACGTAGCAAGGCAGCCAACGTGAGGCCGTCCAGGTCGAAGCCATAGGCCAGGACGTGGAAGAGAGACCCGTCCAGGAGAGTGGAGACCTCAACACCGTGCAAGAAGGCCAATCCCGCCTCGCGCGCCAGCGGTTCGGCAGTGAGCACGCTGGCGACGGAGTCGTGGTCGGCGATGGCAAAGAGACCAATACCCCGAACCTGAACCTCGGCGACAACTCGCTCCGGCGTCCAGCAGCCGTCGGAGGCGATGGTGTGAATGTGTAAGTCAGTGCGCATAGAACTCGGACTAGTAGAACTCGGATTACAGGACAGTAACGGATTTACGAATGGCGAATGGCGAATGGCGAATCACGGATTCATTGGGCGGGATTGTACCTCAGATGGGCAAAAGGAGCAAGGAGGGAGAAGGAGCCAATGAACAATGAACAAATGACAGATCCTGGCGTAGAACCGCATGGCATGGGAGGGGACGAAGTCGCGATAGCGGGCCACGCGCTCGTGGCCGGGTGCGGAGGTGATGGTCTCCATAGTAGGCCCCCTCATCTGGCTGTGAGACCTGACAGGTTTCCACGAATTTCGTCACTTGAGGCCCCATTTGTCACTCGGCAACTGCATTGACTAGCAAGTCTTGGGTAAAACCCTGTCAGGTCTGATCGTACCGGGAATTGCTGTATGGGGCAAATCGCGATTTTGCGCAACGCGCTCATCAAGTCTATCGGTCCACTTCCAAGCGCATCATAAGAGCGTCGGTTCCCGGTACGCCAGCCACCGGCCAGCGCTCCATCGTATCCAGCCAGTAGGCTCCCGTCAGCAGCCAGACCGCTGCCCCCTCCGGAGGTCTGGAAAAACGATGCCGTTGCACCACCACGTCTCCTGCGGCCAGCGTCAGCGGCGAGACTCCCAACCCATCAGCCTCGCCCATAGTCTCCCCATTCGACGAGACAAGATGCGCCATGATAGAGAAAGGACAGGTGATCGGGTCATCGGTCACTCTCCACCAGGTTTCCACCTCCAGAACCTCCTCCTCAATGTAGACTATCGTACTCAAGAAGGTAAGAGGACCATCCAACGCAACTGGGTCGCTCAACGGCGCGGAAGCCCTCAGCGTAGCAGGCAGTACCTCGGCAGGGACAACGTAGGCCATTGACGGAAGAGATAGTTCTGCAGGGGCCGATGTCATCTCATAAAGCACAAAAGCCGGCAACTGCCCGCCGTGTGCCTGCTCAAATGAGAGGCGCGCCCGCGTTAGATGGCGGGTTATGAATGGATCATCAGGGACAGGGGGGCAGGGCAGGAAAGAAGGCAGGCAAAGCCCTGACTCCTCAACAAGATCGTGATGTAGGGCATAGATTCCCGGCGCTGACCCGCCGCCAGGATAAAGCCATGCTCGGGTGCAGTCAAACTCTACCTCACGTAAATCATCTCGTCCCGTCCCCTTGACAATAGAGGTGTCATCCAAAGGAACAGCCGGTGTCCAACACTGCGCGATCCAGTTCATCTCAAAAGGGGGCACGTCGTACACCAGCAGACCATATTTGAGCATGGTCTGCGGTTCCCAATGCCTGAACCACCCATAGGCATAACGATCGCCAATGCCTACACCTTGCAGATAAGAGGCACCGACGAGATAGCGCCCTGGCGAGGGTCGAAATCTGGAGGCGGGAGGTTCGTCTCGTACATCTGGATGCGCCCGCAAATAGGCATCCCGGACGTTGGTAGATTGTCCCCAATCCACATTAGAGTCGGCCAGGTAACGATACCCCCCCTCCGGCCCTCCGACCAATTCGTTGAAGTAGGCAATCTCGTAGGGGAAGATCTGAACGGTAGTAACCACATACCACACTCCCAGAATTCTCAAAAGCCATCTCCGTCGGGACTGGCCCTGCCGCCCCCATCCCCATTGCCATAGTCCACCCCCTATCGTCAGGTACAGGAAAGGATGGATCGGCAGCATGTAGCGGTAGCCGACGTTTATCCCCTCAAAGATCGCTACGCCGGTATAAAGCAGAGGGAAAAGGCCGAGAGCCAGGAGGCACGATATGGAAGAGGAGCGCCGCAAGAGCACCACCAGGCCAATAGCCCAACCGATCAGCAAAGGCAGAGGGTTCTTGATCAAAAACGCCAGCGGATAGTACCACCACCAACCGCCGTACTTCCATTGCCCCAGGGCAAAAAACACGTCCGCATACTGATCCAGGTAGAGCAAACTCTCCCAATGAGCAGGCGCGGGTACGGGAAAGGGGAGGCCACGTACCGATCCCCAGTCAAAGCCATAGCCCGCCCAGAGTATGAGCAGGCTCAACCCTCCAGCAGCGACACCCTGGACCAAGAGTCGAACGTTCTGGCCCTCCCGTCGCCGCTGGATTATCGTCCCCAATACGATCAAGCCAGCCGCTGCCGCCCAGAGGATACCGGACACCTTGGCCAGCATTGTCAGCCCTAACAGCGTGCCTGTTCCCAGCGCCCAGCGCCAGGAGGGATTCTCTGTCCAACGCCAGATGGTATACAGAGCCGCCGTCCCCAAAGCCGTCGTGCCCGCATCCGAGTTCGCCAGCCGCCCGTGGGCTAGAAGCGTGGGGTCAAAGACCAACGCCAATAGAGCCAGCAACCCAGCCCTTGGTCCCCACAGGTCTTTCCCCCAGCGAAAGACAACCGCTCCCAGGATCACCGTCAACAATATAGTGGGCATCCGTGTCACTGTTTTCGTCCGTTCCAGAGGCAGCATATAGGGCTTGAAGTCCCGGATGAAGGAGACATACCCTGTCGGCCAGCCCGCCAGTCGCTCCAGGGGAATGTTGGGATCAGCCAGATAGACCAGCAAGGCCTCCATCCCAGGGAGCAGAGGTGGATAACCACGCTGAGGGAGGATCCAGAACGCTTCTTGGCCTCGTGCCAGGAGAGCATACCCAACCGCGATGTAGGACGGCTCATCCGTGGTCATAGAAGTCTGCCGTGCTCCTAACACCAACAAGGCAAACAAAAAGAGAAGCAATCCCCCCCCGACAAGGTAAACCCTCCACTTATCTCTCAATCCGTTTCCTCCCCTAGCCTGGCGATGGCGCTCGCACAAACGACCGCCCCGCTTGTCCTATCATCTACCGGCATAAAGAGCAACACAGCCCCGCCTCTTCAGGGCGGGGCGACGGGCTGCCTCCTCAGGGCGGGGCGACGGGCCGCACCCTACTCCCCCACCCCAAACACCGCCACCACCGGGTCGTGGTCCGAACAGTGGTACGGGTTGGGGTCCGCCGGGTCAGGGGGCGGGTAGTCGGCGTTGATGTGCAACACGTCCACGCGCACCTGGTGCGCCGCCAGTCCAGGCGTCGCCAGGATGTGGTCGAGCAACTGGGAGACACCCTGGAAGATGTAGGAGTACCGCTCCTCAGGGGGCAGCGCACCCAGGGCGTTGACCAACTG
>JAUWNP010000171.1 GCA_030612585.1 Anaerolineae bacterium
GCGAGATGCTGGACATCGCCGACGTCGTCGAATTGCTGGCTATTGATCTCGTCGGCGTCGTGCCGGAGGACCAGGCCATCCTGATCACTGCGAATCGGGGGCGGCCTCTTGCCTTCTCTAAAGACAGTTCCCTGGCCGGACGGGCGTTTCACAACATCGCTCGCCGGCTGCAAGGAAAGGATGTGCCATTCCTGACTCTGCGTGAGCCTGGCCTGTTTGAGCGAGTTCTCAGTTTCGTGCGCTCTGGGTAGGAGATCGCCATGAAGTTCTTTGAACGCCTGCGAGGCCGTCATTACGAACCGTCGAGCGGGGAAGTTGCCAAAGAGCGGTTGCGCCTGGTGCTGGCCCACGACCGAACCAGCATCTCACCCGCGCTGCTGAACAGGCTCAAAGACGAGATCATCACTGCGATTTCGCGCCACGTTGCGATCGACGCCGATGATGTTCAGGTGACTTTCTCCCAGAGTGCGCGCGAATCACGCCTGGTCGCCGACATTCCCTTACTGGCCAAGCGCAGACGATGACGAGTTGACAGTTCCTAGTCGCACCGTCTTCGGCGCTTGAACCGCAAAGACTACCCCGGTTACTGCCTGTCTCCTTCCTACTCCTCGGCGGGTATCACTTCCGCATTGTCCAACTTCCAGCGGTCATCCTGCCGGACGAGATACCACCGTACGGAGGTCTCGTCTTCCGGCGCACCGTTCCGACGCTCACAGATGACGTCAAAATCGAAAGTTACCCAGTCAGAGCCAGTGTCCTCTCCGGGTTGCAAGTTGGTCACGCGCACGTGGGTAATCTCACTGCGTGCTGAGGTGCACCCACACCGGCCGGTGGTGCATTGCTCCAATTGCTCCCACCCTTTCTCGGTGAAGTACTCCGCAGCCTGCTCGTCATCGGTGTAGTGGTTGTAGAATGCAAGCGCGACCTTCTCGGGATAGGGAGAGCGCATGACGTCCTTAGGCTCTGCCTGGTAGAAAGTGAGTTCGTACTTCTCAGGCATCACGAGAACACCATGGTCGAACGGTTCGTAGTATATCTCATCATTGTAGGGCTGGTAAATCTGTCGCAGCGCCAATTGGGCACGGTGTGGCAGGTACTGGTCAACCGTGATACTGTCCAATTCGACCTTGATGCTGCTGCCACTGAAATGGCCCTGCGGTAGATATTCCCCCTCGTTCGGTTCCCAGTAGAATATGGACAACCTGATTGTTTTGTCATTGCAGCGATCGCGCACGACCAGTTCAGAGCCTGGGAGCCCAGACAGGACGTCCTCCATAGCAGCGATGCATTCATACTCGCATAAATAGTGACCATCCCGGGGGCGCAACTCGTAGGGGACGGGGGTAGGGGAACTGCTATCGTCCAATTGGTAGACGACACCCGCGATAGGGCCGCTACCCTGCTCGGTCTCGGCTGGCAGGTCGAAGCGGTATAACACAACCCACTCCTGGTTATTGTCACGATTGGTGTCTAGGCGGTAAGTGCTGACGTGCTCCCAATTCTCTGGCAACTCGGCTGGCGGCAGAACCTGAGCCTCCTTCCAGGGTTGGAAATACAAGACGCCAGCCACAACCATTAGAACAACGACGGTGAGTGCAGCAGCAATGACTCGTCCATACTTCCAAACAGGCTTTCGCAATACAGCCTGTAACAACAACCGGGCCGCCAGTTGTTTGTCTACCCTATAGCCCGGCCGGCCGTGGACTACCTTGGCAAAAGACATCTGAGCCCGGTGCCAGTTCTTCTTCTCCAACGCCCTGATGCCCTCACCGAAGAAGCGAGCCAGAAGATCCTCCTTCCGACAGCGTTCGAGCGCTGCTTCCCACGCCTCCCAGCCCTCTGCGTCGAGGGCCTTGGTCACCAATTGCTCGTAGATCGCAGCGGCCTCTGCCCACCGCTCCGCCTGCTCATGACCCCGCGCCTCTGCTTCCAACCGACGCACCAGGATGGCGCTCTGTATCTTCCGGGCCGTACGTTCGTTAGGGAAGACCTGGAGCGCCCGCTCGCAGGCCACCAGTACTCCTCCCTCATCGCCCGCTGCCTCCCGCGCTCTTGCCTGAGCCACCAGCGCACGGGTCAGCAGCGAACGCGCCTCCTCTCGGTCCAGTTCGTAGGCCCGCTCCAGTTCAGCCACTGCTTTGTCGGTCTGGGCCAGTTGCAGCAGCGTCTCACCCAGACGAAACCGGGCGTGGAAGTGGTGGGGGTTCGCCGCTAGCGCATCCCGGAAATAACGGGCGGCCGCCTTCAACTGATTGCGTCGGAAAAACTCTTGGCCCAAGCCAAAAAGTTCCTCGGCCAGTGGGTCCACCCGGTCCAACTCATCTTTCACATCCCGGAGGGGCCTAGACTGACATATCCAGCGGCGGAAGAGTTCGACGGCAAAGCAGTGCTCCTGCTCCCCGGTCAAATCCAACACCCGCCGCCTCACCAAGTCGCGGGGAGCCATCAGTTCCACCTCTCGCGTGCGCAGCCGGGCAGCGTGGTCCGTCAGTAACTGCACCCCCCGGTCCTCTGTGATGGTCTCCCCTTCACCGACAGCCCCGGCCAGGCCGGCAGCGTAGACCTTCTCGGCCAGACTCAGCCCATTCCAAAGCCAGGCCAGCGCCTGGTCGCCCATCTCCAGCGCGCTGGGCACGGCGGCCTCTACCTCCGGCACGTCTACTTGCGGCGGCGCAGTGGGATTCCCCGCGTAGGCCCGCTCCCAGACCTGCTGACAGAGCAACTGGGTCAGATAGGGGTGTCCACTCGTGAGACTCAAGACGCGCGCCACGGCCCGGTCAGTAAAACGCAGTGTGCCATTCTGATCTGGGGCCTCCGCCTGACGCACCATCGCTTCAGCGCTTTCCCGGCCCAGCACCCAGACCTCTCGCACCAGCGAGGCTTTGAAGGCAGCGGTGAAGTCCAGGGCCAGATCATCAACCCGCCGGCCGACGACGAAGGCGAAGACTGGGCGGGAGTCTTGGGTCATCACACGGCGTATGAACCGGAGAAAAGATTGGGCCGCCGACGTCGCCGGCAGTCCTTCTTCGGTTGCTTCGTCCAGCACATCAAACTCGTCCAGGAGGAAAACGGGACGGCGATTCTTCCCTAGTACCGCGTAAATCTGGGGCAGGAAGGTGCGGACGAAAAACAGGCCCCGGTCGTCGAGGGCCTCTGGATCGGGTGGCTCCAGGCCAACCTGCTCGGCGACGGTGTCGGCCAGATCGGCCAACACCTGGCCCAGAGGGCGAGTGGCCTGGTCCTGCAGGTCGAAGTAGACGGGCAGGAAGGCATCGGCAGGCAGGGTGCGTCGAAGTTGCAGGAGGAGTGTGGTCTTGCCGACACGCCGCTGGCCGAATAGAACCAGGGAACTGGTGGCCGGGTTACGCAGTCCCCGCACCACCCAGTCCAGCGTGTCCTGCCGGCCAAAGAATCCTCTTTCCCCCTGCATAGGGGCCCCCACCACGTAGGGATTAACCGGTTGGGACATATTGTTACTTCTTCCCTGTCAATTCCTCAAAGAGCGTCCGGGGACACGCTCAAACTACTTGCCTCGGCCCGCCCCCATAGGATTTTACCATAAATGGCACGAATACGCGAACTTCATGAATGCCCCGTCCTCTGTTCAATCCTCTAGCGCAGTACCCCAAAACGTCAACAGCCGCCGGGAGCGGCTCCTCTCAACCTGGCTCCAAAACAGGCTCCATTATACGCGACGATTTGTCTTCTGGCAATGGATTGCCATCAGCATCAAGTTCGTGTATAGTTGTCTATAAAGATCTTCATTCGGAGCAAGTATTGTCGTGAAAGCCAAGAGGGTTCCATTTATTGTCTTTGCGTTAGTGCTGGCTCTGCTGAGCCCGGTGGCGGAGACCGTCAGCTCTCAGGAAAACTGGCGGCGGATAGAAGGCTACGAACTGCCTGTTTTGACTGATGACGATCCTTCAGTGAGCACAGGGGTCAGGGATTATCCCAGCCTGCTGGTCTATCCATATCTCGGCGAAACCACCACCGCTTCGGTGGTCGTCTCATGGGCCACAGACAAGACTGGGGTCAGTGACATCCGCTACAGCCTCGACCAAGACTACAGCAACGTAGTGTCTGCCACCAACAGCACCTACGACGGCAAGTACTGGCATGCGGCCACTATCACCGGCTTGACAGCGGATACCACCTACTACTATAAGACATACACCGGCGGTTATGACGTGACGCCCTGGTCGGCGATCACCTTCACCACAGCGCTCGAATCTACCGCGCTGCGGCTCACTTTCATCGCCTTTGGTGACAGCCGGCCTGGCGGTGAAAGTTCGCCGCCGAGCCAGGCGGCTCTGGACGTGGCAGCCGAGATGGATCGGCACAGCGTTGACCTGGCTCTCCATACTGGCGACATCGTCTTCACAGGTGGCATCTGCTCTGGTAACGATAGCGCGTGGAATCAGTACGTCCGGGCCTACTTCGACCTGTACCGGCAGAACATGGGGCATGTTCCTTTTTATCCCAGCGTGGGGAACCACGAACTGAACGGCGGTAGTTGTGGGTACCAGGGCTATACCGATGTCTATTACCTGCCGGAGAATGCATCTCCTGGTGACGAAGAGAAGTACTACTCTTTCGACTGGGGGAACTCTCATTTTGTGGCGCTGGACACAAACCAGAACTACAGCGCCGGTAGCATCCAGTACAACTGGCTGGTGAATGACTTACAGGCCAGCACACAGTCCTGGAAGTTTGTGTTCTTTCATCACCCAGCCTACAGTTCCGGTCTCCACAGCAGCACGAGCGGTGTGCAAACCCACCTGGTGCCCATCTTTGAAACCTATGATGTGGACGTCGTATTTAGCGGGCACGATCACCACTACGAGCGGACCTGCCCCATCCTCAATAACACCTGCACCACGCCCCAGGATGGAGGCGTGGTTTATTACGTCACAGGTGGCGGTGGGGCTCCTCTGTACCCTGTGTTTGGCGATTGGTTCACTGCCTACAGCGACAGCCTCAATCATTTCTTGAAGGTGGAGGTCAATGACTGCTGGCTGCGTCTGGATGCGCTAGACACCAACGGTTATGTCTTCGATAGTTACGAGATTGACCATTGCCCGGTGAACCAACCGCCGGTGGCTGCGGGTGACTACGCCACTACCGACGAGGGCACCTCGGTGGTCATCAACGTGCTGAGCAACGACTCCGACCCCGACAACGACACCCTCACCATCGGCGACTACGACACCTCCAGCATCCACGGCGGCACGGTGGGCTGCACCAGCACCGGCGTGTGCACCTACACCCCACCCGCCGACTTCAGCGGCACCGACACCTTCACCTACACCGCCAACGACGGCAACGGTGGCACCGACATCGCCACCGTCACGATCAGTATCCTACCAGAGGGCCTACTCTACTTTCCCATCATCCTGACCGGCCCTATGCCTCTCGCCAACGTGCAGGTAGACACGTCAAGGCCAGTACCGCCTACCGGCTCGCCAACCAAGAGGAGACCAGGGTCAGGATCTCGCCGCTGAAGGCCAACCGGTCGGGGTCTATGTGATCGGCAGTATCGGTGGGCATGTAGAAATCCCTTTCCGCTTCGTCCCAGATGAACTAGACGGTGGGGATGCCCGTGGAACTGAATACGCCACCGGACAGTTCGTCCAGTTCATAGCCAGCGAAGGCCCACGTGCCGTCCCGCTGCACGAAACGCGCGTCGTAGGAGACAGATGGCTCGCGCCCTGTCGAGTCGGCCCAGCGGTAAGTTAGCCGGAGGGCGACATCCGCCTCGCCGTCGCCGATACGCATCCGGCTGGGCTCGATGGTCACCCCGATCAGTTCCCGCGACCACAGGTTGTCGAACCAGGCGGCTTGGGCAGCCCGCAGAGCCTGCCCTGCCACCGCGAGTACTCGTGGCGGTGAGCTTGCCGAAGGGGCCACGTCGGTGGGGTCGAGTCCTTCGAGGAATGCTTCCCGATCGCCGGTGGCTATGCTGGCTTGCAGCCGCTCTACAGTCTGTTCTAACTCGACGTACCCTTCCGCCAGCGCGGCCAGCGTGTGGGCAGAGAGGACACCAACCGTTTTCAGTTTCTCCGACTCGATGACCTCGACTTCGTCGTCCGGGGTGTGGTAGAAGACGTCGGGCCACCAGATGAGCATGGCCGCCGGAATTCCCGCCTCATAGAAGGACATGTGGTCACTGCGCCCCATAAAAGTGAGGGTAGTTGTGATACCGTAAACCTCAGTGCCGGCCTGAAGTTGAGTGGCCACGGCCCCCTCCCCGTCTACCTGCAGCGCCTCGCCCGTGCCGACCATGTCCAGGTTGAGCATGGCAATGGTGCGGGTGATTGGGTAAGAGGGGTTCTGCACGTAGTGCCAGGAGCCCAGCAGGCCCTGCTCCTCGCCGTCCCAGGCAGCAAAGAGGACGCTGCGGGCGGGGTGGAAGTCCTGCGCCTGCCACAGCCGGGCGATCTCCAGCATCGTAGCGACGCCGGACCCGTTGTCGTTGGCCCCGTTCATGATAGCCCCATCCGGCTCGCGTCCCAGGTGGTCATAGTGAGCGCCGATGACGACAACCTCGTCGCTGTGCTCAGGGTCGGAGCCAGGAAAGAGGCCCAGGACGTTGCGGGCCTCGACCTCGTCTTGTTCCTCAATTGTCACGGCGATGCGCACGGTAGTGGAGAGGGGTGTGGCGGTGAAGCGCAGGCTCAGGTCACCCAGCGTGTAGTCGGTGCCGATGAGCAGGTCCTGCGCGACGGTCTCGGAGATCTGGTAGGCGGGGATAGTCTGCACCACCCAGGCGGTCTCGCGGTAGCCCCCGCGCCGGAATGGTTCCCCCTCCCTTTCTCTATCCAGCAGCAACAGCCCTCCGACCTGGTGCTCAATGGCCTGACGGTAGACCTCGGGGCTGCCGGTGTGGCGGCACAGGACGATTTTGCCGACCATGTCGAGGCCAGCATAGTCGTCGTGCAAACACTCGTTCAGCCAGACGACCGGCCCTTCTCCCTCCCCCGTGCCGAGGTAGCCGCCGGTGAGAGCGCGGTAGTCGGTGCGGTAGGCATAGGCGCGGGTGAACGTTTCCCCCGTAGGAGGTGTGATGGTGAGCACCGGCGGCTCTGTGATCTGTCCGTAGGGCACGGTGAAGGTCTGGAAGTAAGTGGAGTCTGGCCCGGCAGGCTGGAGGCCGTATTCGGCAAAGCGAGCGGCGATGTAGTCACCGGCTGCTCGCCCGCCGGGGGTGCCGGGCTGGCGGCCGCCCTGTTCATCATCGGCCAGGTAGGCCAGGTGTTCCAGCGCCTGTTCCTCGTCGAACATCCGGGCAGCGGCGGTGTAGTTGGTGGCGGGCACCAACGGCCCCACGACGATCCCCACCGCGCCAGGCGCGGGTGTCAGGTGCGTATCGTCGGGGATGGCTGTGCTTGCCGACGGCCACTGGAATTGCAAAGGAGCCAGCTCAGCAGCGTCCTGAGGCCCGGACGGGCGAAGCAGGCTCCACAGATAGCCCAAGATGCCGACCTGGACGAGGGCCAGGACGATGATCAGGGCAATGAGGGTGCGGCGGATGCCGTTGCGTGGCTTGTCCATGGTAGATAGCCTGTGAAACACAAAACGTGCTGCGTGTTGCGTGCTACGTGCAACATGACACATATGTGCCAGAATCGTCATGCGACTCCAAATCCTTAGCGCATCGGAAACCCACGTTGAAATCCACCCAGTTGAGCGGAAGCGCATTCCGGTAGTATACCCTGTTGCAATACGCACCCGAGTGCCAGCCACCCCCACGGATCACCCGGAATCTACCAGACCCCGGTCCCGGCGGATTCGCCGAGGGACTCGTCGAGTAGTAGTCCGGATCATAGAAGTCCCAGACCCACTCGACAACGTTTCCCTGCATGTCATGAAGACCAAAGCCGTTTGCCGGATAGCTGCCGACCGCGACCGGGCCACCCTTACCTGACTCTGTGTAGTTCCCGTCGGACGGATGAAGCGTTTCACCGTTGGGGTAGTCCATGTCCACCAGCCCTCCCCTGGCTGCATATTCCCACTCGGCTTCGGTCGGGAGTCTCTTGCCACACCACGCCGCATACGCGACAGCGTCGCGCCAATTCACTCCAACCACCGGATGGTTCGGGTAGTCAGGTCCACACCGGAAACCATCCATGCCCCAGAACTCTGGTAGTCGGTGTCCCGTTGCTTCACAGAACCCCAGGTACTGCGCGTTAGTTACCTCATGCTTGTCCATGTAGAAGGAGTCAATGTATACCTTGTGAACGGGGCTGTGATCCCCCTCTGAATCCGAGCCCATAGGGAACTCACCGCCGGGAACCAAAACAAGTTTCCCAATGACATTGGCCATTGTCATTCTCTCCTTTGTTGGAGGATGTGCACGTCATCATACTCTCGTCCCATCGTCACGTGAATATCACCGCTGCTCATCCCATAAACGACCGACCATTGCGTACTCTCCTGGGACACTTCTGCCAGGATGTCCACGGCGTCCTGCGCGGTCATCCGGCCTTGGGCTTCTGTGAGCCGTTGGCTGATTCTGTCGTACCGCCAGCACTCCCCTTCGGCTTCGCTCAGGGCAGGCTCTTCGGCTTCGCTCAGGGCAGGCCCTTCTGCCGATACGCCGGCCGAGGCACGCAAGAAATTGGTCGCCAGGTGCCAGGCCGTCTCATTGGGAAAAACCACCATCTCACCCTGGTAAAACTCCACCAGGACCGAGCGTCCCGACGAGTCGGCGATCAGATAATGAATGGACGGGCCACCCTCCATGTCAATGTTATAGTTATGGAAGATGGCAATGGCCTCGTCCACGTTGCTGGCGTGGTCCAGCACCTCACGCATCATCATCAACGAGCCAATGGTCTCCTTGTCTGGATCGGACCGCATCTGCCCCGGCGGTACGGCCGCCATGCCGATGGCCAGACCGTGCTCGTTCATCCCATCAAACGGCCAGAATGGTGCGTCCAAGAGCGATTGCCGTTCGGCGAGGGGCAGACTGGTCAGTGTGCCCGCCCTATCTCCTCCGAACCCCAGGTAGGCAATATCCACCATCGAAACTGAAGCGTACCCATCCGGTGGGTCGGTAAACAGGAGCAGGGCCGGGCTGTATTCCCAGTCGAAGTTGCGGCCATAGAGCATCTTATCCGCATCGCCGAGAGCCGCGAAGAGCGAACAGGCCCACTCGGGCGACGATGCCACCGCGCTGGGGTTCGACAGGTTCACACTCGACAGCCACTTGTCACCCTGAAGAGAAGACACCCTCTGGTTGTATGCGCCGTAGTAGTGCATAGTATAGAGCGGATAGTCGTCCACCTGCTCCAGGCTGCTGAGTGTCGCGGCCTCCCCTTCGGCTTCGCTCAGGGCAGGCTCTTCCGGCAAGCCATCTGCGCGGCCTTCACCTCTCGGCGCGGCAGTTGGGGTTGAGGTCGAAGGGGCAGGCGCGGGCGTACCTGTGGCCCTCTCGCTGCTACCGTAGGTGGCAATCGTAACT
>JAUWNP010000084.1 GCA_030612585.1 Anaerolineae bacterium
AGGAATACCCAAAGGAATTGAAATCATGTCGCGTGACTTGAGACCCACAATGTTCAACATTGTATACCCTCCTGGTCTTTTCGCCAATTATACCATGCCCCCAGATGTGGGGGGTACCATGCGAACTACCAGAGAGCCACAATTCTATCATAAAATATATGACTTGTCAATAGTAATATTTCACCTCACTTACCGGGTATATAATCCAGAACTTTGAGCAAGACAACGTTGCTGCTGCTTCTCCTCATCACGTTTCTCCATCGAAGCAATATCGAACCTTATCAAACTGGGCTTTGAGGGCCGCGACCTCAGTTCGGACCTTCTCGGCCGGCGGGCTCTCCAAGAGCACTTGCCCGAAGAACCGGGCGATGCGTGCCATCTCCTGTGAGCCCATCCCCCAGCGTGTGACTTCGTGCACAGCCAGGCGCACTCCGCTGGGGTTATGTAACGCCCAAAGCGGGTCCCAGGGCAGCAGGTTCATATTGCAGATGATGTGGGCCGACTCCAGCGCGGCCGCGGCTGCTTTGCCTACTCCTTGCTCGCTCCACTCGGGTCTATTCGCCCGTTACGTTCTGGCGCGGTTTCGAGGACACCACGCAGGACATTGGGGACGTTGGTGATGATGCCGTCTACGCCCAGGCCGATGAGGCGGCGCATCTCGTCCGGGTCGTCCACAGTCCAGGTGTTCACGCGGTAGCCGCGCCGCCGCGCCCAGGCCACGTAGCGTGTGTCCACCATCGTGTGCTCGGGGTGGCGGGCTTCGTGGGGGACCAGGGGGGCCAGCCAGGCGCGGCGCAGAGGTAGCGGGAGGCTGGGGGAATAGAGCAGCCCTACCGGAATATGGGGAGCGATTTTCTTGGCCCGCCGTAGGGAGAGAGGATTGAATGACGACAGGAGCACACGATTATCCAGGTTGTGCCGCTTGACCTGGGCGATGACCGCTCGCTCCAGCCCGTTGTCGCGCAAACTCGTGCTTTTCAGTTCGATATTCAAGAGCAGTCGGCTCCCCACTGCCTCCAGCACTTCTTCCAACGTGGGGATGCGCTCGCCGGCGAAGGCCGGATCAAAGTGGGAGCCGGCATCGAGTTGCTTGAGTTGGGCGAGGGTCATTTCCGCCACCCGGCCGCTGCCATCGGTGGTACCGTCCACGTTGAAGTCGTGGATGACCACCACCACGCCGTCGGCTGAGAGGTGGACGTCGAATTCAACTCCATCGGCGCCCAGTTCCATGGCCTTCTCAAAGGCGGCCAATGTGTTGGGCGGTGCGGCGGCGCTGGCCCCACGGTGGGCAATATTCACCAGTCTACCAATGTGCCGATCTACCAATTTACCAACCTATGTCTCGACGAAATAAGCGTGGCAGGCACGGTCAATTAGGTCTTTGCTCAGTGCAGGCGGTACGTTCAGGTAGTGGGCGATGTCACGCAACTGATCTACGATGTCGCGGGGATGGCAAGCCCGCCTGGGTTGGTTCCGTTTGAGGTAGTACTCTTGGATCAGGTAGGCCAGTCCTCGGCCGTTGTAGGGCACGCCTTTTGCCGCACATACCCGTCGGAAGATCTCGCGATACTCGTCCCAGGTGGGGTCTTTGACCTCGATCTTGTGGCGGATGCGTCGCAGGAAGGCTTCGTCCACCAGGTCGCGGGGAGCCAGGTTAGTTGCAAAGACGATTAGCACGTCAAACGGAATCTCTATCTTGCGGCCAGTGTGGAGGGTCAGGTAGTCCACGCGCTTCTCCAGAGGCACGATCCAGCGATTGAGCAGATCGCGAGGGCGGGCTTGCTGGCGGCCGAAGTCGTCAATCAACAGCATGCCACCGTTGGCCTTCACCTGGAAAGGAGCCTCGTAATACTTGTTGTTCTCGTCGTACACCAGATCGAGTGTCTCCAGTGTCAGTTCTCCGCCGGTGATGATGACCGGTCGCTGGATGTGTATCCACCGCTGGTCGTGAGTCCGGTTGGTGGAGGACGAATCGTCCGCCAGCACGTGGTTAACGTAGTCGAAGATCCTGATGACTTGACCGCCCACCTCCATCGCGTACGGGATGTACATCACGTCGCCCAGCACCATCTGACCGATGCTCTCGGCGATGGCGGTCTTGCCGTTACCTGGATGGCCGAAGAGGAAGATGGAGCGACCTGAGTTGACCGCCGGGCCCAGTTGAGCGAAGGCTTTCTCGCTGATGACCATGTGGGCCAGAGCCTGGCGCATCGTGCGCTGGTGGACGATGACATTGCCCAACGACTGGCGGTGGAGGGCTTCGGTATAGGCCTCCAGCGTGACGGGCGCAGGGCCGGCATATTGGCTGCGGTCGAGCGCCTCACGCGCCATGGTACGCCCCTTGTCGGAGATGGCGTACTGGTAGGCTGCTTCTGCGAATCCACCGGCCCCTTTCACTTCACATAACTTCTCTCGCTTGAGAAATTCCAGTACCTGGTCTACCACCCTGGGGTAGGGGAGTTTCATACGCTCGGCCAGTTCGTAGCCCGAAAGGTTGCCCTCAGAGTATATGATCTTGAGCGCCAGGTCGGTCATGAAGCCCAGACTAAGCCCTGTCTCTTTGATCGAGGTTGGTGTGGGTGGAACGAAGGGGATTGAGGCCGGAGAGGTTGCTTTGTGCTGTTCCATATTCTGATACTCCTATTCTCTCACAAGTGCGCGTATTATACTACCGGTGACCAGAAGCGGCAATCGTCGGACAAGTTGCCAACTTGTCCGACAGATCTATTCGCTCAGTATGCCCCTATCTCCCGCAGCCGTTCATCGTTGATGCCGAAGTGATGTGCTATCTCGTGGTGCAGGACATGGTAGACAGTTGCACGCATTTCTTCCAACGTGCGGCAGCGCATCTCGATCGGGCGTTGATAGATGCTGATCTTGTCCGGCAGGACCAGGCCGTAGTTGTGAGTGCGTTTTGCCTGTGGGACGCCGTGATAGAAACCCAGAAGTTGCGCCGGATGGCGTACCCCGGCCAGTCGCATCGTTTTCTGGTTCGGCCAGTCCTCGACTGTGACCTCGACGTTATCCAGTTTCTCCCGGAAAGTCGAGGGCAGGTCGTTCACTGCCGCGGCCACGAGATGCTCGAAGGCGTTGAGGTCCATGACGGGCGCATTATACCATTAACTGTGCGATTTGGCATCATGCGTCAGCCTCCCAAACCCTCCAACACCTGCCCAACTTGTGGCAGAACCTGCGATCCTTGCAGCGTGTCAACCAGCCCCTCAATGTTCAGAGCATTGTTCTAACGAAGCCGCGAAACGGGCCGCGGGCGCCTCCAGTCTCAGCGCGGTGGCGTGGACGACGATACGACGGCTCATGAGACGCGATAGGCTTGCGGGACGTAGCCCGGAAGGCGCTTCTCGGCGAAGACCGGCTTGAGTCGTGCGAAGCGTTGCAGCCCTCCCACCAGTGGGATGCTGGGCCAGTCGTCGCCGATGAGCGGGCGGGCGTAACGCACGAAGTCGTCGGTGACGTCGGTCCGCGATGGGGCGATCCACGCTGCCGGGAATGTCCGCTCGGAGTTGGCGACCGCCTCCAACGGCACTTTGTCGTAGTGCACACGGTAGACAGGGCTGGGTTCGCGCAAGATGGTCGCCATGTAGCCGGATCCCTCCTCCACGGCGATCCACGCGGCCTTCTGGCCCACCCGGTAGGCTTCCTCCAGATCCACCGTCGAGGCGTAGATGATGCTGTCACGCTGATCGGTGCCGGGGACGTTGCCCCGCGCCGCGCCCCGGACTGCCAGTCCCACCTCGTTCAGGTAGTTGACCACGGTCTGCTCAACGCTCATCAGGCTGGAGGAGAACATCGTGTGGCCGAAAGCGTCCCTGCGCTCGCCGACCTCTCCCACGTCGAACCCCTCACTGACGACGACGATGGCCCGTCCGCGCTCCTGGAGCAGGTCGTTGACCCGGTCGGCCAGTTCCTCCAGGCCGAGGCCGGATTCCCGCAAGAAAATCAGGAGCGGCATCGCCCGTTCGGGGTCGGCCAGGCGGGCGGCGGCGGGGATGAAGCCGATCTTGCGGCCCATCGCTTGGAGCACGAGTACAGGATCGGAGGGGCAGGCGCCAGCGTTCTCCTGGTTGGCGTTCTGGACGTTGAGCGCCCAATAGCGGGCCACGCTGCCATAGCCGGGGGTATGGTCAATCAGTTTGAATTCGGCGTCGCCGACGTCGTTGTCAATTGTCTTCGGCACGCCGGTGGCCACCAGGTCCAGCCCCCGCTCGTGGGCCAACTGCGCCATTTTGTGGGCCGTGTCCATCGAATCGTTGCCGCCGATGTAGAAGAAGTAGCCCACGTCGTGGGCTTTGAGGACCTCAATCACGCGCTCGAAGTCTTCCTCGTGCCGCAGTTTATAGCGGCAGGTGCCGACAGCCCCGGCGGCTGGAGTGACCCGCAGCAGGCGGATCTCCTCTGCGTCCTGTGCCGAAAGGTCCAGCAACTCCTCTTTCAGGATGCCCTCGATGCCGTGGAGCCCACCGTAGATGGTGCCAAAGTGCTCCGGCATAACGCGGCACATCTCGACGATGCCCCGCAGCGAGTTATTGATCACCGGCGACGGCCCGCCGGATTGGGCGACGACGACGTTCTTCGGTTTCGCCATTTTGTTTTCCTCCAATGAGCCAGAAACCGGGTTTTTTCCGAAAAACCCGGTTTCTTTTCTACGCCTGATATGAGCCCGAGGTCACGTCGCCCCCACGCCCGGTCCAGTTTGTGTGGAAGAACTGGCCGCGAGGCTGATCCACGCGCTCGTAAGTGTGCGCGCCGAAGTAGTCGCGCTGCGCCTGGAGCAGGTTGGCGGGCAACCGCTCGCGCCGATAGCCGTCGTAGAACGCCAATGCGCTCGACATCGCCGGAACGGGGATACCCATCTCGACCGCCCTGGCGACCACGCGCCGCCAGGCCGCCTGTGCCGTGTCCACTTGCTGTTTGAAGTAATCGTCCAGCAGCAGGTTGGCCAGATCGTGGTTCTCGTCGAATGCTTCCTTGATCTTGCCCAGGAAGGCCGAGCGGATGATGCAGCCGCCGCGCCACATCAAGGCGATACCGCCATAGTTCAGGTTCCAGCCGTATTGCGCTGCCGCAGCCCGCAAGAGCATATATCCCTGTGTGTACGAGATGATCTTGGCCGCGTACAGCGCCTCGCGGATGTCGTCAACGAACGGTTGCCTGTCGCCGTCGAATTTGGGCTCTGGCCCGGCCAGCACTTTGGACGCTGCCACGCGCTCCTCCTTCAACGCCGACAGGAAGCGCGCCAGCACAGCCTCGGCGATCAAGGTCAGCGGGATGCCCATCTCCAACGCCGAGACCGCTGTCCACTTGCCAGTGCCTTTCTGTCCGGCGGTGTCGAGTATCTTTTCCACCAGTGGCTCGCCGTCTTCATCCTTGAGGGCCAGAATATCGCGCGTGATCTCGATCAGGTAAGAATCGAGATTGCCCTTGTTCCACTCGGCAAACACCGCGTGCATTTCGTCGGCACTCATGCCCAACGCGTGCTTCATCAGGTAATAGGCCTCGCAGATCAATTGCATGTCGCCATACTCGATGCCGTTGTGCACCATCTTGACGTAGTGCCCCGCGCCGTTTTCGCCCACCCAGTCACAGCAGGGCGTGCCATCCGCTACCTTGGCGGCGATGGCCTGGAAAATGGGCTTGACGTGCGGCCAGGCTTCTGGCGATCCGCCGGGCATGATGGACGGGCCGTGGCGAGCACCCTCCTCGCCGCCGGAGACGCCGGTGCCGATGTAATACAACCCTTTCGACTCGACGTACTCGGTGCGGCGGTTCGTGTCGTTGTAGTTGGAGTTGCCGCCGTCAATGATGATGTCGCCTTTCTCCAAATGCGGGATGAGCAACTCGATGAAGTCGTCCACGGGCTGGCCTGCCTTGACCATCAACATCACCCGGCGCGGTCGCTTCAGCACGCTGGTCAGTTCCTGCATCGAGTGTGTGCCGACGACCTTGGTGCCCCTGGCATTGCCGTTGATGAAGTCGTCCACTCTGGACACGGTACGGTTGAACACCGCGACCGTGAAGCCATGATCGTCCATATTTAGCACTAAATTTTGGCCCATCACAGCCAGGCCAATCAACCCGATATCTGCTTGATCCATAGTTCATACCTCCTCGTAAAGCGTGAAATGTGAAACGTCAAACGTGATTACCCATTACGTTTTACTCGGTACAGCATCTCCCCTGCTCTTCTCACCAGCAGGATTCCCTCCTTCTCGCGGCCAGCCCATTCCTCAGGGTCTACCGTGGCCGGGTCGAGGTAGTCCAGGCCGATGCGCTTGCACCGCCCGCGCGGGATGCCGGTAGCCAGAGTGACCTTGATGCGCGGGCACTCCACCTCATTCTCGTAGGTACCGTCGCCGCGCAGGTGTGTGGAGTGGGCCAGCACGCCCCAGGGATAATCTTTGAAGCGCTTCCATTGATTGACGAAGTAATCCCGCACGTGGTAGCCGATCTCGTCTATGACCTTTCCGTGGGTGTACGAGATCTCGTTTATGTGGGGAGCGTAGATGACCACCTCACCGCCGTCGGCGATGGCCGGTTCCAGTTTGTACATCCCCTTGGCCGCGGTCCACAGGTCGTCGTACATCTCCGGCATGACGGAAAGCACCCGCCGGAGAGGTCGCTCCACGTAGACGATGTCCAACTGGGCCGATAGTTCTGTTGCCGCCCGCCAGGCTTCCTCCATTGAGCCGACGTAGAGGCCGTGCAGCGACTCTCCGTGCATCACCATGGCGAAGCACAGGCGTGGCGTGGGGATGAAAGAAGCCGCCCGGTCAATTATCCGCCGCACCGGGGTGTCCGCCACGCCAATGACGGCCATGCTGGTCATCAGTGCACCCAGCCAATGCGTCACGTTGATGATCTCTGGACCGGCGACGCCAGGTACAAAGTACTTGTTTCCCCCGGAGAAGCCCACTACCTCGTGGGGGAAGACCGGCCCGCAGACCAGGAGTTGATCGTACTCCAGGATCAGCCGGTTGACCCGCACCGGTACGTCCAGCGAGAGCCGGCCCCCGCTGAGCGACTCCACCTCGGCGGCCGGCAGGACACCCAGTGTGACGAAGGTCCCCGGCAGGTCCCAACGGTGGTTGAAGATGCGGGGGTGTGGGAGTGTGGAGGTGTGTGAGTGTGGGTGGGGTGGATCGGCCCGCCCGTCGCGCACCTCCACGCCGACCAACTGGCTCAGCGCCGCGTCGTCCATCGGCTGGTGGGTACCCAGTGCTACCAGGTAATCCAGCGCGGCTACCTGATCTCCCAGCAACTCGTGGAACAGGCGGAAGAAGAGCGGCACTGGCGCAGTGCGAGTATGGTCGGGGATGATGATCAGCACGCGCTTGCCCGCCAGGCTTCGCCGTGAGCGCTTAGCCGAGAGGTCTGCCTGCGCCAGCGCCTCGGCCATCAGGTCGTGGACCTCGGCTTCAGTCAGGGATTTGTCTGTGTGGCCGGCGCCTATGAGCATAACCGCACCAATTGTGTTAGGTTCATACTGTCGTCTTGAGTGAGGCCCAGAAATCATCGTGTTTCACCCCGCCCGTTTGCTGGATGCGCTCCTCCGCTGCGTCCAGCAGGCGGCGGAAGCGAGGGGTATGGGCCAGTATGAAACGTTCCAATTCGTCATCTTCCAGCATAGAGACCAGCACTGCAACCGGACGGCCGTGCTTGGTCACGATCACCGGCCCATCCTTGCATTTTTCTATGTAGGCGCTGAAGTGCGCTTTCGCGTCAGCCACGGATGTGATTCTCATAACTTGAACTCCTCCCTGCGGCCTGATGTTTCTCCGGCAGGCTAGAGCAGCAAACACATCCCGCTGTTGTTGCACAGCCTCTTCTGGCACAGGCCGGTGGATTCGCCGATTCGCTGATTTGTCATCTCTTCCACGGCGGCACTTCCGGCAGCAGTTTCTCAAACTCGGCGATGAGCGACGTTTCGTACTCGCCGGCATACTCACCCGCCAGGAACTTGTGCACCGCCTCTTCGTAGAACCGTTGCCAGGATGCCTCCTCGTGGCCAGGGTTGACGGGGTAGAAGAGGGCATTGTTGGCGCGGGCGGCCTTCATGTCTCCCGGCGCGTCGCCGATCATGAGGACGTGGTCCGGCGCATATTTACCCTTGGCGGCCAACTCCAGGTGCAGCGCCTTCTTACCCATCTCCTGCCCGGCGATGACCTGCACGTAACGCGCGATGTCGTGCTCCTCCCACTCCCGCGTCAGCGCCTCAAGCGGTGTGGCGGAGACGACGATCATGTCGGCTTTGTCGGCCAGGAAAGCCAGGCTCTCGCGCACATAGGGGAAGGGCGGCACGCCGTGTACCATGTCGGCCACGGTACTGTTGACGCCGGTCGTCCAGGCCCACGCCGTATCCAGTTCCGGGTCGGGGTGCGTGGCCATATAGGCTCGCAGGCCGTCGTTGCTCTTCGGGAAGGCATCGTCGGCGATGAACTCGCGGATGCGGGGTGCTTCCGGCGGCACGACGGAGCGTGCCTGCACCTCCGGCCGCTCGCGCAGCAGGTCGAAGATCATCACCAGTGCGGGCCAGCGGTTGATGCCGCGCCATTTGGAATAGAGATTGACGAACTCCGCCGCCTCGCGGGCGTACTTGGAGACCGGCTGCAGTCCCCAATGTTTGATGATATTGGGGCAGAAGCACTCCTTGTGCTTGATCTCCATCGTGTCGAAGGCGCAGCCGTCGGAGTCTATGCCGATGAAAAAGTCGTGTTCCGGCTCTAATTCGGCCAGGGGCCGAGCGGGTTCTGGAAAGTCTGTCATTGTGTCACCTCCAATGCGATGCGTTGACAAGGTGTGAATTCCAGTATATACTAGGTTCCAAGATATGCAAGTGCAGGGGGGTAGGTAGATATGGCTGACCGGACGTATACAGTCAGTACAGAATTGAGAGATATGCTCCCTCCTCTCCAGGCAGCGCAGGTGGATATTCGCATCCATGTGTCGGCAACGCTCAACGTCACGCCCTTCATCGCTCGACAAAAGGTGGGCGGGTTGGTGCTTTCCGAAGCCGGCACCGGTGTTGGCGCTGACGAACCATCGCTGATCGTCACCAGCGCACGCGTCGTCTGGCGCGTGCCGCTGTTCCTGGCCCTGCCCGGCCTGGGGCGTCTGGGAGAGGTCGGTGAGATCGACGTGGATGCCCAGACCGGGGAGGTGCTGGCCGACCGGGCTGCACTGGAGCGGATCATCGAGAATGCAGAACGCCTGGCTCCCAATTCCGCACTGTAAGCAGAGCCGACCGGGCGCCTGTCTGCCCGCCTGTGCGCGGATGGTGTTGGGCAGCCTGGGCGATGACATAGTCGAGGCTCGCCTGGTTCGCGTGATGACCTCGTATTGGTTTGGCACTCCGGCCAGTCATGTGTTGCGTCTCTCATCTCTTGGGTATCGGGTGACATACGAGCGGACCACGTTTGCACAATTGCGCGTCTACCTTGCCCGGCAAGTACCGTGTATTGTGTTCCTCCGCACTGGCGGTCTGCCGTACTGGGATGAAGACGTTCCACACGCGGTCGTCGTAGTCGGGATTGAGGAGACGATTGCCCACCTCCACGACCCGGCCCTCGACACTGGCCCGACCGCCGTGGATGCGACTGCTTTTCTCCTGGCCTGGGCCGAAATGGATTACTACTGCGCGACGATCGAATCTGCTCCTACACCCCGCTGAACGCCGAAAAGCCCCCATCTACCGGCACCACAATCCCCGTGACGAACCCGGCACCCGGCGCCAGCAGCCACAGCATCGTGCCGATCAAGTCCTCCGGGTCGCCGAAGCGGCCCATCGGCGTGTGATCAATGATGGTCTGCCCGCGAGGGGTCAATTCGTCCGTCTGCTCGTCGGTCAGCAGGAAGCGGTTCTGCTCGGTCAGGAAGAAGCCAGGGGCGAGAGCGTTGACCCGGATGTGGGGCGAATACTCCTGCGCCAGGTGAACAGCCAGCCACTGGGTGAAGTTGCTCACCGCGGCCTTGGCCGCTGAGTAAGCCGGAATGCGAGTCAGTGGCCGCAAGGCGCTCATCGAAGAGACGTTCAGAATGATGCCATGTCCCTGCTTCGCCATCAGCCGCCCAAACACCTGGCTGGGCAGTAGCGCGCCGATGAAGTTCAGGTCAAAGACCCACTGGATGGCGTCGGCCGGTAGATCGAAGAAGGTCAGGTCGGGGCTGGTGGTGGCCTGCTTCTTGTTGCCCCCAGCGCCGTTGATCAGGATGTCCACGTGATTAAAACGGGCCAGCACAGCGTCACGGCCAACCTCCAGGCTGGCTTTGTCGAGCACGTTGCACTGCACGGCGATGGCTTCACCTCCCTCGGCTGCAATCTCGTCGGCCACCCTCTGTGCCGCCTCCTCCGCTATGTCCAGCACAGCCACCTTCACGCCGAGCCGTCCCAGCGCGTTGCTCATTACTCCGCACAGCACCCCCCCGCCGCCAGTGACGACAGCGACCTTTCCTGATAATGCGAAAAGACTGTCTAGATATTTGTCGTCCATTATGTCTCCTTCTCCTCACCTTTCTCAATCATTGCTCCTGGCGCTGTTTGGAGGCGATAAATCGCCGATGCGCCAGCCTCGTACAAGGCTTCCTCTAGCCGCGTGGTGTCTGGCCAGGGCCAGAGGGCGATGGTCGTACCGCCGTGGCCGGCGCCGGCCAGCTTGGCCCCCAGTGCACCGGCCTCCAGGGCGGCAGCGATCAGCCTCTCATTCACCTCGCCAGAGCCGCCCAGAGTGCGCTGAATGGCGTGATTCTCGTTCATCAGTCGTCCCAACAGCGGCCAGTCGGCCGTGAGGAGCGACTTTTTGCCCATGCGGGCGATCTCCGTGATGCGCTTGTATCCCTCCACCACGGTTGCCTCTCCCTCCAACCAGCGTTCGCGGATCGGTTTGTGGACCGCGCCGGAGGCATGCTGCACGCCGGTAAAACTCAACACGAAGGGCAACCGAGATACATAGTCAGCCAGCGGCTCGATAGTAGCGAAGAGTTCCGCCTCGGCTTCACGGTAGAATTGTTTCCCCCGGAAGTCCATGTAATTCAGGCCGCCGAAAGTGCACATGTAGGCGTCTTGATAGCCACACACGACTTTGAGATAGTTCAACTCAATGTAACGGGCCCTCTCGGCCAATTGGTACAGGTGGGGATGTTCTCCCTGCCAGGCCAACAACGCTTGCAGCAAGGCCACCACCAGTGCCGTGGATCCCGACAGTCCACTGCGCAAGGGGATTTCGCTCTCGTAGCGCACGCGACAAGCCAGCGGCGGCAGGCGCATATAGTCGAGGACGGCCCGGCCCACGTCGAAGCAGTCGCGCTGAGGACGCAGATCATCTCGGCTGGTGATCCGACATTCCTGCTCGTTGGTTTCCAGCACGAGGTGAGGGGCCTGCCCTGAGCCTGCCGAAGGGGCGGGCGTCACGGTCACGTGTGCACGCATGTCCACCGAGCATGAGAGAACCGCGCCGCCGTACATGTCTGTTGGGTTGCCAATAATCCCGGCCCGGCCAGGTGCCGAGCAGATCACCTCACGTTGATCAGAGTTCATAGGCTTTGGCCTTGATGTATTTCCGGGCGAGATAGCCGTATCGTTCATCAGACAGGGTGAAGTCAATGAAGGTGCGAAAGTAACTCTCGAAATTACCCACGTCATAGCGACGCTGGTCAGGAGAGAGGAGCCAGGCGTAGACCGATTTTCCCATGTGGATCAGCAATTTGATCGCGTCGGTCAGTTGAATCTCTCCCCGCTCGTCGGGCAACGTACGACTGAGTGCCTCGAAGATGGCCGGGCTGAAGACGTAGCGTGCGGCTACCGCCAGAGTGGTCGGGGCGGTGCCTGTGGGGGGCTTCTCAACAATGTCGGTTACGGCCACCGGCTCACCAGGGGGAGGCTCAGCACTGTTGATGCTGACGATGCCGTAACGGAAGGCTTCTTCCAGAGGTACCTTCTCCACAGCTACGACGGCCGCCGCTCCCAGTTGGCGATGGGCTTTCATCATCGCTTGTAGTGGGGCAGCAGGGTTCTTGGCAGCGATGAGGCTATCTCCCAGTGCCACCACACAGTCGTCGCTGTCCACGAAATCGGCGCCCAGCGAAATCGCGTGGCCCAGCCCCTTGGGAGTGCTCTGCCGGGTGTAGAAAAAGCGCGACTTGCCATCGAGGTAAGACAGATCCGCCAGCCCCGCTTCGTTCCCGGCCTGCTTCAGCGCCGACACGAGTTCGGGGTCCGCGTCGAAGTGGTCTTCGATGGCCCGCTTACGGCGACCGGTGACTATGAGAATCTGGCGCAGGCCGGCGGCCTGCAATTCTTCCACCACGTACTGGATCACTGGTTTGCGCCCCACCGGTAGCATCTCCTTGGGCTGCGACTTGGTGGCCGGTAAGAGTCGCGTGCCCAACCCCGCGGCCGGGACGATTGCCTTGGTTATCGGTTCAGCCATTGGTAGTTTCCTCCTTACACTCTCTTACACCCTGCGAAAGGGGACAGGTGCCGCTTGAAGTGAGACTCGAGTAGCGCGTAGTAAACTTCCTCGTGCTTCCGCAGTGCTGCCAGCAGACGGTCACCGAATCGATTCAGCACCGAACCGAATGTCACGTGCAGCACTTGCCGCGCGTCAAACTGTTCCAGGAGGTCGGGCAGGTCGGCGTCGCTCAGTGCGCCTGCCTCCCCTCTGGAGGAGGGATTGATGGGGGTCGGGACGTTGGTCAATTGCGCCGATACGTGATAGGTAGCGCGGTCCGTGTCGTAGCGCTCGCGAGCAAAGGACAGAATCTCCTTGAAGAAGGTTGGGGCTACCTGGGCCACAGCACGCAGCGCCTCCAGGTAACTGGTGCCAGCGGTCTTGACGTGCACCAGCGATCCGGTGAGCCCAGCCGAACCGCCATCCGCCAATCGGGCGGCGATGGGGTAGATGCTGAACTTGTCAGACCCGGAGTGGATACTAATCTTGTACGGCCCCATCGCCCGCGCCACGGCTGCATGGCGGGCGAACTCGGCCGCAAACGTGTCCAGGTCGCCGATGTAGTCCACGCCCTTCTCGAAGCGCCCGACGAAACGGGGGGCCAGACTGACCCAGCGCACCCCGAGGCGACGCAACTCGTTGGCGATGAAGAGGTGCTCCTCTGGCGAGGTCGGTGTCTCCGTCTCGTCCACAGAGACCTCGAACTCAAAGCCATTCTCTCCCGCGCGCTCGGACAAGTAGCGATACATTCGCGCCGCGTGAGCGACTGCGTGCCCGTACTTGGCCGCCGCCCGCCACAATACCTCCCGCTCGAAGGTGAGGGCTTCCTCTCCCAGGTCGAAGGGGCGGGCCAGGTAGCGTCGCTCCATATCCCTTACCGTGTCTTCCAGCGCGTCCCAGGGGAGAGCCTGCATCTTGGCCTCGACCTCGGCAGGCGGGGCGGTGTGCGCTTCGTTGTCTACGTGGTCGCCGGGGTCCACCGTGAAAAAGGTATACCCGGCAGCGACGAAACCGTCCACGACCTCGGGTGTCTTGAGGTGGTCGGCGTCCGCGCCCCACGGCTTGCGCCAGCCCTCCTGGAAGAGGCCCCAGATGGCATCGTCCATCACCTGCTGTGGTGTACGGCCCGTGCGACCGTTTTCGCGCACCGACTGTTGGGCGAAGATCGGCGCGATGGTCTCGAACTGCCGGGCAGCCCGCACGTGCCCCGGAGTTGCCAACCCCAGCCGGTCGCCAAAGCCGGCCGAGGTCTGAAGGCCCAGCGGCACAGGATGCAGCCAGTACAGGCGAGTGCGCAGTGCAGCCCCGTTGGCTGGCGTGAGAGGGCATTGTAGGGGCGACTCGAGATTTGGCCCTACACGTCTCCCTTCAAAGCCAGTCGTGTCGCCCAGAACAACGAGATATTTGTCCTCACCGCTCCGCGCCAAAAGGTAGGAAGTGCCATCCAGGTCAACCACCGACCGAGGATAGACCGTCAAGCCGGTCAATTGCTCCAGAAACCGGGTTTTTTCCGAAAAACCTGGTTTCTCGTCCCGTTGTTCATTGTTCCATTGTTCATTGTTCATTGAATTTGTATGCCTTTTTGGCCAGCCGATAGGCCAGGTCCAGGATCATCTCCCGAGCGTCGTCCATATCCACGATGGCCCGCACGACCAACCCCGCGAGCCAATTGGCGCTCATACGCCGCCACAGGTCGTGCCGCGCGGAAATTGAAGGGAATGCGCGGGTGTCGTCGTTGAAACCAACGGTGTTATAGAGGCCGGTCGTCTCCATCACCTGCTGGAAATAACGCTGCATGCCGTTGACGCTGTCGTGGAACCACCAGGGCGGGCCGAGTTTCATAGCCGGATAGTGCCCGGCCAGGGGGGCCAACTCGCGGGTATAGGTGGATGCGGCCAGCGTGAAAGCGACGAAGGTCAGGCGCGGATCGTTGCCGTACTTGTTCAGCAGTGGGCGCAGATTGTGCGTAAACTCAGCCTGGATGGGAATGTCGCACCCCATGTCCGGCCCCAACCGATCAAAGAGCAACTGGTTGTGATTGCGATAGGAGCCGAAATGTACCTGCATCACCAACCCGTCCTCGATGCTCATCCGCGCGCTCTCCATCAACATGTGGCCGAAGAAACGCGCCGCGTCCTCTGCCGTGGCCTGGTCCTTCAGCGCCCGCTGGAAAATCCGGTTCGCTTCCTGAGGGGATATCTCGCCGGTGGTGAGCGAGGTTCCGTCGCTATCGGTCGCGGTCGTTCCCAGCGATTTGAAGAACGCCCGCCGCTCTTCCAACGCCTTGACCAGGGTCGAATACGAATTGATCTCAATGCCGGTCAGGTCGCTCAACTTGTTTATGTTCTGCCGCCAGCCCGGCCTCAGCAGATGTACCACGTCATCGGGGCGAAAGGTGGGTCGAATGTCCCCTTTCCAGCCGGAGGCCCGGATGGCCTGATGGTGGTACAATGGGTCAGTCGCGAAGTCGGTGGTGCAGAGCACCTCGACGTTGAATCGCTCGAACAGCGCGCGCGGGCGGAATTCGGGCGCAGCCAACTGGGCCGCCATCTGGTCGTAGATGGCCTGGGCTGTCTCCCTCGTCAGTTTTTCCTCGATGCCGAAGACCTGGTCGAACACGTAGGCCAGCCAGATGCCAGTCGGTGTGCCCCGGAAGAGGTAAAAGTTCTCGGCGAAAATCTGCCAGATCTTGCGATGATTCTGCTCCCCGGTGCCGGCGGGAACACCCAGCGATTCCAACGGGATACCCTGCGAGTAGAGCATACGGAAGACGTAATGGTCCGGGATGATCAGCAACTCGGCGGGTGTGCCGAAGGTGGTCTCTTCGTCAACGAAGAGACGAGGGTCCACGTGCCCGTGTGGGCTGATGATGGGCAGGTCGGCCACCGACTCGTACAGTTCCCGCGCGAAGCGCCGCTGTGCCGGGTCGGGGTCAAAGTACCGATCCGGGGGCAGGTGCCATTTGGGATGTCTCATAGGTCCATTCCAGGTTACTGCTCAGGCCAGACCTGACAGGTTTCCGTGCCTGCAAAAACCTGTCAGGTCTGGCTCTGCAAATAGGCGATGCTCCGCTCAGCCGCCGTATCGGCGTCTGGCAGAGGCATAAACTCGCCGGAGATGAAACCCTGGTAGCCAGTGGCCAACAGGGCCTCCATGATGGACTTGAAATCCAGGTGTCCTGCGCCGGGATACCAGCGGTTGGAATCGGCCACGTGAAAGTGAAAGATGCGGTCGCCGCAGGCGCGGACACTGTCCTCAATCACCGCATCCTCGATGTTCATGTGGAACGTGTCCAGCAACAGGCCAAAGTTGTCGGCGCCGACGCGCTCGATCAGTTCCAGTCCCTGGGCCACGTTGTTGACCAGCGTGGTCTCATACCGGTTGATGGGCTCCAGTGCCAGCCGTACACCGTGAGGCTGTGCCGCCGTGCAACACTGCCGCAATGCGTCCACCAGCCAGTCCATCGCCTGGGTCTGATCCACACCCGGCTTGACGATGCCGCGTAGTAAGCCGATGATGATGACGGTTCGACCAGGCCTGTCCTGAGCGGAGCCGAAGGGCTCACCGCAGGCAGCCCCCATCCGCGCGGCAAAGGGGATGTGAGATTGAGTCCGCTCGACGGCGGCAGCGCGGACGGCCGGGTTGGGATCGGTGAAAGAGAGTCCCTCCTCTCCCCATGCCTGCCCCGTGCCGATAGCCGGCACGACCAACCCGTGAGCCGACACGATACGCTCCAGTTCGTCGCCGTCCACCAGTTTGGGATCGCGGATGGCGAGTTCGACGCCGTCGTAGCCCATGCTGGCGATCTTGGCGACGTTGGCTTCGAAATCACCTTTGAAGGCCACCGCTTCGAATTGGGCGGCCTGAGTGGAAAGAACAATGCTGAGTTTCATTGGCATTCGGTTGTTTGAGTAGATGAATAGATGAGTAAACGGGCCAGAAACCGGGTTTTTTCCGAAAAACCCGGTTTCTGTGACCTAACTTTACATCCGGCAAGTAATCTTACATTCCTTCCGGTTCGTCTGTAACTCGATGATGTTTTCGGGCACCTCTTCCAGGGTGATCTTCTTAGTGCTCATGCGGGTCATATCCATGCCGCTGGCCATGCACTCAAGCACTCTGGGGAACGTGCCGTGCCCGGAGTGGCCTTGTGAGCCGACGATGCGCGCCCGCCGCACCTGCAGTACCTCGCCGGTGACCGGCATCTTGGCCTCTGCCCGGGCCGTCACGACGATGGTGCTGTTCAGCGTGCGGCCTTCCCAGATCACGCGCTCGATGTCCGGGTAAACGATCTCCGGCAATCCGGTCGCCTCCATGAAGAGATCGGCCCCCATGCCAGCGGTGAGTTCCAGCACCCGGTCAGCAAAGTTTTCCTCGATAGGGTTGATGGCGTAGTCAGCGCCCATTGCCAGTGCCAACCTGGCACGATCTTCCTGCGGCTCAGAGATGATCACCTTCGAAGCCCCCGCCTTCTTGAGCACCGCGCAGGCAGCGACCCCAATCGGCCCACCGCCCAGGATGACGACCCGATCGCCTGGACGGATACCACCGCCCCGCTCGATCACGGCGTTATAGGCCACGCTGGTGGGTTCCGTCAGGCTGCCGGCCAGGAAGATGTCGTCGCCCTCATAAGCGTCGGCCAATGACTCCAGGCTCCACAGAGTCCTGGCGGGGACGGCGATATAGTTGGCAAACGCACCATTGACGTTAAACCCGATTTCGTCCAGGTTCTCGCAGTGGTTGGGATAACCATCGGCGCACGGTTTACAATATCCACACCACAACATCTCTTCTGTGGTGACCCGTTCGCCTCCCTGGAAGGGCTTGTTGGTGCGCTTATCCCGAGCATCCTTGCCGGCTTCCACAACGACCCCGGAGAGTTCGTGCCCCAGGATGCAGGGGAACCCCGTCAGCCCCGGATAATAGATGTACCCGTCGTCGTCGGCCTGGGCCATGTGCACGTCTGAGCCGCATATACCACACGCCTTGACCTCCAACAGCACCTCATCCGGCCCGGGGGTGGGGATGTCGTACTCCCTGATCTCGAGCCTGGGATTGCGGTATACCAGGCTGCCCAGATACGTCTGGCGACCGTCAATGTCTTTTGAACCCAGTTTGAAGTCGGGCTTGGGGTCCCAATCTGCAACCAGGGTCACACCTTTCATTTTGCCTTTCACTGTATTTCCTCCTTCATTATAAACTTTTCAAGAAACC
>JAUWNP010000239.1 GCA_030612585.1 Anaerolineae bacterium
GAAGGAGGCCGCACCGTTGAGGTTCAGGAGGAGATGGCGGTTCCTGCCGCAGCGGAACCTCGTGCGGCCGACTACGCCACCATCGAGCGCCTAATCATCCGCAACGCATCGCTCAGCCTGGTGGTACCGGACACCGAGGCGGCCCTCGACGAGATCAACGACCTGGTAGATGAACTGGGTGGTTACGTCGTCGACTCGAGCACATACCAATACCAGGAGGGACTGCGAGCCTCCATCACACTCCGCATCCCCGCCGAAAGCCTCGACGTCGCGCTGGAGCGCGTCCGCGGCCTGGCGACCGAGGTGCGTAACGAGCACATCTCCGGCCAGGACGTGACGGAGGAGTACGTGGACCTCCAGTCCAGCCTGCGCCACCTGGAGGCGACCGAGGAGCGGCTGCTGGAGTTCCTGGAAGAGGCCGAAGACACCGAGGCCGCCCTCGCTGTTTACGAGCAATTGCGGCAGGTCGAGGCCGAGATCGAGCACGTCAAAGGGCGCATCCAGTACCTGGAGCAATCGGCGGCGATGGCAACGGTCAACCTCGACATCACCCCCGACGAACTGGCGCAGCCCATTCAGGTCGGCGGTTGGTATCCGCAGGGCACACTGCGCAACGCTTTCCAATCTCTCATCCGCGTGCTGCAGTTCCTGGTGGACATGGCCATCAACATCGTTGTGCTCATCATTCCGGTGCTCGCCGCGATCGCCGCGCCTTTGGTCGGACTGTTCTACCTGGTGCGCGCTATCGTCCGGCGGCGACGCGCCCGCCGCATCCAGCCGGACAAGTAACCGCGCGTACAACTTCTCCGGAGGACCGTAGTAGCGACTTCAGTCGTCCGTGCTCAATGGACAACTGAAGTCGTCACTATACGAATGACTGGGCAGTATCCGGAGAACCGTAGTCGTAGTGGCGACTTCAATCGCTCGCTGATCAAGGACGACTGAAGCCATCACTACGCGAATGAACCGCCAGTGTCTAAGACCCCGGTTGACTGACAAAACTCTGGTATCCTCAAGATTGGCCGGAAATGGGGCGCAGATGGACGCTGATTCTCTGATTCTTGCCTGCAAATGACCTGCGAAAATCTGCGTGAATCTGCGTCCTAAAAGATTCGCCAGTCAATCAGGTCCAAGACCTCAAGAGGTCGCCGCCTGTGGTTTGGGGTTTGCCTCGTACACAGCCTCCACCCGTGGCACGATGACGCGCCAGTCGTACCGCTGCTCGACGAAGGTCCGCGCGACCCGGCCCAGTTCGGCCCGCCGCTCCGGCGCACGCAGAAGCGCCACCACCGCAGCGGCAAAATCGGCCGGCGTGTCGGCCAGCAGCAACTCGCGCCCGTCCGTCACCGGGTAGCCCTCCGCCCCCAACCGCGTGGCGACGACCGCTTTGCCCATCGCCATCGCCTCCAGCAGTTTGAGCCGCGTCCCGCCCCCCATCCGCAGCGGCGCGACGTACACCGCCGCCTGCGCTATGTAGGGGCGCGTGTCCTCCACCCAGCCAGTCAGTGTCACCGCCGGGTCCTCCCGTAGGGGATCCAGCCGCCGGTGGGGATGCTGCCCGACGACGACGAAGTGCGCCCCAGGCAGTTCTGCCCGCACGCGAGGCAATACCTTCTGCACAAACCACAGCACCGCATCCACGTTGGGGCGGAAGTCCATGGTGCCGGTGAAGACCAGATTGGAGGTTGGAGATTGGAGATTGGAGGTTGGGGGGCGGTAGGTCTGGGTGTCAATGCCGTTGGGGATGACGGTCACGGCGAGGCCGGGCACCAGCGTCCGCAACGCCGCCGCGTCTGCATCGGAGACGGCGAGGACGCGGTCGGCCCTCCGGCAGACGTGGGCCTCGTACCGTCGCAGCCGCCGCCACTGGACGAAGGAGTAGGCCGCGCCGGGCCAGCGGGCAGGTGCGCGCAGGTCGGTGAGGAAAGTCCGCTTCTGGAGCAGATATTCACAGTTGTGGTCGTCGAAGATTACAAGGGGGCGCGTGAACCCTTGCGAAGGTTTAGCGATGTTTCTCAGATCAAAAGCGTCTTCGCCTGCCGAGAATCGTTCTGTTGGCGGAACGTCCTGTAACCTTCGCCAGGGTGTCTCTTCGATGACGTCGAGATAGGGGGCCAGTTCGATCCCCTCGACGTGCACGACGTCGAATATCTCTCGCGCCAGCCAGTCCGCCAGAAGCCGACCGTACTGGTCCGACGCCAGCCGCAGCGCCATGTCGGGTTGGCGCGTGAGGGCCAGGTCGCGCAGGCGGCGGGAGAGGGGACGAACCGGCTGGGGAACGGTCTCGACACGCGCGCAGGCGGCGGCCAGGGGCGGGGCGGGATGGTGGTCCTGTCCCGGCGCGAGGAAGGATAGCAGACTGACCCGGTGGCGGCGGGACAGCCCGGCGATCAGCCCCCAGTTTCTGAGCGCGGTGCCCTTCTGAGGCGGATAGGGGAGTTGGGGGGTGAGGAAGAGGATGTTCATGGTCGTGAAACGTGAAGCGTCAAACGTGAAACGTCAAACGTCAAACGTGAAGGTGATTTCTGTGTTGGTCTGTGATCGCTTTTCATGTGCGTTCGGTGTGGTCGAGCGGGCTGCGGACGGCGAGGGGGCCGCGATTGAGGACGTGGGTGTAGATCATCGTCGTTTTCACGTCCTTGTGGCCGAGGAGTTCCTGGACGGTGCGGATGTCGTAGCCATCTTCGAGCAGGTGGGTGGCGAAGGAGTGGCGGAAGGTGTGGCAAGTGACACGCTTGTCAATGCCAGCCCGTTTCGCTGCCCTCCTGACGGCTTTTTGCAGGCTGCTCTCGTTGATGTGATGACGGCGCGTGATTCCCGTGCGCGGATCGGTGGAGAGCCTGGTCGCAGGAAAGACGTACTGCCAGAGCCATTCCCGGTCGGCATTGGGGTACTTGCGTTCCAGGGCAAAGGGCAGGTAAACGCTGCCGTAACCTTTGGCCAGGTCGTCTTCGTGGATGTGTTTGGTATGTTGCAGGTGTTCTCGCAAGCGTTGAATGAGTACATCAGGCAACATTGTGATCCGGTCTTTCATCCCCTTGCCGTCCCGAACGATGATCTGGCGTTGGGCAAAGTCCACGTCTTTGACTCGCAGTCGCACACATTCCATGAGGCGCAGGCCACTGCCATAAAGCAGTTTGGCCATCAGTTGGTGGGTTCCCGATAGGAAGCCGATGACACGGAGGGTCTCCTCTTTGGTCAGGACCGTGGGCAATCGTTTGGGCCGTTTGGCGCGGACGGAATCAATGGAGCCCACCAGGTCTTGCTTGAGCACTTGACGATAGAGGAAGAGTAGGGCACTGAGGGCCTGATTTTGCGTTGAGGCGGCTACGTTTCGGTCAACAGCCAGATAGGTGAGAAAAGCCTCGATTTCGGCGGCGCCCATCTCGCGCGGATGCCGTTTCTTGTGGTACAGAATGTAGCGTTTGATCCAGTTTACGTAGGCTTGTTCGGTGCGAATGGAGTAATGTTTAACCTGGATGGCCTCACGGATACTTCGACAAGCTCAGTACAAGCCTGGTCGAGTAGTTTTTTGGGGCGTTGGTTCATTCGCTATCCCTCCCAACTTGCGCTTTATTTTTCGCTGATGTATACTACTGATGTGGGGCCATTGGGGTCTCGCCCAGATTGTTGGTTGTCCGACTCGTATTATATCCGTCTTGCCCTGTTTGGCAAGTACACTAGATGGACAGAGTTTCCGTCTAATACAGCGAGAGGGAGGATTGTATGGAAAGTTGTCTTGCTAAGATGTCAGATTGGATAGTTAGGTAGAGAGATGTCCGTATAAGAGGAACTAGATGGATAAACGTCCGTCTAGTAATAGTTATGCGGCGTGGAGCTGAGTATCCAGCATGGGAACAGAAAAATGTTTGTCACAGAACAAGTATACGCCATATCACCGATCAAGTACGGGGGGACGCTCGAGCGTGAACATTAAATCTAACGAAGTAAAGGAGGTAAAGCGATGGAGGTTATTCTAGATCAAATCACTCAGTTAGTTGGGGCCTATATCCCCAACCTCATCGGGGCGCTGGCTATCCTGATTATCGGATGGTTGGTTGCCTTGGTAGTGTCTGCCATCGTGCGTAGAGCGCTGCGACGCACGACGTTGGACAACCGACTGGCTCGCTGGATCGTCGGGGAAGACGAGGCCAAAGCCTTCGAAGTGGAGCGGTGGATCGCCAAGGGAGTGTACTACCTGATCATGCTCTTCGTGCTGATCGCCTTTTTCCAGGCGTTGGGCCTCACCCTCATCACCGAGCCGCTCAACCAGCTTCTGGTCCAGGTCTTTGAGTTCGCCCCACGGTTGCTCGGTGCGGGTCTCTTGGTGCTAATCGCCTGGATCGTGGCTTGCGGGCTAAAGCTCATTGTCTCCCGAGTGTTGAGCATTGCCAAGCTCGATGAACGTCTCGGCAGCCAGGCCGGTCTCGAAGAGGAGGAGCACATCTTCCTAACTCAAACGCTTGCCAATGCTGTGTATTGGCTGGTCCTCTTACTTTTTCTGCCAGCGGTATTGGATGCTTTGGCCCTGCAAGGGCTCCTCGAGCCAGTTCAGGGAATGATTAACAAGATCCTTGGCTTCCTGCCTAATATCTTTGCCGCTGGCCTGATCCTGGTTATCGGTTGGTTTGTCGCTCGCATCGTGCAGCGGATTGTGACCAATCTGCTGGCCGCCGTCGGCACAGACCGGCTGGGTGAGCAAGTAGGACTGGCCACGGTTCTGGGGAAGCAGCGACTATCGGGCTTTTTGGGTTTGGTGGTCTATGTCTTGATCCTCATTCCGGTGCTGATCGCCGCTCTCAATTCTCTGGCGCTGGAAGCCATCACCCAGCCAGCCAGCAATATGCTCGACACGATCCTGGGTGCGCTCCCGGCCGTCTTTGCTGCTGGCTTGTTGGTAGCGATTGCTTACGTCGTGGGGCGCGTGGTGGCCGGGTTGATCGCCAATCTGCTGTCAGGTGCCGGCTTTGACGCCGTCTTGACCCGGATGGGGTTGGGCAAAGAGCCAGCCGAAGGGGAGCGAACGCCATCAGAGATCGTGGGCTACCTGGTTCTGGTGGTGATCATGCTCTTTGCCAGCATTGAAGCATTCCGCTTGCTGGGCTTCGAGTCGGTGGCCGATCTGGTGACACAGTTCACGGCCTTTGCCAGCCAAGTGATTCTGGGACTAATCATCTTCGCCATCGGCCTCTACCTGGCTAATCTGGCTGCCAAGGCCGTACAGGCCAGCGGAGCGGCGCAAGCCGGTTTGCTGGCCATGGCCGCGCGGGTCTCCGTCCTGGCGCTGGCTGGTGCCATGGGCTTGCGGCAGATGGGCCTGGCTAATGAGATCATCAACGTGGCCTTTGGCCTGCTGCTGGGAGCCATCGCCGTGGCCGTGGCTCTGGCCTTTGGCCTGGGAGGGCGGGAACTCGCCGCACGTGAGTTAGAGGAGTGGCTACGGTCAGTCAAGTCCAAGGAATCCTGAAGGTGAGAGGCTCGAGCATCCCCTCTTTTCTTGCTCTGCAAAGGGTGTTATAGCGTATCACGGCGGGCTGGCGGCTTTGCAAGTTTGCTACCTGCTTATAGCGATGGCGAGCTGTACTGTAGAGCTATCGTCCCCCAATGGAGGGAATAGGCACGTTGTGCCAAAATCTGCCAGCCCGCGTCTCATTTCACGTCATTACGTAAGTGGACGTCACGTGTTCGGGAGAAAGCGCCGCATAACCCGTCGCTGCAGCCGACCGCGCTCCGCGCGTGCAAATCGGCGGCTCCGTGGTCAGCGGCGGTGTATTCCAGCGAGGTCTCTCACGCTAGCCCCGCGCGGCGGCTGAGCTCCCATCCGTTATGCGGCACGTAGCCATACGGCATAGCTATAGTTAGCCACTATTGACTTTCAACAGCGAGCAGAAGGGAGTTCAAAAATGGAAAAGAAAAGACCCGTAGCAATCACTATCATGTGCATCTTGGGGTTCATAGGTGCAGCACTGACAATTCCATCGATTTTCTCACCTATAGTAACTGGTACGTGGTATAGATACTATGGCTCTTTGGGATTTCGCATGGGAGGGCCACATATGGGGGTACTCCGGCTAGGCGAATCGGCGATAGCCCTCAAGGTCAAGGTAAATGCGTTGGAATAGAGTTGTGACCCTGGTAATGCCATAACAGCGCCGCTTAATC
>JAUWNP010000144.1 GCA_030612585.1 Anaerolineae bacterium
CGAAGTCGGTGAGGATGACCTGTCCATCCTGGGCAAACATAATGTTGGCTGGCTTGACGGCCCGGTGGACCACGCCCTGTCCGTGGGCATAGTCCAGGGCTTCGGCAACCTGCTCCAGGATGGGCAGCGCCCGCTCCAGTGACAGTGCGCCCTCGACCTCCAGCAATGATCGCAAGGTGCGGCCAGGCAGGTGCTCCATGGCGATGTACAGTTGGCCCTCTGTCTCGCTCGCCTCGTAGACAGTGACGATGTTGGAATGACGCAGATTGGCAGCAGCGCGCGCCTCTTGGCGGAAGCGGACCGCCAAGCCCGGGTCTGCGGCCCAGTAGGGGTGCAGTACCTTGAGCGCGGCGATGCGGTCCAGCACGGTATCGCGCGCCTTGTAGACGACGGCAAAGCCGCCGCGGCCTATCTCCTCGATGATCTCGTATTTGCCGAGGCGCTTGGATTCTGTCATCATACTATCCACCTTTCTACCAGGACAGACCTTCTGCTGCGATCATGTGCGCAGAAGGCCGCCCCCTGCGTGGGACGGCCCCTCGTGGTACACTTGGGGACACCAGGGCACGCCCACGTCCCGATCATCGCCTCGGCCTCCCGGAAAGAGACGAGGCGCTCTTATCCTTCTAGCATGGCCTCAGTATAGTGCAATTTGGCGCGAAGGTCAACCGGTCGTATTCATTCATCTATAATCTGAGTGAAAGCACATTGTTCACTCAAAAGAAAACCTGAGTTATATTTCCCCCAAGTACCATACCATATCTTAGGAGGGAAGTATGTCTACCGAAGACAAGATGAACATCGATGAGAGACGGAAGTATCTACGAAAAATGCAGAAGCGCTACAGAAAGGCAGGTCGAAAGGAACGTGGTCGGCTCTTGGACGAAATGCAGGCTGTGACGGAGCTAAACCGGAACTATCTGATAGAGTCGATGCACGGAGACCTGAAACGTAAGCCTCGCAGCAGGCAGCGTAGTTGCGTTTATGGCCCAGAGGTGGACGATGCAATACGCATCGTCTGGGAAAGCCTGGACTACATCTGCGCTGAGCGGATCACGCCTGCTCTGCCCGATATGGTTCGCCATCTACACGCTCACGGTGAAATGGAGATCTATCCATCGCTACTGGATCACTTGAGCGGGATTAGCATCTCCACCGTGGGGCGTAGACTGAACCGCATCAGGCAGGACCAACCCCGCTTGCCTCGCCCCAAAGGCTCCAAACGCGCCAACAAGCTGACTCGAGACATTCCAATGAGACGTATCCCCTGGGACGAACGAGAGCCTGGTCACTTCGAGACAGACCTGGTTCATCACTGTGGTTGCACTGCTTCCGGGGAGTACGTGTGTACACTTCAAATGATCGATGTCCTCACCGGCTGGAGTGAACGCAGAGCCGTGTTGGGCCGCAGTTACCTGGTTATGGAAGACGCATTTCGCTACATCTTGGCCCATCTTCCTTTCCCGGTGAAGGAAATCCACCCCGACAACGGCAGTGAGTTCTTCAACCATCACATGCTCCGCTTCTGGGGAGAGATTGTTCAGGGTGTGCGCCTCTCCCGCAGCCGTCCTTACCAGAAAAACGACAATCGCAACGTCGAGCAGAAGAACTCCACCCTGGTTCGTGCCTACCTGGGCTACGAGCGTCTCGACACCGTCGCCCAAACCTTGGCCGTCAACTACCTCTACGACCGCATGTGGCTCTACTACAACTTCTTTCAGCCAGTGATGCGGTTGAGCGAGAAGATCGTGGTCCCCGGTGATGATGGTCAACCCACGCGCATCAAGCGCCGTCACGACCAAGCCCGCACGCCCTTCGACCGCCTCTGCGATACCGACGCCATCTTCCCGGAAGATAAAGAACTGCTGGAAGCTTTACGGGACCAGACCAACCCTCGCCAACTGCGGCAAGAGATCTATGACCTGATCGACCAAATCTTCGCCTTGCCTGGTGCCGTTCCCGGAGTAACCGAGGATGTTTTCCAGACACTGATGTCCCATCCAAGCTCGGAGAGAGAAGAAGAGGAAGACGATGACTCGTTAACCTTCTCCTTCAACCGTACGACGATTCTGGAGGAAGACTAGCCTGGTGCATGGGCCGGGCCGTGGATAGTGTGGATGACTCTCCGCACTATCCATAGCCATACGACGACTATGACGACCCCAACTCCGGCGTTTCAGCGTCGGTGGCCTGAGATTGTCCTGAACCCTGATATGATCGGACTATCAAAACCAAAGAAAGGAGGCGTGGAAACTCAGATTATCATTTGACCGAACGATGGGGCTTCACTCAGATTATCATTTGACTTGACAGGCCGGTGCTATGGCTGGATGAGCACCAGCCCCACCCCCATTCGTTCCAACGCCTCTTCCGCATAGTAGGTTACGATGGCGCTGGGATCGTCGAGCGCGGCGCAGAGGACGGGGATGGCATCTTCGGGCTGGATGATACTCAGCGCGCGGGCCGCACCTGCCCGGGCTGGTACCTCTCCCTCCTGCAGCGCGGCGACGAGGGCCGGGACGGCGGGCTGGCCGATGCGGGCCAGGCCGTCGGCGGTGATGCGGGAGACGAAGGGGCTGGAGTCGGACAGGCAGCGCACCAGTCCGTCCACGGCTTCCGCGGCCTGTAGTTCTCCCAGCCCTTGTGCGACGCAGGCTCGCACGTCGGCATCGGGGTCGGTCAGAGCGTTGATGAGCAGTTGCCGGGTGGCGGGGGCGGCGACGGCGGCTAGCGCGCGGGCGGCCCACCAACGATGGTCGGGGTCGGCGTCGGCCAGGAGATTGCATAACGGGGGCAGCGCCGTCTCGCGCAGGCATCCCAGGGCCAACGCGGCTTCCTCGGTGCGGGCGTCGTCGCCGGCGGTGATAGCGTCCAGGAACAGTTGCCAGAGGCTGTGGAAGTCGTCAGACATTCAACGTCTCCTGTGACACGGGTTCACCCACGGCGCGGGCGAAGGCTGCCAGGTCACGCGGCACGGCGAAGTGGGTCAAATGGGTCGGGCAGTGGCAATCAGAAGCACCGAAGCGGGGCACAGGGGTAGAAGCGCCAGGGAGTGCGGACAGCGCTGCGGCCCAGGCACATTCCTGTCGCCCCTGTCGCTGATGACCCTCTGTGTACCACACCTCGACCGGCTGAGCGTGGGCCCGCAGGTAATCCACGTGCCAGCGTAGGGGTTTGGAGACCCGCAGGTGGCGGGCGATACGGGCAGCCAGCCCGCCCGGCCCGCGGGCGCTGCCGGCGTAGGTGTACCAGCCGGACGGGAAGTGGAAGCAGCCCAGTCGTCCGACGGTGATGGTCGTTGGACATGGCAGATGCAGAATCAGCACGTAGGTCCCAGGCCGGTCAGGAAGCATGCATCCGTCGCTGCCATATAGCACCGGCGCTCCAGGCCACAGCGCACCCCAGTGCCAGCAGCACCCCTCCCAGCACGTCGAAGGCACGGATGGAGTGCTCCGCATCCAGGTGATAGAGCAGCGGGCCCTCGTAGGGATCAGGCAGGATGAGGGCTGTCAATCCGGCCAGTAACAGCAGCACAGCCAGCACTGCCAATAGGATCACCCGCCACTGAAGCATCTTCAGTACCCTCCATCAGATCAAGCCCACTGCAACCAACCAACCAACTAACCAACCAGGCTAGTGGCCCCGACCCTTCCGATCTCTACGTAAGACTACTCGGCTGGCGGCGGAACCGGCAGATCCTCGACGGACACGCCAGTCCATTTATCCCCCTCTTCGATGAGCATCACGGGGATGTCGTCGCGGATGGGATATTTGCGGCCGCAATCGGGCTCCTGGCAGACGAGCCAGCAATCGCGGATCAGTTCCAGCCGGCCCGGGTCGTCGCCGGGCTTGCGTGTCTCGCCGCTGACGCAATAAGGGCAGCGCAGGATCTCCAGCAGGTCTTCGCTTACCATCGTATCGGCCTCCTTGGTAGGTTTTGCTGGCATAGTATAACACAAGGCGTCAATATGCCAAACGTCAAGCGTCAAACGTCAAAAGTGAAGTGAGATGGCGTTTGACGTTTCACGTTTGACGCTTCACGCTTCACGTCCTCGCAGGGGTGCCCGTTGGCGCGGCAGGCTCTGACCATTTCACATGTTTCAGCCTCCCCACGGCGTCACAGTGGAATAGGGTGTGGCGCTGGGGGTGGGGGTCTGGCAGAGGCGCGCCTCCCTCAGCGCGGCGGCGTATTCAGAGGCCGGAGCGCCGACGGAGAGGGCGTACTCCAGCATCATCTCGGCGTCCACGCAGCGGTCGGCGCCCAGGTAGGCCCGCCCCAGCGCACCGAAGAGGTCGGCGATGGGCCGGTCGGAGTGGATGGCCAGGCTGGTGTCGCCGGCCTGCACCAACGTGCGGGCGGCCTCGAACGAAGTGACCGCCTCCTGCCAGGAGCCGTTCTCCGCGTAGGCCCGCCCCAGCGCGAACCAGAGCAGGGCGGGCGGGTCGGAGGTGGCTTCGATCCCCTCGACCAGGGTGTTGATGGCGACGCCGGGCGTGCCCAATTCGATGAGTGCCCAGCCGTGGTAGTAGTGGCGCAGCGGGTCGTCGGGGTGGGCGGTGGTGTACTCACGGCTGAGGGCCAGCAAACGGCTGGTATCGCGGGCCGCGCGGGCGGTCAGCCAGCGGGAGCGGAGGGTCTCCGCCTTCAGGTCAGGGTCCAGGTCCAGGGCCTGGTCGAAGGCTTCCAGCGCCGGGCGGGCGCGACCCAGCAGGCGTTGCGTCTCGCCGCGCAGCGCGTAGGCTGGGGCGCTGGCCGGGTCGGCCTCCAGCGCACCGTCGGCATCGGCCAACGCCAGGCGGAGTTCCCCCTGGGCCAGGTGGACGGTGCCGCGCGCGACGTAGGCCGGCGCGAAGTCGGGCGCCAGTTGGATGGCCCAGGTGAAGGATTGTAGCGCCCCATCGGCGTCGCCTGTTTCCTGGAAGGTCAACCCCTCCTCGTAGTAGGTCTGCGCGCCGATGGAGAAGGAAGTGGGGGCGGGAGTAGGAGTAGGAATGACGGCTCGGGTGGGAAGCCGTAACGGGGAGGTAGTGGGACCGGGGACCGCGCACCCCACGAGCGTCATCAGCATCACCAACAACAGGAGCCTACGCATCGGTCTCAGCCCTCGGAGCGCAGATCCCGCTGTGTCTTTGAGCAAGAGGATGGGTTCCATGCGTCTCCTCAAGAATCTTTGAGTTGCTTCTCTGTCCAGGCTAACAACCGGTCAGCGTGGGTCAGCATATCCCGTGCCATTGAGGCTGTGATAGGCCCCTCGCCGTACTGGGCTGTGGTCTTGCGCTCTAGTAGCCGGTGCAGATGTTGTGTTGCACGCCGCACTCCCTCCAGTTCACTGCCGTGGGCTAGCAGCAGTTCGACGGCTGCTGTGTGGTCTTCATCTCTGGCCACTACGCCGGCCATCCGCGCCACTACTGCGTCGGCGGCGGCGATGGCGCAGGTGGGGGCGATGGCGGCCACGGCGGCCCAATCTTCCTCTGCGGCGGAACGGTGCATCGCCCGCAGGGTCTGTTGAGCACGCTGCAGGTAGTTCCGCCAGGCGGCCGACCCGACCGTACGAATGCGCGCCGCGTCGGAGCGCCGGCTGCGCCGTCTGGCTTTCTTGACCATCGCGTCGTCTCCTTTCAACAGGCTTGCCCTGCCTGCCCCGAGTGTAGTCGAGGGGAGCGAAGTCGAAGGGCTCAGGCCATTGTCCGTCCACGCAACAGTCGCTGGGGGGATGTGCCTCTGACGACCACGCCGTCCCGTAGAGCCTCCACCAGCCACTTCTCGCCACGCTGTACCCTGGTAGCCAGTTCGTCCCTGGATAGAGCCCGAACCGAGATCACTCCGTAGCGCCGGAGCAGGTCTCCATCGTGCTGCCATAGGCGTTCGGTGGCCCGTCGGGCATCGTCAGCCGCGGGCACCACCAGGAGGACGTCCAAGTCGGAGCGCCAGGTGTCCTCCTCCCGTGCCACGCTGCCGTAGATCAGCGCCGCATCCAAAGGAACACCCACCCCGGCCAGTAGTTCGGTGCCGGCGGCGTCCCGTTGAGTCCTCTCTGTCGCGAACAGAGGACACAGCACTCGTTCCGCCAGGGCGTGGTGCTCGTTCAAGCGGTAATAGTGGGCGCGCCCGGCCACGCGATAGAGCACGACCAGCGTGTCGGCTAACTCCCTCAAGGCCCGATGTGTGGGTGTTTCCCCCATCCCGATAGCACGGGCAATCTCCCGCCCGGTGTGCTCACCTTCGACCGTGCAGAGATAGCGCAGGATTCTCAGCCGAGCCTGACTACTGAGTAGATCGTCCAGTGGGTGGGTATAGCGCATAGTTCTCACCTCGTTTTCACTTCTCTTTGTGCTAATTATAGCACATAACCTTGAGAGGTGCAAGGAGAGTGGTGCGTTCGGTTGTCCAAAGTAGGCTCACGGCCGCACGGGTCCGTGGCGAGTCTATTGTACTCAGGATGGGTGGATGTCAAGGGGCGGCCACGCGCGGCCGGCCGAAATCGGCGATGAAGTAGTAGCCCCAACTGGTCTGGGCCACGCCCACGCCGATCTCCGAAAGCCAGGTGGTGAGCAACGTGCGCCGGTGCGGGTCGTTGGGCGGCACCTCGTCCATCCAGATGTCCACCGCGCCCTGGGGCGTCTGGCGCTGCGCCCAACATTCCGCCCAACTGGCGGGGTCGTAGCCCGCGCGCAGGATGCGCGTCTTGATGTTCGAGCCGTCGGAGCCGGTGTGACTGCACCAGCCACGCTGGGCACAGTCGTTCGCCTGTCCCTGGGCTGCCAGCGCCAGCGTCTCGTTGTAAGCCAGCGGCCCCAGGCCGTGCGCGGCGCGCACTTCGTTGATCAGCCGCACCGTTTCGTGGGGCCAGGCGGCGATGTCGGCGGGTGGAGGAACGGCCGGAATGGCAGTGGGGGGCGCAGCGGGTGGCTCTGAAGTCAGACTGGAGGCTGGGGTAGCAGTGGATGGGTGTGGGGGTGTGGGAGTGTGGGGTGGAGTGTGGGTGGGGGCTGGCGCGCGCGCCACGGCGGGCGCATCCAGCGGCAGCACCAGTTCCTGGCCAATCACAATTAAGTCGGCGTCGGTCAGCCCATTGACGGCCTTGAGTTCTGCCGCTTTCAGGCCGTAGGTCCGGGCGATGCCGACCAGCGTCTCGCCCGCTTTTACCACATGCACGACCCAGAAGCGAGAGGCCCCCTCCCATCCGGCCTGCGGGGGAATGGAGAGTACCTGTCCCACCTGCACGACGGTAGAATCCCCCATCCCGTTATGGAGTTGGAGCGCGGCCATCGGCACGCCGTATTCCGTGGCCAGGCCCAGCAGGGTGTCGTCAGGCTGGACGGTGTGCGTGACAGAAGCGGATCTGGTCGGCGGCGGCTCTGTGGGTGTTGGTGTTGGCTCTGTGGGTGAGGCGGGAGTGTGTGGGAGTGTGGGGGTGTGGCTGGGCGCGACGGTAGCAGTCGCTGAAGCGGTGGGCGTGACCGGGCCTTCCACGACCTCAGCCCCGCAGGATGCCAACAGGACAGGCAGGAGGCAGAGAGCGACCAGGCTGACGGGAGAAAGAAGGTGTTTGCTCATGCGTGGGCATTGTACTTGGGGTGGGCTGGGTGTCAAGAGTAGAATCATTCAATCACCACATCCTCCAGGCCTTCCTCCGGCTGGGGGTAGCGCATGTTTAGCCCTTCCAACGTCTCCACCAGGACGGTGGCCACCACCAGGTTGCGATACCACTTGCGATTGGCCGGGACGATGTACCAGGGTGCCTGTTCGGCGCTGGTCTTGCTGAGGACATCCTCGTAGGCCCGTTGGTATTCCGGCCACAGCCTGCGCTCATCCAGGTCGCCCAGGTTGAATTTCCAGCGTTTGTGCGGCTCGTCCAGCCGGGCCTGCAACCGTTCCCTCTGCTCGTCCAGGCCGATGTGCAGGAAGAACTTCAGGATCGTCGTGCCCTCTTCGACCAACAGCCGCTCGAAGTCGTTGATGTGGGCGTACCGCCGGCCCCACACTGCCGGTGGCGCCAACTTGTGTACCCGAACGACCAAAACGTCCTCGTAGTGGCTACGGTTGAAGATGACGATCTCACCCCTGGCCGGTACCTGTTTGTGCACCCGCCATAGGTAGTCATGGTCCAGTTCCTCCGGTGTGGGCACTTTGAAACTCGCCACCTTTACGCCCTGGGGGTCCACGCCCTCAAAGACGTGGCGAATCGTGCCGTCCTTGCCACCGGTATCCATTGCCTGCAGCACGATGAGCACTTTGTGTTTGTGCTCTGCGTAGAGCAGTTCCTGCAGCGCCTCCAATCGCTCGTTGAGCGCTCGCAGTGCCTCTCGTGCTTCCCGTTTGCTTCCCTCAAACGCGCTTTTGTCGTTGGGGTCCCACTGGCCCAGGTTTATCTTGCTGCCCGGTTCCACGCGATACCGTTCCATTGTGCCCCCCTGGTATGAAGCGTTTGCCATCGCTGCTTCTGTTCTACCACAATCCTCTGTTAATTCCCCCACAGACCAATGATCACCAGGCCAGAGGTGAGCAGGGAGATGCCTGCAAGACGGACGATCAGCCCCCGCTCCTTATAGATGGCGAAGGCCAGCACGGTACCAATGACAATACTGAATTGCCTGAAGGCGACGATGTAACTGGCCTGCGGGCTCAACTGATATGCCCAGAGTACCAGCCAATAGGCTCCGAAATTCATACAGGCGGCGAGAGCAGGGAGTTTCCAGCCAACATAGTTCGGGTTTTGTTTTTCTGCCTTGAACACTTTCAAGAACACAGCGTAAGACACGCCGGAAATCAGAAAGAAGACGTACCCATATCGGGCGGCCGTCGCCGGGCCTTGCTGTATGGCTTCCGAGGCAACCTTGTCGAGCAGTGTGTAGCCCACCGTCCCCATTGCAGTCAGCAACATCCATAGAGTCGTTCGGTTGAGGTAGCGGCGGACGGCGAAGTCTCTAAACGAATGTAGAGGGACGAGCAGGCACCCACAGGCTACCAACGACATTCCCAACCAGCCCATCGGCGTCAGGTGTCTTCCTCGCAATACGTCGCCGACCCCCACAAAAAGAACCGGCAGGGCACGGGCTACAGGGTAGGCCACCGTGAAGTCCGAGGACTCGTACGCACGCGCAAGAAATAAGTAGTATGCCCCGCAACAGCACCCTGAGCCCACGACGCAGGCCCAGGCCGTGGGTGTAAGGGAACGCGCCTGCATCTCACTCAAGACCGCTGGCACAAAACCAACCAGGGCTATCACAGTGAGCATTCTCTTGAAGAAGGCTGTCTCCGACCTTTGACGACGAGCAAGCAGGTTCCAACCGGCGTGCATAAAGGTGGAACAAAGAACCAGGGCTATTACGAAGGGATACATGTTGGCATCTTTCTCCACTCACTCCTGTGGTGTTCCGGCACCCGATGGGGGGTGTTCACCCGCTCGTTATGTAGACATAGACACTGGGCACAACGTGGGTGTTGTCGGCATCAATCGCGAGTGATATGCGGGGGCTTCCTATGGTTCGTGACGAAGGCGCCGCCGCCCATCGCAGCCGCCAGGATGCCGACGAGCAGCCATGGCCGGCCGGAGGGAACATCGGACGTGGGGAGTGGGACGGGTGTGGGAGTGGGAGTGATGGTGGGTGTGGGGGTGGGCAGACCTCCCTCAATCTCCTCTATATCTCCCTCAATCCTCCCCACAGGGGAGAGGTCAGAGATAACATCGGGGTTGGCGTTCTCCACGGGCGGTGGCGTCGGCGAGAGGGGTGGAGGGGCGGTGTCGGCGTTCAGCGGGGCATCCTCGACCAGCATCAGCGGCGCGCCGCCCATCAAACAACCCTGGGCGCAGTCAGCGCCGGGAAGGTCGAGAAAATAGTAGCCGCGCTCAGGGTAGACGTAGTAGGCCGCGCCCCACACGTTCACCAGCAGCGCCCGGGTTGTCCGTGCCGGAATCATGGCGGCCTGAGGTTCGGGCGTGCGCGCCCAGACGATGGTCGTCGTCTGCGTGCCCCGGTCAATGGTCACGATCGAAATATCGTCGCGGCGGTCCCAACTGCCACCCCGGGAGCCCGAAAGGTAGGTCGTCGCAACCTGGTAGGCGGTGAAGGCAGGACGGCGACTGCCATCCAAGCGCACCAGCCCGAAGGGTTCCGGGTCGGCGGCGCGGTCGGTCTCGGTGTCGGCCATCTTGTAGACGGCGATGCGCTCTGCGCCAGCGGCCAGCCCTAGGCTGAAGGCCTGGACGATGAAGATGGCCTGCTCCTCCAGCGAGATATCGAACTGGGCGTTAGGTACCGGCCAGGCGGGGTCCTGGGAGGGGGCGGCGTTGGTCTCCGCGATCCATATCGGTTTGTAGATGTCCCGGTTGTGCATCAGGCGGTAATAGTGGGCCGTCAGATCGTACACGGTTTCGGGCTGAAAGTAGATGTGGAGCGTGGCGACGTCGAAGTAGTAATTGTTGACCGCGGCGTTCGGGTCGGCGACGAGTGCGTCGAGGAACTTGCCAAACCAGTGCTCGTTGTGCCAGTGGGTCACGGCTGCCAGGTGAATGGTACTGTTAGGATTGGCCTCTTTGGCAACGGTGTAGGCAACGCGCAGCAACTGGATGAAGTCCTTAGTGGAGCCACCCCAGGTCATGTCCGGCGAACCAGGAGGAATCTCAGGTTCATTCCAGATGGTCCAGTGGTCAATGCGGCCAGCGTAGCGGGTGACGATGGTGCGCACGAAATTGGCCCACAGGTTGTTGGGGTCGTCGGTGGGGAGGTAGAGTCCCCGGGGAACGCCGGGGCCTATTCCCAGGTCGGTGGCCCAGCCAGGCGTGGTGATGAGGAGGCCGACGACCTGGCGACCCTGGCCCAGTTCGTTGGCCAAGACCTGATCGGAGATGGGGACGATGTTCCACTCGTCGGGGCCGTTGGGCTGGATGCGGTTCCACTCGAAGGTGACGCGCTCCCAGCCAGCGCCCAGGGCGGTGGCAGCGGCCGGGGCGGCGTAGGCCTCGACGACGCCGAAGCGGTA
>JAUWNP010000004.1 GCA_030612585.1 Anaerolineae bacterium
ACATCCACAGGAGAACCATCTTTTCGATAACGGACGGTCTCCCTGGGAAGCACATCATCCCCACTCATGACGATCTGCGTAAGACCGGCCGCCTCTTCAAAGGTATCGGGATTGGTGATCAGGGGGTCAATATCTTGGCCAAGCACCTCCTCCCGTGAGTATCCGAACAACCTCTCTGCGCCTGAGTTCCATTCCACGATCCGATAGCGGGCATCCAGGGTAACGATGGCATCGGGGACGGCTCCCAGCACCGCTTCGAGATACATCCGGCGCTCTTCGACTTCGCGCTGCGCCCGCTTGCGCTCGGTGATGTCCTTGTCCACGCCTCGATAGCCCAGCAGGCAATCCTCGCTGTCCAAGATAGGCACACCGTTGGTCAGCAGCACTATCTCGTCTCCACCTTTGGTCAGGTTACGGTTCTCCAGATCCACAATCGGCTGCTTGTCCGCGGCGATCCCGGCAAAGACCTGGCCCACGCGGGCCGCCTCGTCAGGGGGCATAAACTCAAACGGCCTCTTGCCCAAGACCTCTCCAGGTGTATAGCCCAAGACATCCACCACATTCTCGGAACAGTAGGTGTAGCGGCCTTGCGCGTCAACCTCCCACACCCAATCGGCGCTGCTGAGGGCCACGTCACGGAAGCGGGCCTCGGCCGCCTCGGCGCGTTGGTACTGGCGAGCGTTATCCAGGGCCACCGCTGCCCTGTTACCCAGCAGGCGCAATGTCTCCAACTCACCCTCGGTGAAGGTGTGCGGTCCACCGAAACCGATACTAAGGACGCCGAGTACCTGGTCGCCGTGCAAAAGTGGTATACCGGCTGCGGCTCTGATACCTCGGGCCAAATCCTCGGCGGAGAGCACGGAGGAGCAGGCCGCTGTGTCCTCAATGACAAGGAGTTCGCCCGTCCGCACCACGCGCGCGTTGAAGCCATCGGGACGAGGCCGGTAGTCAATCGAGCAGTACTCACCGGAGGCCAGACGTTCCCAGCCAGCAGCGAATTCCCGCCGTTCCGCGTCGTAGGTGAAGATGCGAGCGCCTTGGGCAGGTGTCAGGCGCAGGACACCTTCCAGCACCGCCTCCAGCACCCGCTTCTGGTCCAGCGAAGCGCTCAGTTCGACGTCTACTTGATGCAGCGTCGCCAGACGCACCCGCTGCTGCATGCTGCGGTCGTAGAGACGAAAGATGATGGAGAAGGCAAATTGCGTCAACGCGAAACTGCCCACCAGCACCACAAACACATCCAGCAATGCCTCCTGCCACTCGATCTTGACCACCAGCAGGTTGTAGACCTCATAGGGCGCTAGCAACAGTAGAGGGGCAAATAGCATGCCCCATTTGAGGCGTTGGAGTTGGGTGCGAGTACGCTCTTCGATCGGCCACGTCTTGGGCATCGAACCTTACTCCCTCGTTCCTTCCTCTAGCGCATCCAGGTACTCCCTCACCTGGCCTGGGAAGACGCGGGTGTCAACCGGTTTGGTGATATAGCCATCGCAGCCGGCAGCCAGCGCTCGCTCACGCTCGTCCGCCATAGCGTGTGCAGTCAGGGCCACGATGGTGATGTGCGCGGTCTCCGGTTGCGACTTCAGCACCTCGGTGGCATCGTACCCGTTTACTTTGGGCAGTTGCAGGTCCATCAGGATCAGGTCCGGCCGCTCGCGGGTGGCAACCTCAATTCCCTCCTCGCCGTTCACGGCAATCAACAGATGGTAGCCGAGGGGCTTGAGGATCGCCTCTACCAGTTTGCGGTTGAGCAGATTGTCTTCGACGATGAGGATGGTTTCATTGGCCATAGTGGGTTCTCCTTCGCTAATATCAGCGGCACGCTTCCAACCCGGCCTGGGGCGTCTGCGCGCCAGTTCGGCTCTCCGGTTGCGGCGACAACCATTCTATCCCGATTCGAGCAGCGTCTCCAATTCCGCCTCTAACCTGTCGGCGACGGCAACGCTGGGCACGTAGGCATCGGCGCCAGCGGCCCGTGCGACCTTCTCATCCTCTGGAGCACCCACAACCAGCACAGAGATCGTCTCTCCCTCTGGAGAAGTGCGCAACCACCGGCACAAGGCCAGGCAGTCCAGCGTCGCGCTCGTTTTATCGAGCACCACAACGTCAGGCTCAAAGCGCGCCACCTGTGCGCTGGCCTCGTAATCGTTGCTCGCCCGAGTCACGTCAAGTCGCCCGTCCTCCTGAAGAACCTCTGCCAGCATCGTTGCGTGCGGGCCATCGCTCACGATCAGCACCCGTGGCCGAGACAACGTTGTCAGCGTCGAATCCACGGGCATCTCGTAGGTCTTCAGAAAGGATAGGAAATCAGGCAACAAGATGCGGTGATGACCACCCGGCGTGGCGTAGGCCTTGAGTTTGCCTTTTTTGATCCAGTTGACGATGGTCGCCTGGGAAACGTGACAATACCTGGCAGCCTGCCCAGTAGTCAAGGTATCCATCTCGAACATCTCCGGCCTCCTCCTTGGACAAATCGTCGTCGTATCGCCGCAGGCGCATTATGATAGATTTCACAGTTATCCTACTATTTACTAAATTATAAGATTTATGAGAATTGTCGTCAATGAGATAAAAGCACTAAGTACAATTAACAATGAACAATGACAAATGAACAAATGACAAATGAGCAAATGGGAGGGGGGCAAGATGCAAGAGACAAGGGGCAACGAATATCCAGCCGCTCAAGCGCTAACGGCTAACTGCTATATGCTGTCCGCTATCTGCTAACCGCTAACCGCTAACTGCTAACCACTGACTGCTGACCGCTAATCCCGCATCACCACCAGCATCCCCAACTCAGCCCACTCGTAGAGCGTGGCAGCCTCGTCCACACCGACGACGATGCAGCCGTAGGAGACCGGGCGGCCCAGGCAGCCCTCCCACAACCGGACACCGCTGGAGAGAGTCGGCAGCGCGTGGACGCCGTTGGTGAAATCAGGCCCAGAGCGATAAATCCCCAGGAAGTGCGGCATCCACAGGTCCCAACTGGAGGCGTAAGCGTTCTCCTCCTTGCTCAACACCTGGAACGTGCCCGTGAGTGTTGGCGATGAGGCGATGCCTGTCGAGCATAAAAAATCGTAGACCAGCGTTTCTCCCTCGTAGGCGTAGAGATGCTGGTCGGAAACGTCTACCACGAAACGGTGGCTAGTGACGAGCGGCAGCGGGAAGAGCACGTCTACCGAGGGAATGAAGATTTGCTGACCGGGCCGCAGTTCTCCGGGTTCGATGCCCGGGTTGGCCTCGGTCAGCCACCATACAGGGAAGCCGTGCGCCCGCGCCACCGACACCAGTGTATCGCCCGGTTGCACAGTGTAGGCGTGCGGCAGATGCACCAGCGCGACGGTGGCCTGGCTCTCCCCGGCCTCGATCGCCGCCCGCACCGCAGGCAGCGTCCCTCCGACGTCGAGTGCGACCTCGTTGGTCAGTTGGCTGCCCAGACTATCTAGGTAGGCGCGGACGACCTCCTCCTGCACCGTCAGCGCCAGCCGAGCGCCGTTTTCGTCCTCGACGGGTTGCGCGACCAGCCACTCCGCCACCACCTCCGGCCCAACCGCCCACGTCGCGCTGAAGCCGGTCAGCAGGTCGTCGGCAACGAGCGTGAAAGGGCGTGAGAGAAGCAGTTCGGCCTGAGCCTGCGCCGGGCCGGGGTCTCCGATGGCCGGGGCGACAGACCGCGTCAGCAATTCCATCACCAGCCCCTCGGGGCCGACGCCGACCGTGTGCTGGAGCACGGCCACGGTTGCCTCCACGTCCAGCCCTCGCCTCGCCTGGGCCGGCACCGGGGTGAGACCGCCGGGCTGGATAAGGAGGCCAGCATCCACCGGCGGCACAAGTACCTCGGAGGCGAGTGACTCTAGCGCAGCGGTGGCCTGAGCCTGGTCGGGGAGCACAATGACGGGGGAGAGCGTCCAGCCGGCGACGCGCGCTTGTAGTTGGGCCACGTACTGCTGTCCAGGCGTTCCCTCGCGCCCCACCTGGTAGGCCAGGCGGGCCGTCGCCAGTGGGTCTAGATGAAGCCCCAGGTCAGCCCAGGAGTGGTTCCAGGTGCGCTCCCCGTCGCGCAGTGTAAGCGGCAACGTGGCCGGGTCGGGGAACGCCGACTGAAGGGCAACAGCGGCCTCGTCCACAGTCAGCCCGCCCAGGCTCACGCCGTAGACGCCGACGCCGGGGTAGATATGACCGGCGTAGCGCTGGCTGTAGACCCTGCTCGTGAGCGCCAGCCCACCCACACCGGCGCAGAGCACGATGGCGGCGAGGACACCAGCAAAGAGGAGAGACGTGGCGCGACGATGCATAAGCAAGTTACCACAAGCCCCGCCACGAGTACTCGCGGTGGTACTTCGTAACAACCTCACCGAATCACGCGGAACGAGCCGATGTACGCCTGCAGATCCTCCCATACCTGCACCGGCTGGCCCGCCTGCGGGAGGTAGACGACCTCGACCACGTAGTAGTTCTGCGGCCCCTCAGCGAACAATGCCCACCGTTCGATAGAGAGATCGCCATCTTGACCATCCACCTGCACGTCCCGCACCTGCCACGAGGTCTGCATCAGGATATAGTCGCTTCCCTCGTTAGCGACAATGCGATTCGCACCGCTACGATAGACTGATCCCCAGTCCAGCGCAACCCCGGCTAATGTGTAACCCGCAGCCACCTCCTTATCAAGAGCGAGAACCGTGATCTCGTTGGAGAATTGAAAAGCGTCAGTGCCATACGACAAGCGCATCGTCTCTACGTCTACCGGAACCCCGTTCACCTGTGACCCCTCACAGTACCGGACCTGGGCCGGCTCCCCGTAGCGGATACGACGCAGCGGCTGCTCGTCCCACGTCGAACCCGTCCACGATCCCCGTTCGACGAAGAGGTCACGATAGGTCATCTCTTCCACCCCACTCCACCCCTCACGGGGCCGAGCCAACACAAAGCCCAGTTCCGGGACGACGTGGTAGCCGTCTGGATCGAGGCCCATCGCCTCTTCGTAGCGCACAGCGATCTGCTGCGTGTCCACCGTCAGTGCCTGGTCGCTGCCCGGCGGCGCGAGTGCCACCTGCTGCACCTCCCGCTCGACGCGGTAGACCGTCACAGCAGCACTGACCCCCGCACCGGTCAGCCCGCCGCACACCGTCAGCAGCGTGCCGATCAAACCGATCACCGCTGCCCGCACAGACGAGGACTTCTGTTTTTGCATCATCTCCACCTCCCACGAAACAGGATAATATGGACACTACCATACCACACAACCGCCATGATTGTCAAATCTGGCGCATCGCTCTGACCTGATGTATAATATGGCCGAACTGACGTTCTACAGGGAGAGCAACATGCCCAGATTCCAACTCGTCTCCGACTTTCAGCCCACCGGCGACCAGCCGGAGGCCATCGCTGCGCTGGTGGAGGGCATCCGCAAAGGGCACAAGCACCAGACGCTGCTGGGGGCGACCGGCACAGGAAAAACGTACGTCGTGAGCCAGGTGATCCAGCAGGTGCAGAAGCCCACCCTCGTCCTCGTCCACAACAAAACGCTCGCCGCCCAACTCTACACCGAGTTCCGCGAGTTCTTCCCCCACAACGCCGCCGAGTACTTCGTCTCATATTATGATTATTACCAACCGGAGGCCTACCTGCCCAGGCACGATCTCTACATCGAAAAGGACGCCGACATTAATGAGGAGATTGACCGCCTCCGTCTGGCCGCCACCACCGCCGTGTTCTCCCGCCGTGACGTCATCATCATCGCTTCCGTCTCCTGCATCTACGCCATCGGCGACCCCCAGGATTGGGGCCGCGTCGTCGTCAAACTGGCGCGGGGGGAGCACCACCGGCGCGATGGGCTCCTCCGCCACCTGGTCAGCATCCACTACGAGCGTAATGACTTCCAGTTGAAGCGCGGGGCCTTCCGCGTGCGAGGCGACACGTTGGAGGTGGTGCCAGCTTACGGCGAGGCCGCCTACCGCATCGGCTTCTGGGGAGACGAGATTGAGCGCATCACCGAGGTTGACCCCCTCACCGGCGAGATGCTGGCAGAACTGGACGACGTACAAATCTTCCCCGCCAAGCACTTCATCACCCCGGAGGAGAAGCGAGAGCAGGCCCTGGCCGACATCGAAGCCGAACTGGAGGAACGGCTGGCCGAACTGAAAACCCAGGAGAAACTTCTGGAGGCTCAGCGGTTGGAGCAGCGCACCAGGTACGACCTGGAGATGATCCGCGAGATCGGCTACTGCTCCGGCATCGAGAACTATTCCCGCCACCTGCAGCAGCGGACGCCCGGTTCACCTCCGTGGACGCTGATGGACTACTTCCCGGCCGATTACCTGCTCATCGTGGACGAATCCCACATGACGATACCTCAGGTGCGCGGGATGTACCACGGCGACCGCAGCCGCAAGGGGGTGCTGGTCGAGTACGGCTTCCGCCTCCCCTCCGCAATGGACAACCGCCCGCTCAACTTTGAGGAATTTGAGGCGCGCATTAATCAGGTCATCTACACCTCCGCCACTCCCGGCCCCTACGCACTGGAGAAGAGCCAGCAGGTGGTGCAGCAGATCATCCGCCCCACCGGCATCGTGGACCCCCAGATCATCGTCAAGCCGGTGCGCGGGCAGGTGGACGACCTGGTAGGACAGATCAACGAGCGGGTGGCACGGGGTGAGCGCGTGCTGGTCACCACGCTCACCAAACGCATGGCCGAGGACCTGGCCGACTACCTGCGCGAACTAGACATCAAGGTGCATTACCTCCACAGCGAGGTTCAGACCATCGAGCGGGTGGAGATTCTGCGAGACCTGCGGCTGGGAGCCTACGATGTGGTGGTGGGGATCAATCTGCTGCGGGAGGGGCTGGACTTGCCGGAGGTCAGCCTGGTAGCGATCCTGGACGCCGACAAGGAAGGGTTCCTGCGGTCGGATACCGCCCTCATCCAGACCACCGGCCGGGCGGCACGGCACGTCAACGGCACCGCCATCATGTACGCCGATCGCATCACCGCCTCAATGCAGCGAGCCATCGAGGAGACAGAACGACGCCAGAAGATTCAGGTGAAGTACAACGAGGAGCACGGCATCGTGCCCGCCACCATCGTCAAGGAAGTCCGTGACCTGACCGACCGGGTGCGCAGCAAGGCAGCCCCTGACCGCGAGCCCGGCCTGGCCCTGGGCCAGTTGCCCAACGACGAACTGGCCCGCCTGATCCGGGAACTTGAGAAGCAGATGAAGGCTGCAGCCCGGGCACTGGAGTTTGAGAAGGCCGCTTTGTTGCGCGACCAGATTTTCGAACTACGAGCGGTGCTGGTGGATAAGGAGGAGGCAGAGATGCCGGCCTGGGAGCGGGAGCGCCGCAGGGCACGCTTGGGCGTCGAATGAACTGATCTGCTAACCGCTGACGGCTAACTGCTGACTGCCAAGTTGTACTCCTCACGCACCAACCCGGACAACTCCGCTGCCATCCGCATCACCCGCTCGGCCACAGGTACAGATAGCGCGCCAGTGCCACAGGCCGGGGTGATGAAGGAGCGCGGCAGCAACTCTCGCCGGTCGAACCCCTTGCGCTCAAAGAGCACCATCGCCCGCTCCAGCACCTCCCACGCTCCATCCAGCGTGATCGTCTCCGCCGCCTCGCCTGTGTTGGGAATCACCCCCCAGGCCAGCATTCCGCCCCGCGCCAGAAAACCCCGCAGCGAGTCGGGGTAGAGCGCCAGATACTCGGCGTACTCGTAGGCGTCGAAGGAGAGGATATCCACCGAGGTCTCAAGCAACATGCTCCAATCTGTGTTGGCACAACAATGCGTGCACGTCCAGCCCTGCAGGCCCGAGAAAACCTCCTCCAGCGCTGCGGTCACCCCCTCGCAGGAGAGGCTGGCGTAGGCGCTGCCGACCATGGAGAGAAACGGCTCGTCAACGGAGATGATGGTACGCGGGCAGAGCGCTCGCAACTGTGCCTCCTGCCACTGCGCATGCCGCAGCACGTTCTTGACGATGACGTCACGCATCATATCATCGTACAGAGAAGGGCGCAGGTCCTGGTCAGTCACCTGCAGGCCCAAACTGATCGGGCCGGTCACCTGACCTTTAATCGCCCAAGCCCCCTCCAGCGGGCCGCGTCCCAGCAGTTCGTACAGGCCGGCGGCGTATTCGGGACTGGGAGCAAAACGGGCGGCATCTTCCTCCAGAAAGGCAGCGTAAAACGCTTCGGCTGCATCAAGCCAGCCAGCGCCCAATTCAACCCAGACACGCTCCTCTTCATCCTCGACGCGAATGCCGGGCAGGTACTCACCGAACTGGACGTACATGTTCTCGCGGAAAGCGCGGCGTGGCAGTTGGGGCCAAAAGGGGAGATCCTGAAACGTCCCCAGCACGAAATTCGTAGCCGTGAGACTATCGGTGTGAGGCGTGCTGCCCATGCCAGTGGCGCGACAATTGGGATGCTCCCGCTCCAATCTCATCCGCACTCCTCCATTACCCGCTCCGCCGCCTCGTACCCCGCCGCCAGCGCCTTCAGGTTGGCGTCCGCAGTCCCTCGCGGGACTCGATCCCGCACTGCCGCTTCCAATGCCTTCCGCGATACGATCCTGGTCAGACCAGCCAACAGCCCCAACCCTACCACGTTGGCAGTGATCTCCCGTCCCGTCGCCTCCCGCGCCAGGGTGGTCATCGGCACACGCACGGCCTGCGTCGTCGGAGCGCGCGTGACGTGGTCGGCATCCAGAATCAACAATCCATCCTCGCGCATCTGCCCGCCGTACCGATCGCAGGCCTCCTGGCTCATACAGAGCGTGATGTCGGCCCGGATCACCTTAGGATAATGAATCTCTCTCTCGGAGATCACTACTTCCGACCGGCTAGCCCCGCCCCGCGCCTCTGGCCCATACGACTGGGTCTGGGTGACGTTCTTGCCGTCCTGGATGGCCGCCTCGGCCAGCAGGATGCCGGCCAGGATAGCCCCCTGCCCGCCGGTACCGGCCAAACGCACCTCGTACCGCTTCGCCATCAGGCTGTCTCCCTTTGTGCTCGCTCAATGATCTGATCGTAGAGCCGCGTGTACTCTGGGATATCCCGGTCCGCGAACACACCGCGTATGACGACATCACGTTTCTCCTCTTCGCTCATCTTCTCGGCGCGCTTGAGCGGCACGCTCTGCTCCTTGAGGCGGCGCATCATATCGGGCGCGGTGCCCCAGCGGTTGATCCGGCCTATCGTCGTATGGCAGTAGCTCACCGCCTCGACCATCGCGAAGCCGTCCTTGTTGATCGCCCGGGCAATGTACTTCTCCAACTCCTGCACGTGGAAAACAGTGCTACGAGCGACAAAGGCAGCCCCGGCTGTCACCGCCAGCTCGGCGATGGGGAAGGGCTGCTCGATGTGGCCATAGGGAGCGGTCGCCGCACGCACGCCGATGGGTGTGGTGGGTGAGTACTGGCCACCGGTCATCCCGTAGGTGGAGTTGTTGACCACGATGGCGGTCAGCCCGATGTTCCGGCGGGCGGCGTGGATGAAATGGTTGCCGCCGATGGCCAGCGCGTCGCCGTCGCCCATCACCACGATGATTTTCATCTCCGGCCGCACCATCTTCAGCCCGGTGGCGAAGGCCAGCGCCCGGCCATGAGTGGTATGCATTGTATTGAAGTCCACATAGACCGGCATCCGCCCCGTGCAGCCGATCCCAGAGATCATTGCTACGTCGTTCTTGTCCAGTTGCAGGCCATCCACCGCCCGGACGATAGCCCCCATGACAATGCCAATACCGCAGCCGGCACACCAGACGTTCGGGAATTTTTTGCTATGGCGCAGATAGCGCTCGTGCACCCGTGACTCCCATTGTTGTCTTCTCATTTCTACTACCTACTCCCTACCCTCAATCGCGGCCAGTATCTCGGCCGGCCGGATCATCTCGCCGTCGGCACGGTTGACGCGATGCACCTTGTGCCGCCCCAACACCCGCTCCACCTCCAGCGCCAGTTGACCCAGGTTCATCTCCGGTACCACAACACGGTGCAGCCGGGTAGCAGCGTGCTCCACGACCTCCTCGGCAAAGGGCCAGATAGTCTTAAGGCCGAGGAAGCCAACTTTGTCCCCCCGCTCCCGCGCCATTTCGACGGCGTAGCGGGCTGAGCGCGCCGTAGCACCGTAAGCAATGACCAACGTCTCGGCGTCCTCGATGCCGTCCTCATCGTAGAGCAGTATGTCTGAAAGGCTGCGATCAATCTTGCGGAAGACCCGCTCCAGCCAGGGCTGGACCTCGTCCAGCCGATTGGTTGGATATCCTCGCTCGTCGTGGTGCAGGCCGGTGATGTGGTAACGGTAGCCCTCGCCAAAAGGCACTAACGGCGGTACGTCGGCCGGGAAGTTTTCGAAAGGCTTGTACCACTCCGGCGGCACCGTCGTTCCCGGCCGTTCCACCCGCTCAATGGTCTCCGAATCGGGCAGGATTACGCGCTCCCGCATGTGACCGATGACCTCGTCCATCAGCAGGATCACCGGTGTGCGATACCGTTCGGCGAAGTTGAACGCCTGCACCGTCAGGTCAAAGGTCTCGCGCACGGACGAGGGGGAAAGGGCGATGATGGGATGGTCGCCGTGGGTACCCCAGCGGGCCTGCATCACATCCCCTTGGGAGGGGCTGGTGGGACGTCCGGTGGAAGGCCCCAGTCGCTGCACGTCCACGATGACGCAGGGAATCTCGGCCATCGCCGCGTAGCCTATGTTCTCCTGCATCAGGCTGAAGCCGGGGCCGGAGGTAGCGGTCATCGCCTTTGCCCCGCCCACCGACGCGCCGATGACGGCGGCGAGAGAGCCAATCTCGTCCTCCATCTGGATGAACTTGCCGCCCACCTGGGGTAGTCGCCGCGCCAGGACTTCGGCCACCTCTGTGGCAGGGGTGATGGGGTAGCCGGCGAAGAAGCGACAGCCTGCAGCAATGGCCCCCTCAGCACAGGCTGCGTCACCCTGCATTAACATTGCAGTCATTCCGCTTCCTCCTCCGGCTCAATGTCCGTCACGAAGATAGCAAAGTCCGGGCAGTGCAACTCACACCAGCGGCAGGCAGTGCACTTCTCCGGGTGTGCCACGATGACCCGCCCACCGGGGCCCTGCTCTAGCACCCCGGCCGGGCAGAACTCAACGCACAGCCCACAGCCCTTGCACCAGTTGGGAAAAACGGTCACACGGCCACGTGGAAGGCGGTGTTTGGCGCGGGCCTTCTTCTCCTCCACAACCTCTACAGCATTCAGCACGTCCATTTGCCTGCCCGACCTCCTTCTTTGTACCGGAATTGCGGCTACATTATCCCACAAAGCGCTACTTTGTACCAGTAAACCGCGCTCTCGGCGGTGAGATTCTAAAACACATGAGCCTCCCGCAGGCTCGGACCCTGCGGGAGGCTTGACGGTGCTGATGTGTCTACATCTGCGTTCATCAGCGCGGACCTGCGTCCGTCCTACTCTCTCCGCTCAGTCATCAGCCTCCTCGCCGAGCAAGCCCATGGCGTATTCGTATCCCCGCCCGAACGCCTGTTTGTTCAATCCCTCTGTCCCCTTGGGCACACTGTCGAGAACGGCCTGGCGCATAGCCTCCTCTGACACCACGTCACTGAGCGCGGCCAGCGCCCCCAGCATCACAATGTTGGCCACGATCCGCCGCCCCAGTTCCTGCTCGGCGATACGGGTCGCCGGGATGGGGATGACGCGCTGATCGGCGGATGGGTCAGGCTCCACCAGGTCGGCGTCAGTCAAAAGCAACCCTCCCTCGACCAACTGGCCATGGTAGGTGGTGTAAGCCTCCTGCGACATGAGCGTCATCACAGCCGGGCGGGTGACCTGCGGGTACGTGATCACGCCATCGGAGATGATGAGCGCAGTGCTGCAGGCTCCACCACGCGACTCGGGACCATAGGACTGCGTCAACGTTACCTCCCGCCCATCGTGGAGCGCCGCCGCCTTGCCGACGATTTTGCCAGACAGGATAATGCCCTGCCCACCAAACCCACCCAGCAGCACCTCAACCTGTCCGGTCCCGGCGACAGTGTGCGGTCTGACTTGAGCCGGCGCAACGGCGGACTTCTTCTCCCCCAGTTCTATCTCCACCTCGAAGGAAGTGGTCGCCTCCGCGGAAGGGCGGTGTAATAGCCCCAGGTCATCACAGGGATGCAACTCGCCGTACACCTCCCGCAGACGATCCTGGAAAGTAGGCCGCTCAATATTCACGAACTCGCCGCAGACGATCTCCCCCCCAAATCCGATGTCCACTTCCCACGGTTTGGCGTCGTGGCGGATGACACTGTGTTCCTGATAGTACTTTAGAATATCACCATCCTTCCACCTCTTTCTGTTAAAGCGCACGAAGAGCGTGGGGCAGGGGGCAATGGCCTCGACGACGCTAAAGCCCGGCTTCAAAAGCGCCTTGTAAATGGACTTTTCCAACCGACGGGCGTGGAGTGTCGTCCAGCGGGCTACGTAGGTCGCACCGGCAGCGGAAACCAGGTTGGGAACGCTGAAAGGATGCTCCAGGTTGCCCCGAGGCGATGTGCTGGTGCGGGCATCCGTCGGCGTCGTCGGCCCCATCTGCCCACCCGTCATCCCATAGTTAAAGTTGTTGACGCAGATAACCGTCAGATCCATATTGCGGCGGGCAGCGTGGATCAGATGATTGCCGCCGATGGCAACCAGGTCTCCATCGCCGGAGAAAACGACGACCTCGAGTTCCGGGTTGGCCAGTTTGAGGCCCGTGGCGAAGGGGATGGCCCGCCCGTGGGTGGTGTGAAAGCCATCGAGCCGCAGGTAGCCGGCCACCCGCCCGGTGCAGCCGATGCCGGAGACAATCGCCACCTTGTCCAGGTCAAGCCCTGAGCGCGTGAGTGCGCTGACGAAACAACTCAGCGCCGTGCCTATCCCGCAGCCAGGGCACCAGATGTGCGGCAAGCGCTCCGTGCGCAACAGTTCATCCATCGGGTGTTGCTCGATCTCCTCCACTGTCGGCACGCCCGCCAGTTCGTCTTCCATCTTCATCTCCTCCACCACCTTGCTCCTCTGCCTCTCCGCTCCTCCGCTCTCCTGCCCCCTCGCTCTCCTGCTCATCGCGCCGCCTCGCGGATCGCGCCCAGGATATCCGCCGGATCGTGAATGTCGCCGCCAGGATGAGTAACAGGGATAACGCGCGCCTGTCCGGCCGCGCACCGCTCGACCTCCCGCACGACCTGCCCCATGTTGATTTCCGGCACGACGATCGCTTTTACCCTCTTTGCCAGTTCACGGATGCGGTCCTCGGCGAAAGGCCAGACGGTCACCATCTTGAGCATTCCCACCCGCAACCCCTCCTCCCGCGCCTGTTGCACCGGCAAAAGCGCCGTGCGGGCCGAGATGCCGTAGGAGACGACCACGACCTCGGCATCCTCGACGCCGTCCTCGACCAGTTCAATGATGTCGTGCCGGTTGTCTCGAATCTTGGCGATGAGGCGGGGGAGGGATATCGCCTGCTGCGCCGCCGTCACCACCGGATAGCCGCGCTCGTCGTGGGTCAGACCAGTCACGTGGATGCGGTAGCCCGTCCCCGCGATCGGGAAAGGCGGCACACCGTCCTCGTCCGGCGCGTAGGGGAGAAAGTCGGGGCCGGGCGGCACCTTTGGCTTGCGCCAGGGGTAGATAAAGATCTCGTCCGCCGGCGGGATGACCACCCGCTCGGTCATGTGGCCCACCGCCCCATCACTCATCACCAGCACCGGCGTGCGGTACTTTTCGGCCAGATTAAAGGCGCGGATGGTCAGATCGAACGCCTCCTGCGGGGAACCGGGGGCCAGGGCGATGATCTCGTAGTCACCGTGGGAGCCCCACCGGGCCTGCATCATGTCAGACTGGCTGCCCAGTGTCGGCAGGCCAGTAGAGGGCCCGCCTCGCTGCACATTCACCACCACACAGGGGGTCTCGGTCATGATCGCCAGGCCAATGTTCTCCAGCATCAGGCTGAGACCCGGACCCGAGGTAGCAGTCATCGCCCGCGCTCCGCCCCAGGCCGCGCCGACCACCGCGTTCATCGAGGCCAGTTCGTCCTCCATCTGAATGAAGACGCCGCCGACCTCCGGCAGCCGGGCCGCCATGCGCTCGGCGATCTCGGTGGCCGGCGTGATGGGATAGCCGCCAAAGAAGCGGCAGCCAGCACAGATAGCCCCCTCGGCAACTGCCGTGTCGCCGTCCAGGAAAAACGCGCCTTCCAACACTCCAGATTCACTCACGCCCATTCACCTCCACCACGTAGATACAGAATTCCGGGCAAAGCAACTCACATAGCCGGCAGGCCACACACCGCTCCGGCTGAACCGCCCGGGGCGGATGATAACCCTTCTCGTTCATCTCGTCCGACGTTTCGAGCACCTGACGAGGGCAGTACCGCACGCACAATTCGCACCCTTTACAGCGGGACTTGATGATGTGTACCTCGCCGTGCGGAGAAGTAAATTTATCAACGTCTAACGGTGTGCGCCAGAGTTTCAAGGTGACATCTCCTCACATCAATCCTTCCAGTGCTTCTCTCGACGCCGCCTCCACCTCGTCGTGGATGCTCCGCCCGTGCGTATCCATCGTCACCACCACCGGGAAGTTCTCGACGCGGATAACCCAGAAAGCCTCCGGCACGCCGAACTCATCCTTCTTATAAACAGCCACCACTTCCTTCACCGCATCGGCGATCAGGGAGGCCGCCCCACCGACGGCGTGGAAGTAGACCGCGCCGCGCTCCTGGCAGGCGCGTAGCGTCCCCGGCCCCATGCCTCCCTTGCCGATGACGCCGCGCAGCCCGAAGTGGGTGATGACCTCGGCCTCGTAGGGCTCCTCGCGGATGGAGGTGGTGGGCCCGGCAGCGACAAAGTGCCACCTGCCGTCCTCGTCCTGTCGCACGACCGGCCCGCAGTGGTAGATGATGCTGCCGTGCAGGAGGCGTTGGAGTTCCGCGTACAGCGGGCGCTCGCTTTCGGGTACCGTGTCGGCGCGGATAAAGTTCTCGATCAGGTACTTGTGCGCCGCGTCGCGCCCGGTGACCATCACACCGCTCAGCCGTACCGCGTCACCGACGTAGAGAGCGCGAATTTCTTCCTCAGAAATTGGTATCGTTAGATTATACGTTGCCATAGCGTACCTTACCTCCAGGTTCTTGCCAAATGCGATTGGTTATGTCATTGCTCCATTTGGCTCCAGTGGGCACCCGCTGCAACTTCCTTGCCGTTTCCAGGCATGCATGGCGCAGACTTGCCAATTTGTCGCAGGCGATATAGAGGCAAGATCGCTGCTCATCCGTCAAGCCACGAGCCAACGCATCCACCGCTTCTCGCGAGGACAAACAGACCTCAGACAGTAGCGAATTGACAAATCGCTCATCGTAGGTGTCGGTTACCTGCTCAAGATCATAATCACATCCAGCCAAATCAGTGCCATCACTGAACAACAACTCGGCCGCATATCCTCCCATCCCGATAACACACAGGGGAGGTGTGGTCTCCCGAATGAGATGGTCTCCATCATAGTAGTAGATCGAAACGTCTTGCTCTCCCAAGTAGTAGACCAGTGTCAGATAGCCAAATGTTTCCGCCAGCACGACATGACCAGCTTCGTGCAAAGCGGTTTCAGGGCTCATGTATCGGGCCGACCCCACACCCTCCGAGTCTTGAGGTTTGTCATTGGTCATTTGCTCATTTGCTCATTTGCTACTCGAATCCCACCTCTCCATCCTGTACAATCATCCGCGCCCGCCGGCAGGCCCAGCACATGTAGGCGATGCTCACGAAGTAGCAGGCCGGGAGACGGTGGTAAGCCCCGATTTTGACGCCGAATACGGTCGTCTTTCCTCCGAAGCCCATCGGCCCGATGGACAGTTCGTTGCACTCGCCGAGTAGCCGCTCTTCCAACGCCGCCAATTCCGGCACTGGGTTGGTCTCGTCCAGCGGGCGGAAGAGTTGCTCCTTGGCATGGACGTAGCCGGTGCCCCGGTCGGCGCCGATGGCCACCCCCAGCACCGCCGGCGCGCACCCCTTCCCCTGTGCCCGGTAGACGGCGTCCAGGACCACTTTGCGCACCCCCTCCAGATCACGCCCGGCCTTCAACGGCCCGTAGGGCAGTTTGTACTGCACGCCCACATTCTCGCTCCCGCCGCCCTTGAGGAGCAGGTCCACCTTCAGATAGTCCTCCTCCCACTCCTCGAAGTGGAAGGTAGGAAAGCCCACCCCCAGGTTGTTGCCGCTGTTGCGGCCGGTGAGGGAGTCCACCGCGTTGGGCCGCAGGTAGGACCGGCGGGTGGCTTCGGCCACCGCCGCCTCCATCTGCGCTCGCAACTGGCGGGTGCTGACACCCTGGGAATGGTAAACGTAAAAGATAGGCACACCGGTATCCTGGCAGATGGGAGTGGAGTTGGCACGGGCCAGCGCCACGTTCTCCAGAACAGTCTCCAGCGCCCCAGCGGCGGCTGATCCCGGCTCCTCGCGGGCCTGCGCCACCAGCAGCGCCGCCTCCACGTCAGCCGGCAAGTCGGTCGCTGCCTGGCGGATCAGTTCGACAAACGCTCCAGTCATATCATCCATGCATTCACCTCCCCGTTAGATTGGTTGGTTGGTAGATTGGTCAAGCAACCAACCACCAATCTACCAATTTCCCAATTTACCAGTCTACCACCCCTATGGCTGCGGGATCGCCAGATCGTCCGGCCCCAGATCAGACAGTTTCAGGTTCGGATTGTTCTCCTGGATAATCTCGTGGATAATCTGAGCATATTTGACCTTGACCCGTCCCCAGTTGGCCAGCATACCCTCGTCGACCCACGGCTTATAGAGTGCCGCGCCGGTCGCAGCACACGCCGGGCCGGGCTCAATCTTGAAGTAGCAGGGGGAGCAGACGCGAGCCATCTCTGGAGCGTCGTAGAAGCGCATGTAGCCACCGAAGGACTCGGTGATGATGATGTGCACGTCGAGAGGGATGTCAACCACCTGCCGGATGGAGGCGAACTGGGGCAGCGTCAGGTCGGCGACCGGGTTGAACGTCCCGGCTCCTAGCATCTCCAGCACCTTACCGCCGGCGGCGTTGGCGTGCCCGGCGTAGATGCTCACTTTGAAGATAATGTCTTCGGGGATGTCGCCGTTCTTCTTCATCTCGTTGAGCAGCCAGAGTTCCCCCTCATCCACCACCAGGAAACCGCGAAAGCCAATATCAATGCAGGTCATAATGTCGGTAATGGTCTGATTCAGCGCCTTGGAGCCCCGGCAGCGAATGCCGGACAGTGCACCTTCGGGCGTGGCCAATTGCCGCCCGATGTCCCATCCCGCGCGCGGCCCCGGCGTGAGGATGACTTCCATCCTGGCGTCGGCGGCCATCTGGGCGAAGTCCTTCAGTTCGGCCCTGTCCAACAGCGTCGCGCCCATCACCACCGAGATGAGGCGATGGATGGGAATATCGCGCTTGGTTGCCTCGTCAATCACCGCTTCCAGTACCTTCGGGCGCTCCACGCCGGAGATCTCCATGCGGTAGTGTGCCCCATCGGGGAAGGTCTTGGTGCTGCTGGGCAGATCGTAAGCATCCTGTCCAGGAATGCCTACCTTCTCCATCATCCTGGCAACGTCTTTCATGCTGGGCATTGCTCTTTCCTCCTTTGTTGTGACAGTCTTACTCAGGGCCGGCGATCCACCGGCCGTCTACGACAAATTGGCGCCGGCCATCCACGGTTATCGCCTCCCAGACTCTCCCGCCCGGCGCTGGCGACGTGCCGCGCACAGCGACCGCCATCTCACCTAATTGCGCCCAAGCCAGGGCGAACTGCTCGTAAGCGAAGTGCTTCGTCGCCCCGTCGTAGGCATCCACCAGATAAAGCCCTTCCTCATCGTAGCCGACGGCGACGAACGTGTGTTGCCACTGCACGACAGGCGACGTCACGCCGTCGGATGAGGTCCACGACTGCATCTCCGAGAGCCTCATATCATAAGTGGCCCAGATGATGGCAGGCCGCCCGGCAGCCAGTTCCACCTTCAGGTCATCCAGGCTCCAGTCTCGCCGGGCCCGCGCATCAAGCCCGAAACTGCGCAGCGTGGCCGCGACTGGTCCAACGTATACACCATACCCAACAGGCGGCATGCTTCCCGGCGGCAGATCCACATCGCCCACGAAGCCCCGGTTGGGGTTATCGGACTTGGACAGTCGCCGGAAGAATTCATCCTCGGCAAACGCTACTCCCCAGAAGGCCGCAATATCCGTCGCCGAGCGGGACTCGCAACTCAGGTTATGCTCCTGCGGATGACCCACCACGCCCCCCACGAACGCCGATGGCGGCAACTCGTCCGCGCGGGCGGTCGAAGACAGAAGCAATGCAACTAAGCAGAATACAACAGCAACAACTACTCTTTTCACAGCGTCTCGCCTACTCGTCTACTCATTTCCCCATCTACTCACCCTCACAATGCCTCCAGCGCCGCCGCAATCGCCCGCACCTCCTCGACGGCCCGGGGCGCAGCGTCGAAGACCCCCGCGCCCCGCAAGTCCGCCTCGGTCAACTCAGGATTGGCAGAGAGATAACCAAGCACCGGCACGGGACTGCCAGATTGAATGAAAGCCCCATCACTCTCACCGCGCACCTTGTTGCCCACCGCATAGACGCGGCTGATGCCAATATCGGCCGCCAACTCGCGAATACGCTCCGCCGTAGCCAGGCTGCGCCGCCCCGGCTCCACGACGACCAGGAAGGCATCCACCGCCCGCGCCGTCGCCCGGCCCAGGTGCTCCACCCCGGCCTCCATGTCGAGAATCAGCATCTCGTCGCGATAGAGCAGCAGGTGAGTAACCAACGCCCTGAGCAGCGCGCTTTCGGGGCAAATACAACCGCTGCCGCCGGACTCGATGGTGCCCAACCGAAGAAAGCGAATCCCGCGATAGGAGACGCTGAAACGGTCGGGGATGTCGTCCACACGGGGGTTGAGGCTGAAGAAGCCACCGGAAGTGCCTGGCTTCGCGCCCGTGCGCTCGTAGATCAGTTCATCCATCCTGGCTACCGGCGTGACCTGAGCGACCAGGTCGGGAGGGAACCCCAATGCCTCGGCCAGCCCACCGACCGGATCGGCGTCAATGGCGACGACACTGCGGCCCCGTTCCGCGTAAATGTGGGTCAGAAGTGCAGCGAGGGTCGTCTTACCCACCCCCCCCTTGCCACTGATGGCAATCTTGTTCAACTGAGTCATTCAGCCGTCTCCCCACGCAGGCGAGTCAGTTCAGCCCGCAGCCGCTCGACTTCGGCCTCGGCCTGGCGGCGGGCCTCCTGCGCCTCCAGCGGCGTCAACAACTTCTCCCCCGTCGCCGGGTCAACCAGTCGTAGCATCTCTCCCTCCACCCGTAACTCCAGCCCCAGCACCCGGCTCACCAGCGGCTCCTCGTCCTCTATCTGGCGGTAGCCCCATCTCGCCAGCCGAAAGCCCACCAGCCGCGGCGTCAGATACTCCCCGAACGGATCGAACAGAAAGTACTCCTCCACCCCCAGCACTTCGTAGACGCCTTTCTTCGATCCCAGGTCCTTCTGACGAGTACCCCGCGAGGTCAGTTCAAACACCACGTCCGGCGCTTTCTCTTCCTTCCACACCTGGTAGATACGACGGTCGCGCTTCGGCACTCCCCTGACGACGAAAACGTCCGGCGCGACGACCTCGGTGGGGTCGCCCTCCTCGTAATAGACGAACAGGTTGCCGGCGACGTAGACGTTGGGGTCATCACGGAAGTAGTCGTTCAGAGCCTCGCGCAGATAGATCAATAGGTTAATGTGCGTATCAGTCTCGGCTAGAGGTTTTCCATCCGATTCAGGGTAGTAAATCGTCACCGCTCCGGCCTCCGCTCTGCGCATCCGTGCAAATCGGTAGATTGGTACCAGTTTACCACCAAATCTACCAATTTACCAGTCTCCCAATTTACCAATCTACCAGTCTCCCCATCTACCACCCCTCACGCCAACGCCATCTCGACGAACTGGGTCAGGTCCATCACCCGGATGCGCACCCGCTGAGCGCGGGCCGCCTTGGAAAGAGTACGCACGCATTGGGGGCAGGCCGAGACCAGGACATTGGCCCCCACTTCCGCCGCCTGGGCGATGCGCTGCGCGGCCACTTCCTGCACCAGCGCCTTGTCGAATGTCTCCAGGTTGCCGCCGCCACCACAGCAGAGCGCGTATTCCCGCGACTGCTGCATCTCGACAAAGGTATAACCCGGCACCCGGCGCAGCACCTCACGCGGCGGGTCGAAAATGCCGCTCTTACGTCCCAGATCGCACGGGTCATGATAGGTGACCACGCCTGTGCGCCGAGGCTCCGTTAACTCCAACTGCCCCTCGGTCACCAGATCAGACATTACTTCCACAGCGTGCACCACCTCAAAGCCCAGTGGCTCGCCGAGAACCTCTGGATAGGTGTAATGCCACATGTGGTAACAGGAAGGACAGGTAGTGACCAACCGGGGTATCCCCAGCGCGCGCATCTGTTCCACATTATGACGGATCAGCGGTTCCGCCTGCTTCAATTGGCCCGCCATCAGCAGTGGGAAGCCGCAACATCGCTCATCGCCGCCTAGAGTCGTGAAACTGACACCGGCACGGCTCAACACGGTGGCGAAACTCTGGGGGATGCCGTAACTCATAGGAAACATAGCCGAGACACAGCCCACGAAGTAGGCCAGGTCGGCCTCGGCATCGCGCACCAACCCCTCCGGCTTGTCTTCAGGGGCCAGATTGTCGGTCCAGGCCAGGCGAGCGGTATTGTCCTCGCCAGAGACATTGTAATGCGCACCGATGCGTTCACCCAACATGCCGAGGGCCTGCATCCCCGTGCGCAGCGCCTCATCCCCGTCCAACACGTCCAGTCCCTGAGTCAGATAGTCCTGCATCACCTTCTGGCGCATGACCTCCACCAGGCGGCGCACGCTGAGGTCGTGGGGACAGTGGACGGTGCAGTTATCACAGCCCACACAGCGCCAGATGCTGGCGTCGGTAGCCAGCATGTCCCCTAGCCCAAACTGCGCCAGACGCATCATCTGGGCTGGGCGATACCGCATCGCCGTGACGGTGGGACAGCCGGAGGAACATTTCTCGCACTGGTAACACAGGTAGACGTTCTCGCCACACTCCTCGCGGATGAACTTCGCCAGATCGGTACTTAACGTGATCGCCATATCCTCATCTCACCCCCTCGTCCTCGCCCATGACCTCCATTGTCGGGCGTGGCAGCAAACCCGCACCCTCGACAATAGGCCGCACCGCCGCCTCCCACTCGATGGCCATAATGTGCACCCCGGCCACTCCCTCGACCTCGCGCAACTCCTGGATCTGCTCAATGCAAATCTGGATGCCAGTAGACCTCAGCGCCTCCCTGCGTCGGGCCTTCTCCTCCTTGGGGATACCCTTGAGGGCAGCAACCATACGGTCCACATACTCGTCCTGCACGATCATCCCCGGCACCTTATCGCGCATGTAACGAGCCATGCCGGAGGACTTGAGGGGACCAACACCGGCCAGGATGTAGACCTTTTCGTGCAGCCCCATATCCACCACCCGCTTCATGAACTCGCGGAAGCGGGGGATGTCATAGATCAACTGAGTCTGGATAAAGTCAGCCCCGGCGGCCACTTTCTTGGCCAGCCGGTAGGGGCGGAAATCGAAGGGGTCGCCAAAGGGATTGGAGGCCGCGCCGATGAAGAAACGGGGCTCCATCGCCTTGATCTCATCTCCACACTGGAACAGGGCCTCGTCGCGCATATCTCTGATCATGCGGATCAACTGGACCGAGTCCAGGTCGTGCACGTTCTTGGCCGTGGGGTGGTTGCCGAAACTCTGATGGTCACCGGTCAGGCACAGCAGGTTGCGCATCCCCAGCGCGTAGGCCCCTAGCAGGTCGGCCTGAATCGCCAGCCGGTTGCGGTCCCGGCAGGTCATCTGCACGACCGGCTCCAACCCCGCGCTCATCGCCAGCACACCCGCAGCGATGCTGGACATGCGGACGATGGCGGTCTGATTGTCGGTGATGTTGACTGCGTCCACTACGCCCTCAAGCAAGCGCGCCTTGCGGTGGATCACCTCCGGGTCGGCGCCTTGCGGCGGGCCTAGTTCCCCTGTCACTGCAAAATGGCCCGCTCGCAGGGCTTTTTCCAGGTTACTGCCAGACTTGAAGCCATTCGTTCGTTCTTCTGTCATGATTTACCTCCGCCCCCCCTCGGTCCCCCCCAACTCTGGGGGGGAAGTCAGCCGCAGGTCCTCGCGCACGATCTTGCGCGGGCCACCGTCGCGACTACTCGACCAATCCTTGGGGGGCTGAATCTCTAGTAATTGCTCCTCCCTCCCCAGCGCCACCGCCCGGTCATAGATCAGTTGCCAGGCACAGGGCACGTCAGGGTCTATCTCACACACCCCGTTCTGGGAACCACCGCAGGGCCCGTTGAGCAACTGCTTGGAACAGCGGGCGATGGGGCAGATACCGAACGTCAGACCCAGGACACAGTTGCCACAGGCCTGGCAGCGTTCCTCCCACACCCCTTGCTCCTCCGGCAGGCCCAGAAAGGTGGTGTTAAGCCCCGGCAGCGTGAACATATCGGGGAAACGCTCGTTCATCGCCTGCACGCCGATGCCGCAGGCCAGGCTGAGGACGACGTCGTACCTCTTTTCGCCTCTTTCGTCTTCCAGTTGCTCCCTCAGTGGGTCAATGTACTCCCACTCGCACTGGCGCTGCACCGTGACCTCGTCCACCTCCATCGAGTGGCCGTCCAGTTTGCTCTTCATCCGCAGCGCCGAGACCAGGACGCCGACCTCTTTCTCGCCTCCGGCAAAGCAGACGGTCACGCAGGTGCCGCAGCCCACCACCAGCACCTTCTTGGCATCGCCCAACAACTCCATGATTTCCGCAAGCGGTTTCTGTTCACCAACTATCATTGCGACCTCCTTCCATACTCCTTACTTCCTACTCCCTACTCCCTCTTCAAGCGGGTTGGGTCCCAACTCCCGCACTTTCTCCGTCATCTCCGTCACTATCTCTGCAAACTGCACCCCCATCGCCGCGGATACATTCACCATTGCGACGCGCTTCCCGCCCAACCCGATCTGGTCGAGCAGGCCGGCGATGTACTTTACTCTACGCTCCGCATTTACATTACCCTCCAGGTAATGGCAGTCGCCCTCCAGTCAGCCGGCCACCATCACGCCGTCCACGCCGCGCTCGAAGGCGTGGAGTATCTCCGTCACCTCCACCCGTCCCGAACAGGGCAACTCGACGATGCGCACGCTGGGCGGATATTGGATACGTAGCCCCCCCGCCAGGTCAGCCGCGGCGTAGGCGCAGTGGCGGCAGCAGAAGGCCAGAATCTTTGGTTCAAATTGTGTCTCGTTCATTGATTCCGTCCTTCCATTTCTATTCAACTACACACCTCTACAACCTCCGGCGCCAGCAGCCCCGCGATTTCCGCCTCCACGTCCCGGTAGTGGAGCAACTGGATCGCCTTGGCCGGGCACCCGGCAACTGCAATTGACAACATACGAGTGTTATGCTACACTTCCATCAAGATAGAGAGTAAATCCGGGGCCAGGCGGGACGGCTGTATGCAGCGGTTCACCTGGGCGACCAGGTAAACGCCTGCCGGTTTCTCTATCGTTTCATTTCTACCATCTCCGGCACCAGCAGCGCCGCAATCTCCGCCTCCACCTGCACATCCCGGTAGTGGAGCAACTGGATTGCCTTGGCCGGGCACTCGGCGGTGCAGATGCCGCAGCCGTGGCACTGGGCCGGCTCGATGTAGGCCGCGCCGATGATGCCCCCCACCCCGCTGAGGTCAGCCTGGATCTGGGGCACGTGATACGGGCAGATGCGCACGCAAGTCAGGCAGCCGACACATTGCTCTGCGTCCACCTGCGCCACGATGCCGCCCACCTCGAGCACATCCCGGCCCAGGACAGTCATCGCCCGGGCTGCGGCGGCCTGCGCCTGCACGATCGTCTCGTCCAGGAACTTGGGATAGTGGGCCATCCCTGCCACGAACAGACCATCGCTGGAGAAGTCCACAGGACGCATCTTGACGTGCGCCTCCAGGAAAAAGCCGTCCAGGTCTACCGACACCTTCAGCCGCGTCGCCAGTTCATCCGCCCCCTCCGACGGCACCACCGGCATACTGAGCACCACCAGGTCAGGACGGAGCACCAACTCCTCCCCCAGCGTCGGCTCCCAAACAGTCACCTCTAGCGAATTGCGAATAGCGAATTGCGAATCCTCACCCCTCGCCCCTCGCCCCTCGCCCCTCGCAGTCCGCACCTCCGGCTTGCGGTCGAAGTCGTATTGCACGAACACCACCCCCTGGCGCCGCGCCTCCTGGTACAGCCGCTCCTTGAAGCCATACGTGCGGATGTCCCGGTATATCACTGTCACCTGTGCATCGGGATTGAGCCGCTTGAGCGCCAGCACGTTCTTCATCGCCGTGGTGCAACAGATGCGGGAGCAATACCGCTCCGCCGGGCCGACGCACAGGATCATCACCACGGTGTTTGGTAGATTGGTAGATTGGTAGATTGGTAGATTGGTCACCGGCTTCTCCACCTGTTCACCGGTCTCCCAATTTACCAATTTACCAGTTCCCCAATCTACCAGTTTCCCAGTTTCCCAATTTGCCAGCAGTGCCTCAAACTCTTGCTGCGTGACGATGCGCGGGTCCGTCCCGTAGCCATACTCTGGCCCCCGGTACTCTACGCCGCCGGTCGCCACAATCGTCACCCCGTGGCGCACCTCGATTACCTCCCCCATCCCCCCCGAAGCGGGGGGGGGAACGCGCAGCCGTGAGGTGAAATTGCCGACAAAACCAGTGCTCTCCAGAAATTCACTCTGCAGATGCACGGTAATCTGTGAATGGCTCTCCACTCGCTCAATCAATTGCTGCAAAAGCGCCTGCGGATCGCGCCACACCAGCCCCCCGCCTTTGCCCCCCTGCTCCTCTGCTCCCCTGCTTCTCTGCTCCCCTTCACTCTCCCAATCCACTAACACTTTGACATTCCACAGGTTGCCGCCCAAACGCTCCGTTCGCTCCACCAGATGCACCGGGAAACCCTGGTCGGCCAACGTCAGCGCCGCCGTCATTCCGGCCACCCCGCCACCGACAACCAGCGCCGCCTTTTGCACCTCCACATCGATCTTGTGGAGCGGCTGCAATAACAGCGCCTTCGCCACCGCCATGCGCACCAGGCCCCTAGCCTTTTCCGTCGCCGCGTCCCAATTGTCAGAGTGCACCCACGAGCATTGGTTGCGGATATTGGCCATCTGGAACATGCCGGGGTTCAGTCCCGCCTGGCGAATGCTGTCCTGAAACAGCGCTTCGTGCGTCAGCGGTGTGCAGGAGGCCACGACGACGCGGTTGAGCCCCAATTCTCGCGTCTTTTCCGTGATACGCTGGATCGAATCCTGCGAACAGGTGTACAGGTTATGCTCGGCGTGCACCACCCCCGGCAGGCTCGCCGCGTACTCCGCCACCCCCGGCACGTCCAGGAACCCGCCGATGTTCGACCCACAATGGCAGACAAAAACACCAATCCGGGGCTCCTCCTCTACAACATCCCGCTCCGGCGGATACACTACCTCCTCCGTACAGGTCCAGCGGGCCGGGGACACGATCAACCCAGCCGCCGCCGCCGCCCCGCTGGCCTCGATGACCGACTCAGGGATGTCCTTCGGCTCGCGGAACGGCCCCACGGCGAATATCCCCGGCTTGCTCGTCTGGAGCGGCTCGAAGGGTAACGTGCGACAAAAGCCGTGCTCATCCAGTTCCACACCCATCCGCCGCCCCAACTCGCGCACTCCCTCCGAAATCTCCATCCCCACGGAGAGCACCACCAGGTCAAATTCCTCTTCACGAATTTGCGAATTGCGAATGGCGAATGGCGAATCGCCCCCCTGCTCCCCGACGTACTTTAACACGAGGTTATGTGTTTTGGGATCTTGTCGCACGAACGAAATACGAGTGCGAATGTAGCGGACGCCGTACCTCTCCTGCGCCCGGCGGTAGTATTCCTCGTACCCCTTGCTAAAGGCCCGCATATCCATCATAAAGACAGTGACCTGCGTATCCGACTCGTGCTCGCAGGCCATTATCGCCTCTTTGGTGGCGTACATGCAGCAGACCGATGAGCAATAGTCGTGGGTCTGGTCGCGGGAGCCGACGCACTGCAGGAAGGCGATCTTTTTCGGCGTCTGCCCGTCCGATGGGCGCTGCACGTGGCCGCGGGTCGGGCCAGCGGCGTTCAGCAGCCGCTCAAACTGGATGGCGGTGACCACGTTGGGGAAGCGGCCCCAGCCGTACTCCGCCGACTGCTCGGCCTGGTAGGTCTGGTAGCCAGGAGCCAGGATGATCGCGCCCACCTGGACGTCCTGCACCTGCTCAACCATATCGTGATTGATAGCGTCGGCCTGGCAGATGTAGACGCAACTCAGGCACTCGGAGCAGATGCCGCAGGCCAGGCAACGGGCTGCCTCCGCCTGCGCCTGCTCGTCGGTGTAGCCCGCCACCACCTCCTCGAAAGTGGACATCCTCTCCTCGACCGCGAGTTCGTCCATCGGCACCCGAGGCCTAACCTGCACCTCTCCCCGCACCACCTGCTCCTCAATCTCCGCCCGCGTCAGTTCCACCACCGGCAGTTCAGGCCCGGGCGCTGGCTCCAGTTCCTCCCCCCGGAGGTAGCGGTTGATGGACTCGGCGGCCTGGTGACCAGTGGCGACTGCCTCGATGACGAACGACGTCCCCGTGGTGGCATCGCCCGCCGCGAAGACCCCCTGCCGCGTCGCGGCCAGCGTGTTGGGGTTGATCGCAATAGTCTGTTGACGAGTAACACCGACGCCCGCACTCTCCGGGATGAAAGCCAGACCAGCCCGCTGCCCCACGGAGAAAATGACATTGTCGCAGGGAACGAAATGCTCCGACCCGCGAATCGGAACAGGCCGCCGGCGGCCCGTCTCGTCGGGCAATCCCTGCTCGGTGCGCACGCACTTCATACCCCCCATACGCCCATCCCCGTTCCCCACAACCTCCTCCGGGGTGATCTGCCAGTGGAAGACGACCCCCTCCTCCTCCGCGTGCCGCATCTCCTCCTCGCCCGCCGTCGCCTCCTCGCGGGTGCGGCGGTAGTAGAGGTGCACCTCTGCCCCCAGCCGCACAGCGGTGCGAGCCACGTCCATCGCCACATCCCCCGCCCCGACGACCGCCACCCGCTCCCCCAACTCCGGCACATTGTCCAGCCGCACGTCGCGCAGGAACGTAGTGTTGATCAGCACCCCCTCCAGGTCCGCCCCCGGGATAGGCAGACGGATACCCTCGTGAGCCCCCACCGCAATAAGCACAGCATCAAACCCCTCGGCGAAAACGTCGTCCAGGTTGTCCACTGTCGTGCTCAGCCGCAGTTCCACTCCCAGATCCACAATGTCCTGCACTTCCCGATCCACGATCCCAGAGGGCAACCGGTACTCGGGAACTCCCACCCGCAGCATCCCACCAGCCACGGGCAGCGCCTCCAAGACGGTGACCCCGTACCCCAAACTGCACAGGTCCTGGGCTGCGGTGAGCCCACAAGGGCCCGCGCCGATGACCGCCACGCGCTCCTCGTACCTGCGCTCAACTGGCTCCGGCGCTACCCGAGGTTGGACATAGACCTTGTCGGTGACGAAACGCTTCAGCGCCCGGATGTTGATCGGTTCGTCCAACTTGCCCCGGTTGCAGGCATCCTCGCAACGGTGGTTGCAGATACGCCCACAGATGCCAGGGAAGGGATTGTCCTCCTTGATGACCCGCAGCGCATCCTCGTAGCGGCCCTCGCGGATGAGGGCGATGTAGCCCTGGGCACGCTGGTGGGCGGGGCAGGCGTCGCGGCAGGGGGCGACACCCCGCTTCTCGATGGCGTAGGCATTGGGCACTGCCTGGGGGTACAACTTGTAGGCCGCTCGTTGGACAGCCAGCCCCTCGTCGAAATGGCCGGGGATAATTACGGGGCAGACGCTGGCGCAGTCGCCACAGCCGGTGCACTTATCCAGATCAATGTAGCGCGGGCGAGTCCGCACCCGGACGGTGAAGTTCCCGGCCTCCCCGCGCACCCTCATCACATCGCTATCCACCAGCAGTTCGACATTGCGATGACGGCCACAGTCAACCAACTTGGGGCTGACGATACACATTGCACAATCGTTGGTGGGGAACGTCTTGTCCAGTTGCGCCATGTGCCCGCCGATGGCCGACTTGTTCTCGACCAGATAGGCCTTGTAGCCAGCCTCGACCAGGTCCAGCGACGCCTGTATACCAGCGATCCCCCCGCCGACGACCATGACCGCGCCAGTCACACTATCTTTGCTCGAAACTCCGCTGGTCATTACCACACACTCCTTCACCAATTAACAACTGATTTGGTGATTTGGAGATTTATGATCTGGAGATTTACCCGCACGAGACCGAAGATCACCAAATCCGACATCACCCAATCTAACATCTTCTTAGCGGGTTCGGCCCCAACCCCCGCACCCGCTCCGTTATCTCCCGCACCGCGTTGGCGAACGTCATCCCCATCCCGCCGGAGCCGAAGTACATCTCCAACCGCTCACCGCCCAACCCGATCTCATCCAGCAACTTCTTGGTATACTTCACCCGTGCCAGCCCGCGCACGTTCCCACTCACGTGGTGGCAGTTGCCGATCGGGCATCCCACCACACACACACCGTCGGCCCCCTGCTCGAACGCCTCCAGCAGGTAGCGCACGTCCGTCTTGCCCGTACATGGCAACTTCACCAACTTGATGGTGGCCGGGTACTTGATACGCAGCGCACCGGCCGTATCAACGGCCATATACGCACAATAGATACACATAAAGACAGTGATTTCAGGCTCAAACCCGTTGCTTGCCTCATCCCGCTCAGTCATTGACACCTCTTCGTAAAACGTGATGCGCCATTTGTCACTCGCTAACTGCTAATTGCTAACGGCTAACGGCTCTTTCCGCCCACGTTCCCAGCGGCAGCCCCATAATCTGCTCGTCCCGATAGGCAACCAACTGGATCGCCTTGGCCGGACACTCCGCCGCGCAGGTGCCGCACCCCGTACATACCGCCGGGTCAATGTACGCCGCTCCCTTGATCTCCCCCACCCCTACATCCGAGTACCGCACCTTGGGGACCTCAAAGGGGCAGACGCGCACGCAGGTTAGACAGCCCACGCACTTGCTCTGATCCACCACCGAGACAACGCCGCCGAAGTACAGCCGTGGCTGGGAAAGGATCGTGATCGCCCTGCCCGCCGCCGCCTGCGCGTTGGTGATGCATTCCTCAATGAACTTGGGATAATGGGCCATCCCACAGATGAAAATCCCCTCCCGCGCCATATCCATCGGGCGCATCTTGAGATGAGCCTCCATAAAGAAGCCCTCAGCAGAAAGCGGCACGTCCAGTATGTGAGCCAAGTTCCCTGTCCCCTCCGGCGGCTCAATCGCCATGCTCAACGCCAGCAGGCCGGGGTGCAGCACAATCTCCTGCCGTAGAGAGGGCTCCCAGGCCACAATCTCCAGTTTCCCTTGATCATCTACCCGTACCTGCGGCATGTGGGCCTCGTCGTAGCGGACGAAAATGGTCCCCCGCTCCCGTGCCTCGGTGTAGAACATCTCTCTGAACCCGTAGGTGATGATATCCTTGTAAAGAACGACCACCCGGCAGTCTGGGTTGAGCAACTTGATGCGGATGGCATTCTTCATCGTGTTCGTGCAACATATCCGGCTGCAATACTCGACCTCACCGGGCCGGCGCACACACTGGATGGACACGACCTCCTTCAAACCCACGATCTGCTCCGGCCGGTGGGTGATGATCTCCTCCAGGTCGAGGGAGGTGACGACTCGCTCGTCCTGACCGAGCAAGTATACGTCTCCCCGCCACTCCTGCCCGCCGGTAGCAATGATAGTCACGCCGTGCTCGACTTCCACCTCGCCTGTTCTCCTCCCCGCTTCGGGGGGGGTACGCACCGTGGAACGGAACGCGCCCACGCTGCCCTCATGCACGATCACCTCCGAGCGCATAAGGACGTCAATCCGCTGGTGGCCCATCACCCGGTTGGTGAGATCGCGCAGCAGGCGCTGAGGGTTATCCCCTTCGGCGACGTAATAGACGTGCTGCAGGTTGCCGCCCAACCCCGGCCCCCGCTCCACCAGCGTGACGTCGTATCCGGCGTCGGCGATGTTCAGCGCCGCCGTCATACCAGAGACGCCACCTCCGATCACCAGCGCACGCCGGACAGGCTCAATGGCCTGCTTGTGCACCGGTTCGGCCAGCCGCACCCGAGCCACCGCTATGCGCACCAACTCTTTCGCTGCCCGGGTAGCCCCCGCCGGATCGTCCACGTGAGACCATGCACAATGCTCGCGGATGTTCGCCATCTCCAGCAGGTATGGGTTCAGCCCAGCCTGGCGGACGATGCGCTGAAATAGCGACTCGTGGGTGCGATGGCTACAAGCCGCCACGACCACCCGGTTGATACTTCGGGAGTCTTTCGAGGCTCCCGAAGTCTGAAGCGCTTGCCGGATCTGCTCCTGACCCTCTTCCAGGCAGGCGTAGTCCGTCGTCTCGACGTGAACCACACCGGGTAAACCCGCGGCGAAATCGGCCAGTGCATCCGTATCCACAATCCCCGCGATGCTTGGGTAGCAACGACAGATGATCACACCAACACGGGGCTCCTCCCCCGCCACATCCCGCTCTGGCGGCAAGGACGGAGTTTCCCCACCCATGAGGAATGGATACTCGTGCTCGTAGACTTGCGCACCAACCTCGCTGGAGAGTAATCGCATCACGTCACCGGCTGCGCCGGCCGCATCCAGGATCGTCTCCGAGATTTCCTTGGGCGAGGCAAACGCCCCACAGACGTAGATGCCGGACCTGCTCGTCTCCAGTGGGGCGAATTTATCCGTCGCGCAGAAGCCGTAAGTATTCAGTTCAATCCCCAACAGGTCAGCCAGATCGCGGGATCCACGGGGTGGCAGCGCCCCCACCGAGAGCACCACCATGTCGAAACGACTATCAACGAACTTGCCATCCTCATCTGGATAACGCAGGACCAGGTCGTGTGTCTCTGTATCCTCCACGACTGTCGAAATGCGGCAGCGCGTATATTCCACCCCATATTGCTTCTGCGACTGCTCGTAGTAGGTATTGAATTCCTTGCCAAAGGCCCGCTCGTCCATCATGAAGATCTGGCAGTGGACACCCTCGATGCGCTGCTTGGCGAGCATAGCCTCTTTCGTAGCGTACATACAGCAGACGGACGAGCAGTAAGGGTGCTTCTGATCCCGGGAGCCCACACACTGAAGCCAGGCAATACGCTGGGGCAGTTTGCCGTCGGAGGGACGCATCACGATGCCCTCTGTCGGCCCGGAGCGGCTGACCAGCCGCTCGTACTGCATCGAGTGGATGACGTTGGGATAGCGCCCGAATCCGAGTTCCTCGTACTCGGTTGGGTCCGATATCTCATAACCCAGCGAAAGGATGACGGCGCTGACGCGAAGATCGCGCTCGGTCTCCTGCTCGTCCAGGTTCACCGCGTTGGTAGGACAGACGGTCTCACAGCGGCGACAGGTGTCACAGCGCGGCACCTTGTCCACGACGTAAGCATCCGGCAACGCGCGCGGCGACATCTTATAGATCGCCTTGCGGACCGACAATCCCATCTGGAACGGGCTGGGTAAAGACACTGGGCAAGCACCCTCACATAAACCACAGTTGATGCACCGCTTGACATCCACGTATGTGGGACGGTGACGCAGCGTCACCGTGAAATCCCCGGCATATCCCGTCAGGTTTATCAGGTCAGTGTTAGTGAGGATCTCGATGTTAGGATGCAGATTGTGATCCAGTAAAGCCGGTGAGATGGCCGGTCGCGTGCAGCCATAGCCGTGGTCAGAAGTACCCCGGCAGAGGACACAGTCGTGGGTGGGGAACATGTAGCCCAGTTGGGCCACTCGACCACCCAGCCAGGGCATGTTCTCCACCAGGTAGACTTTCAACCCGGCCTCGGCCAGGTCAATCGCCGCCCGCATCCCTCCCACACCGCCACCGACGACCAGCACAGCGCCGACAGGCTCCTTGCGCATAGACGTGCTTCTCCTTAGTTGGTAAATTCGTAGACTCGTAGATTGGTAAATTGGTAAACTGGTCAATAAGTCACTCCCAGTCTACCAATCTACCAGTTTCCCAATCTACCACTCATACATGTCGCGTATAATCAGGCAGCAGGATGGGTGAAACTACCCCCGTGTCCACCCCGGCCTCCTCCAACTCCCGGTTCCAGGCCTCCACGTGGGCCAGCGTGGGTTTCCCCAGTTTCGCCTGCTGCGCGTGGGCCGCCGCCGAACAACCAGCGCGCCGCCCGAAAACGGTAATCTCCAGCAGAGAGTTGCCCATCAGCCGGTTGTGGCCGTGCACGCCACCGCTCACCTCGCCAGCGATGAACAGGCCAGGTATCTCGGTGGAGCAATCGGCCCGCAGTTGCACACCACCATTCTGGTAGTGGAGGGTGGGGTAGACCAGCATCGGCTCCTTCGTGATGTCTATCTCGAAGCGTCCAAACTGGCGCACCATCGCCGGCAGGGCTCTTTGGATAGTACCGGGACCACGAAGCATCTCGATCATCGGCGAATCCAGCCACACTCCAGGCTGCCCGGTGGGAGTGATGGTGCCGTTGCCTCTCCCTCCCTGCCCCCCCTCAGTCCCCCCCAACTCTGGGGGGGAAGGCGGGGGGGCGCACTCCCGGATAAGGGCCGCCGCCTCCACGTCCCGGGGCTCCAGCGGATAGACAAACTGCTCGCCGAATTTGTTGACCGGCTGAGCCCCCAGCCCACGCACCTTCTCCGTCACCAACAGACCGACGATTTGCTCCGGGAAAGCCGCACCAGTGGGATGGTACTGCATAGATTCCAGATAGCCCAGCGGCGCGCCGGCCCGGTAGGCCAACACAACCCCATCAGCGGTCGCGCCGTGGTGGTTGGTCGTAGGGAAGCCCTGGTAATGCAGTCGTCCACCCCCGCCAGTCGCCAGTACCACCGACTTGGCCTTGATGAAAAGATAGGCCCCCGTCTCCAGATTCACCACCACCGCACCGGCGATCTGCCCCTCATCATCCAACACCAGTTCGACAACGGGGGCGAACTCGATCACGGTGATGCCTGTGGTGAGCCCAGTCGAACCATCCTCTTCCCGGTTGCGCACCTCGTCCCGCAGCGTGCGCATGATCTCCGCCCCGCTATAGTCCCGCGCCGAGTGCATGCGTTTGCGGCTGGTGCCGCCGCCGTGCTCCTCCATCATCGTCCCATCGGGTTTCTTGTCGAACATCATCCCCAGGTCTTCCAGCCACTTGATGACGAAGGGTGCGTCCACCACCAGCGCCTCGACCAGTTCGGGGACGTTGGTGAAGTGGCCGCCACCGATGACATCCAGGTAATGGATGGCAGGGTTGTCATTAGGCCGGTCGGCGGCCTGGATGCCACCCTGGGCCATCATCGTGTTGGCGTCGCCGAAGCGCAACTTGGTCACCAGGGTGACTCTGGCTCCGTTCTCCTGCGCCAGGAGCGCCGCCGAAGCCCCTGCGCCACCACCGCCAATGACCAGCACGTCGGTCTCGGCCGCGGAAGCACCCAGGTCGAAATCGGGGCTGATATGAGGTCGTCCTTCGACGATGTCGGCCAACTCAATGGGCATGCGCTGCCCCTTGCTGACTCCCACCCGGATGGCATGGAAGGTCTCTTCCTTGTAATCAGGATGGAAAGCCTCAAGGATAGCCTCTCGCTCCTCCATGCTCATCGCTGGGAAGGTCTCTTTCAGCCGCCGGGTGCGGGTGGCCTCGACCTTATGGATAAATTCCTGCATCTCAGGCGGATAACCGCTCATTCTCACTCATTCCTCCTCCCAGAATCCGGGTTTTTTCTGAAAAACCTGGTTTCTTACTTGGGCTCAATGTCCCGCGCTTTGTACCGCGCGGTCAGTTCTTCCTTGTTGAGGCCCTTTAACTCCTCCATCTCGGCGTCGAACTTGCAGGCCTCAATCTCCTCCAAACGCTCACGTAGATGTTCGGACCGTGGCGCCAGGTAGCGACCGTATAGACGGCGGGCCAGGATGGCGATGTTGTACTGGGCCTCTTCAGCCGGACAGCGGACCGCGCACAACCCACACATGATACAGTCGAACGACAAGTCAGCCATCTTGGCGATGTCACCCTTCATCCCGGCCGCCATATACATCCGCACGTCAATCTCCTGGGGGCAGGCCTTGGTACAGGCCCCGCAGCCCAGGCAACGCAGCAACTCTGGGTAGATGGTGAACAGGGTGGTCGCAGTAGGCTCCAGTTGGGTGATGTCGTACGTGGCCCGTTGGGCCGGGAAAAACGGAATTTGCGCCAGGTACATGCCCGGCTGCACCACCGTCTGGCAGGCCAACCCAAAGTAGAGCTTCGGATCGCCCATGACACGGTAGGCTGTGCCGCACGCTCCGCAGAAGCCTCCCCGGCAGCCCACACCCCGGATCAGTTTGTAGCCCGCGTACTCCATCGCCTTCATGATCGTCAGCGTAGGCGGCACCATGTATTGCTTCCCCATGATGTAGACTGGGATCAACTCAGCGTCGGTTACTTCAGATTGTTTCTCGGTCTCCATATATCTCTCCTTGCTCGGAAGGCTGGTAGATTCGGAAATTCGTAGGTTCGTAGATTCGTATCTCAGATTATCCCGAATTTACGAATCACGACTCACGAATCTACTCCTCCCCCACTTCCGTCCACTCATCCTCGCGGAAGGTGACGAGCGGCAGGGGATCCTCGACGCTGCGACCAGGCACATAATCGAACACCGCCTGCACCTGTTGCCCGATGGTGCGGAAAACCAATCCGACCGGCAACTCCGACGGACAGTCGCTGGTGCACATCCCGCAGCCAATGCAGGAAAGCACCATATGGTTGAGACGGGTCAGGTGAAAGAGCATCGTATCGGCTGGCAGCCGGTAGGCCCCCTTACGTTGTGCCCAGTTCATGTACTGCATCGGCTCGTGGTCGAAGACGGGACTCTTGAACAGGCAGGTCTTGCAATAGCAGATGGGGCAGACGGTCATGCAGTTGTGGCAGCGCACGCAGGCAGCGAAGACCCCCTCGACGCCTTCCTGCTCGAGCCGCTGGCGCATCTCGGCGAAGCGCGCGTCACGCACCTGGGTGCGGGCTGCGACTACCTTGTCCACCACCTCGGCCCTCTTGAAACCAGGTTCTTTCTTAGTAGCCTGGTTTCCTTCCGCTTCCACACTATCCATCCCCAGTTTATCAGCCACCTCATCGGACAGGCTCACCGGGATACCGGCAGCCAGGTCCGCGCCGAACAGTTCCAGCGTGACTTCGGCCTCCTCGACATGGGGCTTCTCGCACATCTGGCAGGCGTCGCGGAATACATACCCCTCCTGCGGGGCCAGTTCGCCGCTCTGGGCGGTCGCCAGCAGCGCCGCCATATCCACCCCACTGTCCGCCTGCATTGCGTTGTAGACCGGCACGTCGTAGGTGCCCAGGCAGTCCACGCCGATGGTCACCATGTCGTCCAGGCTGGCCTGCTGGAGTTTGAGCAGTTCCACCAGTGCCCGCAGTTCGCATGGGCGCAACACCACGCCGATGCGCCCCCGAGGCTCGCGGACGGAGACGGGACCTGCCACACGCGCCGCATTCAGCCCCATCACCGGGGCCAGCGGGTTGGCCGCGTCCAACAAGCCGGGGTCGGCCACCAGCGCCGGGGTGATAGCGCCGGCAGGGGTCTCCATCGGCACCAGGAGCGCGTCCACCACCTCAGCCTCCAACAGCCGCTTGAGGAATCCACGCACTGCGGCCAGCGTATCGTTGTTCTCAACCGGTATTATTGTGGTTCTCATAAATTATCTCCTCGCGTTGAAAGGTTGATACATTGGTAGATTGGTAAATTGGTCACTCCCAGTCTACCGATTTACCAGTTTCCCAATTTACCAGTCTACCACCTCACACTGCCCACTTCCCTCGCATCGGGTTAGGGCCTTTCTCCTTCATCGCCGCGGTCATCTTTGTGACCGTCTCGGCAAAGCGCCCCCCCTCGCTGGCACTGATCCAGCGCAGCCAGACCCGGTCCTCGTCGAAACCAGCGTTCTTGAGGATCTCCTTAAGCGCGATGATGCGCCGCCGGGCTTTGTAGTTCCCCGACTGGTAGTGACAATCACCGGGGTGGCAGCCGCCGATGAGGACGCCGTCGGCCCCATCCAGGAGCGGCTTGAGCACGTAAGTGGGATCCACCGATCCGGAGCACATCAACCGGATGATGCGCACATTGGGCGGGTACTGGATGCGCGACGTGCCCGCCAGGTCGGCCCCCGTGTACGTGCACCAGTTGCACAGAAAGGCGACGATTTTGGGTTCGAAGCCAGTTTCAGCCATATTGCCCCCTTGGAAGTTGGTTAGTTAGTTGGTTGGTTGGTTAGTTGGTTGGTTGGTTGGTTGGTTGGTTGGACCGCTAATCAGCGCATCCACCTGCGCCATAATCTGCTCGGCGGTGAAGTGCTGCATGCGGATGGCCTTGGAGGGACAGGTGACGGCGCATGCCCCGCATCCCTTACAGAGCACCGCGTTGATCCGCGAGACGGACCAAAACGGGTCGAGGGCCGGCGCACCAAAGGGACACACCTCCACACACATCCCGCACCCGGCGCACTCCTCCACATCCACCACCGCCGTCGCCGATTCCACCGGCACCGTGCCCCGAATGAGGGGGATGAGGGCCGAGGAGGCCGCCGCCTTCGCCTGGGCCACCGTATCGGGAATATCTTTCGGCCCCTGGCAGCAGCCCGCCAGGAAGACGCCGTCCACCACCGTGTCTACGGGCCGCAACTTGGGGTGTGACTCCATGAAGAAGCCATCGGACGAGCGCGGCAGTTTGAGCAGGTTGGAGAGACCACCAGCATCAGAGCGGGGCTCCATCCCTACCGCCAGCACGACCAGGTCCGCCTCGAACTCGACGGGACGGTGCAATAGCGTATCCTCCGCCAACAACACCACCCGGCCGTCGCGCCGGTAGATTTCCGATACGTTCCCTCGCCGGTAGAGCACTCGCTTCGCCCGCACTTCGTCGTAGAACTCCTCAGCTCCCTTGCCAAAGGCCCGCACGTCTATGAAAAAAACCGTCACGTTGGCCTCGGGCAGAAGTTCCCGCACCAGGCGGGCCTGTTTGGCGGTGTACATACAGCACACCCGCGAGCAATACAGGTTGCCCACCTGCGCGTCCCGCGAGCCCACGCACTGGATAAAGGCCACAGACCTGACAGGTTTCGGAAAACCTGTCAGGTCTTCTGTGGCCAAACGCCGCTCCATCTCCAGCGACGTGATGATGTTGGGATACTGGCCGTAGCCCAACTCGGGTTTGCGATGCGGGTCGAAGACATCGTAGCCCGTGGCGACGATGATGGCACCCACGTCGACAGATTGGCAAATTGGTAAATTGGTAGATTGGTCAATGCTCGTCTCCTCTACCAATTTACCAGTTTCCCAATCTACCAGTTTACCGATCTTGACAGTGAAATTCCCCACGTACCCCTCTACACCCGTCACTTGCGCATTGAGCAGGACGGTAACATTGGGATGATCCTGGACGCGCTCGATCAGCGGCCCCAGCAGTTCTGCCACAGACTCCAAAGTCGGGAAGACGCGGTCCAGGTCCGCCACGCGCCCGCCCAGGTGATCGCTCTTCTCCACCAGGTAGACCGGGAAGCCAGCATTGGCCACATCGAGGGCGGCAGCCATCCCGGCGACGCCCCCACCAATGACGACCGCGCCTGACGTGACCCCAACCTCTCGTTCCTTCAGAGGTTCCAGCAGGGCCACCTTGGCCACGGCCGAGGCAACCAGCAACTTTGCCTTCTCCGTAGCCTTCTCCCGGTCGGTATGTACCCACGAGCACTGCTCCCGGATATTGGACATCTCCACCAGGTACGGGTTCAGGCCCGCCTGCTGCGCTGCCCCCCGGAAAGTCGGCTCGTGCATGCGGGGCGAGCAGGAAGCCACCACAACCCGGTTCAGATCCCATTCCTTTATGTCCTGCCGGATCAGCATCTGACCGGGATCGGAGCACATGTACAGGTAATCGCGAGCCACGACGACGCCAGGCAGGGTCGCCGCGAACTCTGCCACCTGCTCCACATCCACCATCGCAGAGATGTTCACGCCGCAATGGCAAATATAAACTCCGACACGGGGTTGTGGCTCCATATCTCCGTTCACCCTTTGGTAGATTCGTAAATTCGAAGTCCGTAGATTCGTATATTCGGCTACACGTCCCTCAAGCCCCGAATCTACGAAGTACGAGTCACGAATCACGAACTCATAGCGCCAGATCCACCAACTCCATAATATCCATCACCTGCAACTTCTCATCCAGCCCCTGCACCTTGACCGCGTCCTCCAACGTCAGCAGGCAGAAGGGGCAAGCCACAGCCAGAACCTCGGCCCCCGTCTCGGCCGCTTCGTGCACCCGCTGGAAAGCCAACCGCTCTTCCAAGTTGGTCCCCTCGACCCACATCCGCCCGCCGCCCCCCTCGCAGCACAGACTGCGTTCCCGGCTGCGATCCATCTCCACCAATTTGACGCCAGGGATGGCCTTCAGAATGGCGCGCGGCTCATCAAAGATGTGGTTCTGCTTACCCAGGAAGCAGGGATCGTGGTAAGTAACCGTCTTATTCACTCCCTCCCCCCAAACTCCCACACCCCCAAACTCCAATCGGCCCTGCTCAATCAGTTCGGCGATGAGTTGCGTGTAGTGCAGTACCTCCATCCCGTCCAGACCATACTCGTTCTTGAAGGTGTTAAAACAGTGGGGGGAGGTGGTCACCAACCGGCTTGCACCCACACTGCGGATCAACTCACCGTTCTCCTCGACCAGCATCTCAAACAGCCCCACCTCGCCCATACGCCGCACCTCGTTGCCGCAGCAACTCTCCTCGGTGCCCAACGTGCCGAAGTCCAGCCCGGCCGCCGCAAAAGCCCTCACCAATGCGCGAGGGACAACCTGCACGCGCGGGTCATACGAGGGAATGCAGCCCACGAAGTAGAGCATCTCGCATCCATCCTGCGCAGACCTGACAGGTTTCGGAAAACCTGTCAGGTCTCCGTTGACCCAGGCTGCGCGATCCTCCCGCGCAATGCCGCTGGGGTTCCCCTGGCGGAAGATGCCCATCAGCGCCGTCCCGATGGTCTCCGGGATACGCCCGCTCTCCACCAATTGGCCCCGCAGCCCAATGATCAACTCAGCCGGCCGCACATCCTTGGGGCAGCGCTCGACGCAATTGAAGCAGCAGGTACAGTCCCATAACTCCGGGTGCGCGTTCACGTCCACTTCCGGCTCCACCAGCATGTTGTAAATCAGGCTACGGATGTTGAGCACCGTCTTACGTGCCACCGGACAGCCACCGGTGCACTTGCCGCATTGGATACAGCCAAAGAGTTCCAATTGCTCGGCCATCGGCCCTGTCTTCAATGCCATCCTCGCTTCCCTCCACCCTGCTATGCCGGTCTGGTTTTCTCACACCGCGCCAGTACTCCCAGCGCTGAAGAAGCGGCTGCCTTTGCCTGCGCGACCGTGTCCGGGATATCCTTGGGCCCCTGGCAGCAACCCGCCAGAAACACACCATCCAATAGGGTGTCCACCGGGCGTAACTTGGGATGCGCCTCCTGGAAAAAGCCGTCCGGGGAGCGTTCCAGCCCTTCCCCGGTGGGGGAAGAAAACAGCGCCGCCACCTCCGATGCATCGTTTCGCGGAACGACCGCCGTCGCCAACACCACCAGGTCAGCCTCGACATCGATGGGCTTCCCCAGCAGCGTGTCCTCGGCCAGCACAACCAACTTACCCCCCCGCTGGCTGTCTCGATAGATCTCCGCAGGCTCCCCACGCCGGTAGAGCACTCGCTCATGCTTCACCCTGTCGTAGAACTCCTCGTACCCCTTGCCGAAGGCCCGCACGTCCATGTAGAACACGGTGATGCGGGCATCGGGGATCTTATCTCGCACCAGGTGGGCATGCTTGGCCGTGTACATGCAGCAGACACGGGAACAGTAGGGGACGCCAGTGTGCGGGTCGCGGGAGCCCACGCATTTGATGAAGACGACGTCTTTCGGCTCCTTGCCGTTGACGATGATCTCACCCATCGTGGGACCGGAGGCGGACGAAAGCCGCTCAAACTCGATGCCGGTCATCACCTCCGGGTAAACTCCGTAGCCGAACTCCGGCTTGGTACGGGGGTCAATCAGGTCGTAGCCGGTGGCGACGATGATCGCCCCCACCTCCAGGTCCACGAATTCCTCCTGCTGCTCAAAATCAATCGCGCCGGCAGGACAGGCTTCCTTGCACAGGAAAGTCTTGCCGCACCTGCCTCGCGTCAGGTACAGGCAGGCGGTGGGGTCAACGGTGTACTTGAGCGGCACCGCCTGGGGAAAGGGGACATAGATGGCCGAGCGTTTGACGATACCTTCGTCGAAGCGACTGATCACACGCCCCTTCATCCGGCACGCCGCCGCGCACGAGCCACAACCAGTGCACTTGTCCACATCCACGTAACGCGGCTTCTTCTTCACCGTCACGTGGAACGCCCCTACCTCTCCCTCGACAGCGGCGACCTCAGAGTAGGTTATCAACTCGATGTTGGGATGCTGGCCCACGTCTACCATCTTGGGGGTCAGGATACAAGAGGAACAGTCCAGGGTAGGGAAGGTCTTATCCAGTTGCGCCATGCGCCCACCGACGGAGGGCTCACGCTCGACCAGGTAGACCTTGTAGCCCGCGTCGGCGATGTCGAGCGCGGCCTGAATGCCAGCAATGCCGCCGCCGATGACCAACGCAGCACCCACGGGCTTCTGACTCACCTCCATCTCCTCGTTTAGAAGGCTCGGCTCGATTTCAGCCATCCAACAGTCCCTTCACCAGCCACTGAGTTCACACGACAGCAGTTCCCTGTCTTAACTCCTCACGCCCAATCACCACGCACCATCACCGCTTGCCCATTAGAAACCAGGTTCTTTCCGAAAAACCCGGTTTCTTCATCGCATCATTGTTCACTGTACCACCGCATCCAGCATCCCGTACACCTGCCCCACCTCGAACCCCTTCTGCTGGCAAGCCTTGTTCGGGCAGGCGACGATGCACGCCCCGCACCCCTGGCACAAAACGTCTATAACCCGCACGTATCCCCCCTTGCCCCCCGCCTCGAGAGGAGGGGAAGGAGGCGGTACTGGCACACGCGCGTCGTAGGGGCAAACCTCTACACATTGACCGCAGTTTGAACACAGCAACGGATTGACGCTGGCGATGATCGGCGTGGCCTCCAACTCCTGCTTCGCTAGAAGCCTCACCGCCCGCACCGCCGCACCACGCGCCTGCGCTATCGCCTCATCCAGAAAACGCGGGCTATGCGCCATACCGCACAGATACACCCCGTCCGCCGCAAAGTCCAGCGGTCGCAACTTCACGTGTGCCTCCAGGAAGAACCCATCCTCGTCCAACGGCACCTTGAGCAGTTGCGCCAGCGATTCGTTATCCACGTTCGGCTCGATCCCCGCGCTCAACACCACCAGGTCCGCACCAAGCGTGAATGTCTCCCCCTCCGGCTGAACGATCACCTCCACGCGCAAGGAAGTAGAGGAAGTAGATGAGGCAGCCAACACCTCGGGCTTGCGGTCCTTGTCGTACTGCAAGAATACCACACCCTTCCGCCGTGCCTCGCGATAGTACCGCTCCTTGAAGCCAAAAGTACGAATATCGCGATACAGAATGTACACTTCCGTCTCTGGGTTGCGCTCTTTGATCGTCAGCGCATTCTTGATCGCCTCCGTGCAGCAGACGCGCGAGCAGTAGGGGTGCTCCTCGTCGCGGGAACCCACGCACTGGATCATCACGACGGAGGAAGGAGTAGATGAGGCAGCCTCATTACTTCCTTCATCCACCCATCTACTCATCACTTCCTCAAGTTCCCGCTGCGTCACAACCCCAGGATGCTCGCCGTACAGATACTCCCGTGGCTCAATCTGCCGCGCCCCCGTCGCCACCACCACCACGCCGTGCTCCACCTCCTCCTGCCGCCCGTCGGCCAGCCTCACCCTCGTCCGATACTGCCCCAGATACCCACTCACGCCCACCACCTCCGCGCCCGTCAGCACCGAAATGCGCGGATTGGACGACACCGCCTCAATCGTCTGCCGCAGCAACGCCTGGGGATCACCCAACCGGGGGTCTTCGTTGGGGAGCCCGATGAGGATGTGTTGCAGATTCCCTCCCAACTCTGCCTCCCGCTCGACCAGCGTCACACCGAACCCCTGCTCTGCAATGGAGAGCGCCGCCGTCATCCCCGCCAGTCCGCCGCCGATGACCAGCGCGTGGTGGTTTATCTCGAAGGTGGCATGCTCGATGGGGTGCAGTTTCCGTGCCTTCGCCACTGCCATGCGCACCAATTCCTTCGCCTTCTCCGTCGCCCTCCCGTGGTCGCCCCTATGCACCCACGAGTCCTGCTCCCGGATGTTCGCCATCTCGAATAGGTGCGGGTTCAGCCCCGCCCCCCGAATCGTCTCCTGGAACAACGGCCCGTGCGTGCGCGGCGTACACGAAGCCACCACGACCCGGTTCAGCCCATGCTCCTCGATCTGCTCCCGCATGCGCTCCTGCGTGTCCTGTGAACAGGTATAGAGATTTTCCTCGGCGTAGACCACCCCCGACAGATTGGCCGCGTACTCGACCACCTCCGGCACGTCCACCACAGCGCCGATGTTGATGCCACAATGACAGACAAAAACGCCTACCCGCGCTTCCTCCTCGCTCACATCCCGCTCCGGCGGATAAGCGACCTCCTGCACCAGCGAACCACGGCTCCCAGCTAGCAGCGCCGAGGCCTGAGCAGCCGCGCACGAAGCCTCGACCACCGTCTCCGGAATGTCCTTCGGCTCACTGAACGGGCCCGCAACGAAGATGCCCGGCCGCGTCGTCTGCCCTGGACGGAAGGGGGGCGACTCGGCAAAACCATATTCGTTCAACTCCACTCCCAACCGTTCTGCCAGTTCCCGCGTGCCCTCCGGAGGCCTCAACCCCACCGACAACACCACCAGATCGAACTCCTCCTCAATGTTCTTACCCTCGGAAGTGGCGTAACTCAGCCGCAGATTCCCCGTCCCAGGTGCCTCCGTCACCGCACTCACCATACTGCGCACGTAGCGCACCCCGTACTCCTCTTCGGCCCGCTCGATGTATCCCTCGAACCCCTTGCCGAAGGAGCGGATGTCCATGTAGAAAATGGTCGGCTCTACGTTGGAGTCGTGTTCCCTGGCAATGACCGCCTCCTTGGTCGCGTACATGCAGCAGACCGAGGAACAGTACCCATGATCACACGAGATGTCACGGGAGCCAACACACTGGATGAAAGCCACCTTGCGCGGATGCTCACCGTCGGAGGGACGCCGCACCTCCCCGCCCCACGGCCCGGAGGCCGAGAGCATACGCTCGAACTCGATGCTGGTGACCACGTTCGACAGTCGCCCGTACCCGAACTCGGGCCGCACGTCGCCGGGCATCGTCTCCGCCCCCGGCACCAGCACGACCGCGCCCACGTTCAGTTCGACGATCTCCTCCCGCATATCGTGGTCAATGCAGTGCTTCTGGCAGGCGTACACGCACTGCAGGCACTCGGAGCAGACGCCACACTGCAAGCAGCGTTTCGCTTCGGCGACGGCCTGTTCCTCGGTCATCGGCCCACACACCTCGCAGAGGCTATGGACGCGCTCGTCCGGCGATACTTCCAGAGTATGGGGGCGGTGGCCTTCCACGATCTGTCCGGCGGCCCGCTTGCGGGCGATGTCCTCCTCGGTCAATTCAGCCACCTTAGACCCTTCGGGTTTTCCGAAACCCGAAGGGTCTTGCGAAAGGTCTTGACCCCGCAGGTAGGCATCCATCGCCCGCGCGGCCTTATGCCCGGCGCCGATGGCGTCCACCACGAAGGCCATCCCGGTCACCGCGTCGCCAGCGGCAAAGATGCCCTCGACGCTGGTTTCCATCGTGTTCTCGTCCACGGCGATCTGACGGCCATTGGACGTCCGCTCGATGCTCTCCGGGATGCACTCCAGATCGGGACGGGCGCCGATGGCCGAAATGACCACGTCGGCGTCCATCAGAAACTCTGACCCCTCGATGGGGAGCGGACGACAACGCCCACTCTCATCCGGCTCGCCCAATTCCATGCGGATGCAGCCCAAACCGCAGACGTTGCCCTCCTCGCTGGCCACCACCTCCGCCGGCGAGACCAGCCAGTCGAAGATCACGCCATCCTCTTTGGCCTGGCGGACCTCGTCCTCCCGAGCAGGCATCTCTGCCTCGGTGCGGCGGTAGGTGATGCGCACCTCGGGATGATCACCTCCGTTCTCATCGGCTTGCATCGTGCCGATGCGCAATGCCGTGCAGACCGCGTCCATCGCCACATCACCGCCGCCCAGTACGATCACCTTCTTGCCCATCAGGTCGGGGTAGCGCTCCAGGCTGGCATCGCGCAAGAACTCGACCGCCGAAAGTACCTGTAGCAGGTCAACGCCAGGGATGCGGAGTGGTGTCTCGGCGTGAGCACCAATGCCCACGAAGACAGCATCGTAGCCATTGTCCTTCAGCGCCACCACGTCGTCCACGCGGGTATTCAGTCTCAGATCAATGCCCAGGTTTATGATCTCGTCTATCTCGCGCTGCAACAGGTCGTAGGGCAACCGGTACGCGGGGATGCCGACGCGCATCATGCCGCCGGCTACCGGCAGCGCCTCGAGGACCGTCACGTCGTGCCCCTTGAGCCTGAGGTCTTGGGCCACGGTCAAGCCGGCCGGGCCGGAACCGACGACGGCCACACGCTTGCCCGTCGGTTCGACCTCCGGCCGCTCCCACACCCCCACACCCCCACACTCTTCAGGATGCTCGAAGGCCCAGTCGGTGACGAAACGCTTGAGCGCCATGATGCTGACCGGCTCGTCCACCTTGCCGCGCGAGCAGGCGTCCTCACACACGTGGTTGCACACGCGCCCACAGACCGCGGGGAAGGGGTTGTCCTCCTTGATCGCGCGGTAGGCATCGGCGAAGCGACCCTCGCGGATCAGCGCGATGTAGCCCTGCGCCCGCTGCCCGGTGGGACAGGCGTCACGGCAGGGAGCTACGCCTCGCTTCTCAATGACATAGGCGTTGGGTATCGCCTGGGGGTAGAGTCTGTAGACCGCCTGCCGCTCGGATAGACCGGCGTTAAACTGGTCTGAACGGGTGATGGGACAGACTGCTGCGCAGTCGCCACAGCCGGTGCACTCGTCCACCACGACGTAGCGCGGCTTCTTGCGCACGCGCGCTATGAAGTTGCCCGGCTCGCCCTCGACACTCTCCAGTTCGGCGTAGGTCATCACCTCGACGTTGAAGTGCCGGCCACACTCCACCAGTTTGGGCGAGAGAATACACATTGCGCAGTCGTTGGTGGGGAACGTCTTGTCGAGTTGCGCCATCGTGCCGCCGATGGCGGGGCTCTTGTCCAGCAGATAGGCTTTGAACCCGGCCTCCGCCAGGTCGAGCGACGCCTGCATACCACCAATGCCCGCGCCGACGACCAACACGGCCCCCACAGGCCCCTCACCCACTTCCGCCTCCTCGTTTAGAAGGCTCGGTTCGATTTCAGCCATTCAGCATCCCCTGCCCAGTTCACGCATCGGCAACTCCTGCCGTCTTTCGCCTTTTGCTCATTGTTCATTGATGCATTGTTCATTGTTCACTGTACCACCGCATCCAGCATCCCGTACACCTGGCCCACCTCGAACCCCTTCTGCTGGCAGGCCTTGTTCGGGCAGGCGACGATGCACGCCCCGCACCCCTGGCACAGTACCTCGATGACCTCGGCATAGGGCCACCCCGGCTCCAGCACACGCGCGTCGTAGGGGCAGACCTCCACGCACAGGCCACACGCCGAGCAGCGCTTCGGTTTGACGCTGGCGACGATTGGCGTGGCCTCCAACTCCTGCTTCGCTAGAAGCCTCACCGCCCGCACCGCCGCACCACGCGCCTGCGCTATCGCCTCATCCAGAAAACGCGGGCTATGCGCCATCCCGCACAGGTACACCCCGTCCGCCGCAAAGTCCAGCGGTCGCAACTTCACGTGCGCCTCCAGGAAGAAACCATCCTCGTTCAACGGTGTCTTGAGCAATTGGGCCAGTGTCTCGTTGTCCACGTTCGGCTCAATCCCTACGCTCAGTACTACCAGGTCCGCCTCCAACGTGAAGACCTCTCCCTCTGGCTGCACTGCCATGTTCACATGCAGCCGCCCGTCCTCGGTCTGCACTTCCGGCTTTTGGTCCTTGTCGTACTGGAGGAAGACTACGCCCTTCCGCCGCGCCTCGCGGTAGTAGCGCTCCTTGAAACCGAAGGTACGAATGTCGCGATACAGAATGTACACTTCCGTCTCTGGGTTGCGCTCTTTGATCGCCAGCGCGTTCTTGATCGCCTCCGTGCAGCAGACGCGCGAGCAGTAGGGGTGCTCCTCGTCACGAGAGCCCACGCATTGGATCATCACGACGGAGGAAGGAGTAGATGAGGCGGCCTCATTACTTCCCTCACCTACCCATCTACTCATCACTTCCTCAAGTTCCCGCTGCGTCACAACCCCGGGATGCTCGCCGTACAGATACTCCCGCGGCTCCATCTGCCGCGCCCCCGTCGCCACCACCACCACGCCGTGCTGTACCTCCTCCTGCTGTCCGCCGGCCAACTTCACCGTAGTGCGATATTGCCCCAGGTACCCGCCCACGTCCACCACTTCAGCCCCCGCCAGCACCGAAATGCGCGGATTGGACGACACCGCCTCGATGGTTCGCCGCAGCAATGCCTGGGGGTCACTGGTAAATTCGGTATTCGTAGATTCGGTATTCGGCAGCGCCGTGTAGATGTGACGAAGATTGCCGCCTAACTCGGTCTCCCGCTCGACCAGCGTCACACCGAACCCCTGCTCGGCGATGGAGAGCGACGCCGTCATCCCCGCCAGCCCCCCGCCGATGACCAACGCGCGGTGGTTTATCTCGAAGGTGGCATGCTCAATAGGGCGCAGTTTCCGCGCCTTCGCCACCGCCATGCGCACCAGGTCCTTCGCCTTCTCCGTCGCCCTCCCGTGGTCCCCCCTGTGCACCCACGAGTCCTGCTCCCGGATGTTCGCCATCTGGAATAGATGCGGGTTGAGCCCGGCCCCGCGAAGCGTCTCCTGGAACAGCGGCTCGTGCGTCAGCGGCGTGCACGAAGCCACCACGACCCGGTTGAGATCGTACTTCTGGATGCGCTCGCGAATACGCTCCTGCGTGTCCTGCGAACAAGTGTACAGATTATCCTCGGCGTAGGCCACATAAGGCAGCGTGCGGGCATACTCGACCACGTCAGGCACGTCCACCACAGCACCGATGTTGATGCCACAATGACAGATGAAGACACCCACCCGTGGCGGCTCTCTGCTGACGTCTCGCTCCTCCGGCCACACCTGCTTCTCAGTCAGTGTGTCGCGCACGTCAGCTAGCAGCGCCGAGGCCCGAGCCGCCGCGCACGAAGCCTCGACCACCGTCTCCGGAATGTCCTTCGGCTCACTGAACGCACCCGCAACGAAGATACCCGGCCGCGTCGTCTGCCCCGGCTCGAAGGGAGGCGGCTCGGCAAAGCCGTATTCGTTCAACTCCACCCCCAGCCGCTCTGCCAGTTCCCGCGTGCCCTCCGGCGGCATCAACCCCACCGACAGCACCACCAGATCGAACTCCTCCTCCACGCTCTTGCCCTCGCCGGTGGCGTACTTGAGTCGCAGATTCCCCGTCCCAGGTGCCCCCGTGACCGCACTGACCATGCTGCGCACGTAGCGCACCCCATACTCCTGTTCGGCCCGCTCGATGTAGCTCTCAAACCCCTTGCCGAAGGAGCGCACGTCCATGTAGAAGATCGTTGGCTCGACCCTCGGATCGTGCTCCCTGGCGATGACCGCTTCCTTGGTCGCGTACATGCAGCAGACCGAGGAGCAGTACCCATGATCACACGAAATGTCGCGGGAGCCAACACACTGGATAAAGGCCACCCTGCGCGGATGCTCACCGTCGGAGGGACGCCGCACCTCCCCGCCCCACGGGCCGGAGGCCGAGAGCATGCGCTCCAACTCGATGCTGGTGACGACGTTGGACAATCGCCCGTAGCCGAACTCGGGCCGGATGTCGCCGGGCATCGTCTCCGACCCCGGCACCAACACGACCGCCCCTACGTTCAGTTCGACGATCTCCTCGCGCTGATCGTGGTCAATACAGTGCTTCTGGCAGGCGTAGACGCACTGGTTACACTCGGAGCAGATACCGCACGAAAGACACCGCTCCGCCTCCGCACGCGCCTCCTCCTCGGTGAGGGCGGGATAGACCTCGCGAAAGCCCTGCACCCGCTCGGCCGCAGGAAGTTTAGCGACCTCGTGACGGGGCGCGTCGGAGACCTCGCCAGAGACTACCTTCGCCCGCGCCTCCTCCTCCGTCAGTTCCGCCACCTCGACCTCGGCCTCCGCCTCTGGCAACGGCTCGCCACGCACGTAGGCGTCAATCGAACAGGCCGCCTTGTGCCCCGCCGCAATCGCGTCTACCACGAACGAGGTCCCCGTCACCACATCGCCACCAGCGAAGAGCCCCGGCACGTTGGTCGCCAGCGTCACCGCATCCACCGCCGCGAACCGCCCGCGTACCTTTTCGACCTCGTCCGGCAAACAAGAGACGTCTGGACGCTGCCCAATGGCAAAGATCACCACATCGGCCTCGATGACGTGCTCGCTGTCCGGCTTCTCGTCAAAGTCGGGCCGCCCCTCGACGAAGCCCCGGAAATCAATCTCGACGCAACGCACGCCGGTCACACGTCCGTCGGCGGAGGTGACCTCCTTGAATGTATGGGACGGCAAGACCTCGATCCCTTCCTCCTGCGCGTCCTGTATCTCCCACTCGTGGGCTGGCATCGTCTCGCGGCTCTCCAGGCAGGACATCCCGACCCAGGAAGCACCCAGCCGCACAGCCGTCATCGCCGCATCTATCGCGACGTTGCCACCGCCTATCACCAGGACACGCCTCCCCTCGACCAAGAGACTTCGGAAGTCTTCCGAGACTTCCGAAGTCTTCTCCAACAACGCCACCTGGCGCAGGAAATCGGTCGCCATCGTCACTTCGGGCAGGTCCACGCCGGGGATGGGCAGGCAGACGCCATTGTGCGCCCCCACTGCGACGAAGGCCGCGTCATAGCCGTCGCTCAGAAGAGCCGTCACGTCATCCACACGGTGGTTGAGTTCCAGTTCGATGCCCAGCGCCAGGATGTCGTCAATCTCACGCTGCACCAGATCATAGGGCAAACGGTAAGAAGGAATGCCCACCCGCATCATTCCACCCGGCACCGCCAGCGCCTCAAAGACGGTCACGTCATGGCCAAGCCTGACCATATCTTGCGCACAGGTGAGCCCGGCTGGCCCAGAGCCAACCACAGCCACTCGCTTACCCGTCGGCTCCACCTCCAGCCGAGGAATGTCAATCTCATCAGGATGGGCCAGCGCCCAGTCGGTGACGAAACGCTTCAGGCGCATGATGTTGACCGGCTCGTCAACCTGCCCCCGCGAGCAGGCGTCCTCACATTTGTGGTTGCAGACCCGCCCGCAGATGGACGGGAAGGGATTGTCCTCGCGGATGGTGCGATAGGCGTCGGCGAAACGTCCCTCGCGTATCAACGCCACGTATCCCTGCGCCCGCTGATGAATCGGACAGGCATCGCGGCAGGGAGCCCGCCCCCGCTTCTCGATGACGTAAGCGTTAGGAATCGCCTGCGGGTAGAGTTTGTAGGCCGCCCGCCGTTCGGACATATTGGCATTGAACTGGTCGAGGCGAACAATGGGACAGGCCACCGCGCAATCGCCGCAGCCGGTGCACTCGTCCACCACGACGTAGCGCGGCTTCTGGCGCACGCGCGCTATGAAGTTGCCCGGCTCCCCCTCGACACTCTCCAGTTCGGCGTAGGTCATCACCTCGACGTTGAGGTGTCGACCACACTCTACCAACTTGGGCGAAAGGATACACATCGCGCAGTCGTTGGTGGGGAAAGTCTTGTCGAGTTGCGCCATCACCCCGCCGATAGCCGGCTTTTTATCCAGCAGATAGACCTTGAACCCAGCCTCCGCCAGGTCGAGCGACGCCTGCATACCACCAATGCCCGCGCCGACGACCAGTACCGAGCCGACCTTGTCTTTGCCGTTCTCAGAGAATTCCACCGTCATACCGCTTTCCTAGACCTCAGAACTCGCCTGAATGATCCACCAGTCGCAGTACCACAATCGCCATGTCCAGCGTCTCCCCGCCATCCGTGATGAAGTAGTCGCGCAGCGTGACCTCGTGCCGGTAGCCCAGGTCCTCAAACGCCTTGATGACCTGCGGTTGGGTAGTCACGATCTCGGCGTACAACTGCTGTAACCCCACCCGTCGGGCAATATCAATCAGACAGCGCAACATCAACATGCCGATGCCCTGGCGACGGGAGACGCGGTCGAGGAAGACGCGCACCCAGGCGACGTGGCGGTGATACCGCTCGCCAAAGTGCAGCGTGGCATCTCCCACGATCTTACCGTCCACGACGGCCACCAGCGGGAAGACGATCTTCAGATTCAGATTGTCCACCCAACTTTCCACCACAGCCCTGTCGCCGGCATCGCTGCGAAAGTACTCCAGGTCCTCCCCCGTTGCCCGGGCGAAGAGATCCACCAGACCTTCCTTGTCCTCCTTCGACAATGGGCGCAGCAGCAACCGCGCACCGTTGGGTAGAGACTTTACATGGCGATAACGCGCCAGTTGCCCCCAGACATCCACATTCATCTTCTCACCTCCACTTCACTCTGACTCAGCCTTCTGCATCGCTTTCCACACCAACTCTGTCACGTCCATCACGCGCACGCGGGCGCGACGGGCCTCCTTGCTCTTGCGCACTGCCGCCATCAGCGTGCGCTCGCACTGCTGGCAGGCGGAGGTGACGACCTGGGCCTCAATCTCGCAGGCCCGGTCAATCCGGCGCAACGAGACCTCGGAGACAACGTCTGGATCGAAACTCTCCAGGTTGCCCCCACCGCCGCAGCACTCGGAGATCTGCCCCGAACTGCTCATCTCTACAAAGGTAAGGCCGGGGATACTCTGCAACACATGACGGGGCGGCTCGAAGACGTGACTCTTGCGCCCCAGGTCACACGGGTCGTGATAGGTCACCCGCAGGTCCAGCTCCCCCAACTCAATGGCTCCCTGCTCGATCAATTCTTCCAACAACTCCGTGGCGTGCAGCACCTCCAGGCCAATCTCCTCCCCCAGAACTTCGGGATAGACGAACTTCCACATGTGATAGCAGGAAGGACAGGCGAAGACGACGCGGGAAGCGCCGAGTTCCTTGACCTGGGCGACGTTGTGCTGAATCAACGTCTTGGCCTGTTCCAGCCGCCCCATTGACAGCAGGGGATAGCCGCAGCACCACTCCTGCCCCCCCAGGGTGGTGAAATCAACACCGCTCGTATCCAAGATGGAGGTCAGCGATTGGGGCACGCGATAACTGCGCGGGAAGAAGGACGCGACACAGCCAACGAAGTAAACGATCTCGGCCCCTTGTTTGCCCTCCAGTCCGGGCGGGATACGCTCCAGGTTCTGGCTCCAGATCAGCCGGTTGGTGTTATCATCACCACTGATGTTGTGCTCGGTCGTAATCGTCTGGCTCAAGTGGTTGAGACGTTGGATGCCCGCGCACAGCCGGTCGTCAATCACCGCCTCCGGCCGCTGCACCAGGTAGTCGGCCAGGAGTTCTCGCAACTGCTGGCAGTCCTCCACCCGATAGCCTGTCTCTTCCGACATTTCCTTGAGCGCGATCATCACCTCGCCAATGTCAATCTCATTGGGGCAAAACGCTCCGCACATCTCGCACCCCAGGCAGAGCCAGGCATCCCGGCTGGTCAGTAGCCGTTCCCGCTGCCCGAACTGGATCAGGCGCAGGATACGATCCGGCCCGTATTCCATTGCAAAAGCGGCAGGGCAGCCAGCAGTGCACTTGTGACAGTGGTAACACAGTTGTATGGTTTGCCCGCTGAGGCTGTTTACCTGGTCTGTAAATGATATTTCGGCCATTTGTCAATTCCTCGTTTCACCGTGTTGGTAGATTGGTACATTGGTAGATTGGCACATTGGTGACAGAGACCAACTACCAATCTACCAATTTACCAGTTTCCCAATTCACCAATTTCCCAACCTACCAACTCACCACATCCGCCATCGCCAGAATCTGATCCGGCGTCCAGTTATGTATCCGGCTGGCCTTGTTAGGGCAGGCCGCCACGCAGGCCCCGCAGTTCTGGCACAGTGCCGCGTTGACCGTAGCGATACCCCGAACAGGGTGTATCTGCCGCGCCTCATACGGACACGCCTCCACACACACGCCGCACCCGGAGCACAACCCCTCGATGACGTAAGCCACGGTCGGTTCCTGGGTCATCTCATCCTGCGAGAACATCTTCAGCACTTTGGCCGCCGCGCCTGAGGCCTGTGACACCGTCTCCGGGATGTCCTTCGGTCCCTGCGCCGCTCCGGCCAGGAACACCCCCGCCGTCAGACTCTCGACCGGACGCAGCTTGGGGTGCGCCTCGCTGAAAAAGCCGTTCTGATCTATGCCAACGCGCAACGTCCGCGCCAACTCAAACGCCTGCCGACTGGGCATCATCGGCGTCGCCAGCACCACCAGGTCGGCCGCCACCTCCACCGGCACGCCGCTCAGCGTGTCGGCCCCCCACACAACCACCTGATCCCCATCACGAAAAATCTTGCTCACCTTGCCCCGCAGGTACAGGATGTCGTGATCCTCCATCGCCTGCTGGACATATTCGTCGTACCCTTTGCCCGCCGAGCGGATGTCAATGTAAAAAACGTAGGCCTGCCCTTCCGGCACACACTCCTTGAACATCATCGCCTGCTTAGCGACGTACATACAACAAACTTTGGAGCAATACGGCACACCCCGCTCTGGGTCACGAGAGCCGGCGCACTGGACGAAGACCACCTCACGGGGTACCTTGCCGTCGGAGGGCCGCCGGATACCCCCCCCGCCCCCCCCGTTTCGGGGGGGAGAGCATTCTCGCAACATCTCCTCGAACGCCAACCCGTCCACCACATCTGGGATCTCTCCACCGCCGTATTCGGGCAGCCGCCCCAGCGAGTAGGAGTCCCAGCCGGTTGCCACGACAATCGCACCTACGTCAAAAGTAGAAGGAGTAGATGAGGAATAAGTAGATGAGGACATTCCTCGTTCCTCACCTCGTTCCTCATCCACTACTTGCTTACTTCCTACTCTCACCTCGAAATTCCCCACGTATCCCTCGACCTCGCGTACCTCCGCTCCGGTCAACACCTGGATATGGGGGTGATGCAAGACCTGCTTGATCTTGCGCTCCAGCAGGTCCGGCGCGGCGGTGAAGTTGAGATAAGTCCCACTAAGCCGGGCCATCTTCCCGCCCAGGCGAGCCTCCCGCTCGACCAGCACCACAGGGAAGCCCGCATTGGCAATGTCCAGCGCGGCCTGTATCCCGGCGATCCCCCCGCCAATGATCAGCGCCCGCTTCGTCAACGGCAGGTTGAACGGTACCAGTTCCCTGTTCAGACTAACTCGCTCGACGACAGTGCGCACAATCTCAATGGCCTTTTCAGTGGCGCAGGCAGGCTCGTGCTCGTGTACCCACGAGCACTGCTCGCGGATGTTGGCCATCTCACAGCGGTAGGGGTTCATTTCCACCGCCGACACCGCGCGGCGGAAAGTCGTCTCGTGCATGAGGGGGGAGCAGGCAGCGACGACTACACTGTCCAGGTCGTGCTCCACAATAGCATCCCTGAGCAACTGCTGGCCGGGCTCAGAGCACATATACCTATAGGTCGTGGCGTGGACGACCTCCGGGTGCTGGCCGATCTCCTCGGCCACCCGTTCCACGTCCACAATGCCAGCGATGTTGATCCCACAGTGACAGACAAAAACACCGATCCGGCTCATTCCGCCTCCGCCAAACCTACCAGGCTGGCTCCTAATTCGCCATTCGCAAGTCGTTCATTGTCCATTGTTTCATTGTTCATTGAATCCATTGCCTTCGCCGCTCCGAACAGCGCCAACACCTTGGCCGCCGCGCCTGAGGCCTGCGCCACCGTCTCTGGGATATCCTGGGGCCCCAGGCCCGCCCCGGCCAGGAAGACCCCCGGCACCCCGCTCTCCACCGGCGTCATTTCCTCGTCCGATGCAGTGTAGAAGCCAAACTCATCCACACCGATGCCCAGCACCTCCGCCACGCGGCGGCTCCCCTCCGAGGGGATAATCGCCGACGCCACCACCACCAGGTCGGCGGCGATCTCCACCTTGCTCCCGGTAAGCGTATCTACTCCCCACACCATCAACCTGCCGTCGCGGGAGAAGACTTTAGAGACCCGCCCCCGGATGTAAACCGTGCGATCCTCCTCCATCGCCCGCGTGACGAACTCCTCATATCCTTTGCCGCCAGCCCGGATGTCTATGTAGAACACGTAGACCTGCCCATCAGGGACACGGTGTTTGTAGAGGATAGCGTGCTTAGCGGTGTACATACAGCAGATTTTCGAGCAGTACGGCATACCGTGTTCCGGGTTGCGCGACCCGGCGCACTGGATGAAGACCACCTCCTTAGGAACAGTGCGGTCGGAAGGACAGATCACCTTACCGCCGGTCGGCCCGGAGGCAGAAAGCAACCGCTCGAACTCCAGCCCATCCATCACATCGGGGTGATCCATATAGGCGTAGGCCATCACCGCCTCGTCCTGGTAGAGTTCGTAGCCCGTAGCAACGATAATAGCCCCCACCTCCAACTCGATGGTCTCGGGGCCCATATCATAGTCAATGGCCTGTGCCTCGCACGCCTCCGCACACTTCCCGCACGCCAGGGGAAAAAGCCCCATGCATGCATTGGGGTCGAGTGTGTAGACCGCCGGCACCGCCTGGGGGTGGGGAATATAGATCGCACGGCGGGCGGCCAGCCCCCGGTCGAATTCGTTAGGCACCACCATCGGGCAGACCTGGGCGCAATCATCACAGGCGGTGCACTTCTCCTCAATGACGTAGCGGGGATGACGGAGGATACGCACCTTGAAATCTCCGACCTCCCCTTCGACTTCCACCACTTCACTCAGCGTCAGCAGCCGGATGTTGGGATGCTGCCCAACCTCGACCGTGCGCGGGGTGAGAATGCACTGAGAGCAATCCAGCGTCGGGAAGGTCTCGGAGAGTTGCGCCATGTGCCCACCGATGGAGGGCTCCTTCTCAACCAGGATGACCTCGTAGCCGCTGTCGGCGATGTCTAACGCGGCCTGCATTCCGCTGATCCCGGCACCGATCACCAATGCCCGATAATTCATTAATTCAAGCCCCAAATCCCAATGACCAAACCCCAACAATCGGCTGTCAGGATTTGGTCATTGGTCATTTGTCATTTGTCATTGCCGCGAGAAGCGGCCTCGGATCCACATAGTGCTCATCAAATCCCCAGTCTTCCTCCGGCAGTCCCAGCGCCACAGCCATCAGTTGGGTAAAATAGAGCACCGGTATCTCGCTTCCAGTGCAACCGGCCTCCGTCTCCCGCTGCGGGTAATCCAGGTTGAATTGGCAGAGAGGGCAGGCGGTGATGATGACCTGCGCACCACACTCCCGCGCCGAGGCCACGATGTCCTTTGAGAGCGTCTCGGAGACCTGGGGCTCCTTAACCGTCAGGTAGGAACCACAGCACTCAATACTGTAAGGGAAATCTACCGGCTCTGCCCCCAGTGCCCGCACCAGGTCGTGCAAGATGACCGGGTCCTCCGGGTCGTCCAGGCCAATCTCATCGTAGGGACGCAGGAGCAGACAGCCGTAGTAGGGAGCAACCCGCAGCCCGGTCAGCGGGCGCATCACCCGTTCGGCCAGCGCTTCCCAGCCCAGATCATCCCGCAGGATTTCCAGGAAATGGACGACGTGCACATTGCCGTGATATTCCTGCTCAGTGAACCAGTTGATGCGTTCCAGCATCTCGGGGTCCCGTTTCAGCAACGCCTGGGAGCGGCGGAGAACGTTGAAACAAATAGCGCACAACGTCGCCACCCGCTCGCCGGCCTGCTGCGCCTGATAAAGAATCCGCGTCGGGGCGATGAGTGCCATCGAGTCATCCAGCATCAAGGGGAACGTCGCCCCACAGCACTGCCACTCGGGAAGTTCCTCCAACTCCATCCCCAACGCAGCCGCCACCGCCCGCCCAGAGCGGTCGTAGTTTTTCGCCTTCGTGGAAAGCGTGCAACCCGGATAATAGGGAATAGCCATTATCATCTCCAAGAGTCGGTAGATTGGTGCATTGGTAGATTGACAGATTGGGACGCTGACCACAGAAACCAATGTACCAATTTACAAGTTTCCCAATTTCCCAATCTACCAATCTCCCAATCTACCAGCCTACCCCATATACTTCCTAAACCCGCCGACGATCGCCAGTTGTGGCACCTCCCGCACCAACTCCGGCGGGAGTGCGTTCAGGTCCAGTTTCGTTACCCCCTGACGCAACGCGATCTGGCGCAGCGCCTCCATCAGCCGGGGCACGTCCACCCCCTTGGGGCAGCGCGTAGCGCAGGTCAGACAGGAAGCGCAAATCCAGATAGTGTTGCTCTCCAACACCTCCTCCATCCCCAGTTGCGCCATGCGGATGACCTGGTTGGGCAGGATGTCCATCGCCGCCACGACCGGACAACCGGCGCTACACTTACCGCACTGATTGCACGCCAGCAGGTTCTGCCCGCTGATCTCTTCCACCTGGCGCACGAAGGGGCCACGCACTTTGTCGATCGAGATTTGGACTCGCATACTGCCTCCTGTACCAAGAAACCAGGTTTTTCGGGAAAAACCCTTCGGGCTGAGACTTCGCCGAGATCAGTCGAGGCGACTCAGGGCGAAGCCTGGCTTCTTCCCACTACTCAGTCCAACAGCCCCGCCGCCCGCTTGGCGCCCGTAAGCGTGTTCCACATCAGCATGGTGATGGTCATCGGCCCGACCCCGCCCGGTACCGGCGTCAGGTAGCCGGCCACTTCATTCACCGAAGCAAAGTCCACGTCGCCCACCAGTTTGTATTTGCGGAAGAGGGATATCATCTCGCAGTCCTGTGCCTCTGCCGGCACCTGTTCCTTCAGGTAAGCCTTATCGTGAGTAGCGCAGTACACGCCAATTTTGCGGCGGCCACCCTTCTCCGACTCGTCCATGCGGTGGGCAATAAAGGTCTCACCCGTGGCGGCACAAGTCCACTCCTTGTCGGCAGGATGCTCGACCCATACCCGATTGATGCCAACATCAATGACCGCCGCGCCGGGCTTGACCCAGTCGGCCTTGACCATCTCCGGGCGGCCTACGGCGGCGATGAGAATGTCGGCGCGGCGGCAGGTGCCGGGCAGATCTTTGGTGCGCGAGTGGCAGATGGTGATGGTGGCATTGCGGTGCAGGAGCAGCATGGCAACCGGCAACCCCACGATGTTGCTGCGGCCCAATATCACCGCTTCTTTGCCCTCGATCTCGACGCCGGAGCGGATCAACAACTCGATGCATCCGGAAGGCGTGCAGGGCACGAATAGCGGCTCGCGTCCCTTCATCGAAAGCCGCCCGATGTTGAGTGGGTGAAAGCCATCCACGTCCTTTTCCAGGTTGATCATGCTCAGTATTTTTTCCTCGTCCATGTGCTTGGGCAGCGGGAGCTGAACCAGGATGCCGTGGATGCTAGGGTCAGCGTTCAGCCGCTGTACCAGTCCCTCGACGTCCGCCTGCGATGTATCTTCGGGCAGGTGCTCGCCGGTAGAGTAGAAGCCACACTTGGTACACGTCTTTTGCTTGGACCGGACGTAGGACTGTGAAGCGGGGTTCTCGCCCACCAGCACCGTTGCCAGGCCGGGTGTGATGTTGTGCTTTTCCTTCAGCATCGCCACCTCGGCCTGAATCTCCTCGTAAATCTGGGCTGCTATCGCCTTGCCATCAATCAGTTGCGCTGTCATAGCTCTCCTTTCGAGTCGAGAAACCAGGTTTTTCGGGAAAAACCTGGTTTCTAACTCACACTCGCAGGTACGAATCTGTGTAGATGACCTTGTTCAGCAGTGTCTGCACCGTCTTCCAGATGTCGGCCTGCTGCGGATCCGACATGTCCACGTCCTCCGGCTGCAACTCCTCCATCGCCTCCACCCGGTCGTGCAGTTTGAGCAACAACTTGTTGAGCGACGTGCTCTCGTCCCGCTCCTCGACTACGCGGATCCACTCCATCAACTCGCGGTCAAAGGGGTCAGCGATGACAATGTCAATGCCAGCACCCATCAGCATCACCATGTAAGTCTGGTTGAGCAGCGGGCGCATCTCGTGGGGGACGGCGTTGGAGACGTTGGAAAGGCCACCGTTGGTCAGTGGGGGCGGGTCCCAGGCAAACTTGAGCGTGCGCACCGCCTCAATGAACTCCGGGCAGTACTCCTGGCAACCGGAAACAGTCAACACCAGCGGGTCAATGATCAGATCAGTGATAGGGAATTCAATCTCCAGCATATGTGGGATCAGCGACTCCAGGGCAATAGTGACCCTCTCGTCGGCGCCGACCGGGATCATACCCTCGGCCATCGTCAACGCGACCAAGCGCGTGTTGAATTTCTTGGCCACGGCTGGCACCGTCGCCAACCGCTCCGTCCGCGCGTCGGTGGAGTTGATGATGGGCTGCGCCTTGCTCACCGTCTCGCAGGCCGCCTCAATGGCTGACAGGTTGGTGGTGTCGAAGACCAGCGGCACGTCCACCACCTTCTCGACAACCTCAACCAGCCATGGCAGAATCTCGTGGCCATGTTTCTTCTGGGGGCCGATGTTGAGATCTACCGCGCTCGCCCCGGCGTCCACCATACGCACCGCTAAGTCCTGGAAAAACTTCGCGTCCCGCTCGGCGACTGCCTTCTTGACCCTGGGCGAGATAATATGAATATTTTCGCCAATTATGTACATT
>JAUWNP010000313.1 GCA_030612585.1 Anaerolineae bacterium
TCGAGGTCCCGGTAGAGGAAGTGACCCCACCAATGGAGGAGGTTGCACCACCCGCAGTGCCGGAAGAGATAGAAGCACCGCCCATAGTTGAGATTCCAGTAGCGGAGGAAGCCCCACCGGTGGAGGAGGCTGCACCACCCGCAGTGCCGGAAGAGATAGAGGCACCATCCGTGGGCGAGGAAGCGCCGGAAGTCCCCACTGTCGAGGCCCCCGCCGAGCCATTCGCCGCCGCGCGAGATTACCTGAAGGCTCATCCGCGCGATTACGAAGCCTGGCTAACACTGGCACGGGCGCTGTGGCAGGCCGATGAACGGGAAGATGCACTAGAGGCCTATGGCCGTGTGATCCGCACTGGCAAGTTTCTGGAGAGCGCAATAACGGCCCATGAGGAATCCGTGGAGCAGCGGCCTGACGCCAACACACAGCGGGTACTGGGTGACGCCTACATGAAAGACGATCGGCTGCCGGAGGCACTGGACATGTACCGTCGGGCGCTGGAGAACCTGGAAATCTAGGAGGAAACTTGGAGCACACGCTAGTTATCATAAAGCCGGACGCTGTGCAGCGTGGGATCATCGGAGAGATTATCACCCGCTTCGAGCGGCGAGGGCTGCGCATCGCAGCGCTGAAACTGATACACATAGACAAACCGCTGGCCCGGCGCCATTATGCGGTCCACGAAGGGAAATCCTTCTACGAGCCGCTCATCCGCTACATCACCTCCAGCCCGGTCGTGGTGATGGTGTTGGAGGGAAACGACGCTATTGAGATCGCGCGGCGCACAATGGGGGCGACCAAGCCGTCCGAGGCGGCCCCTGGTACCATCCGCGCCGACTTCAGCCTGGAGGTCGGGCGCAACCTGGTGCACGGCTCCGATGGGCCGGAGACGGCAGCCTTCGAGGTACCACTCTTCTTCACCGAGGACGAGATTCTCTCCTACGAGCGGGACACTGACCGCTGGATATTTGAGTAGTAAAGGAGGAACAGAATGACACACATGGGAACGAGAGGAAGCGGAACAAGGCAATGGAAAATACCGGCGACGATAGTCGTGGCGGTGGCCGTGGCCGTTTTCGGCGTGATCGCCGTTGGGCTAGCCTACACCCCCGGCGAACACGGAACAGTGGCATTGGTCACCCGCTTCGGAGGACTGACGGGAGCGGTCTTTGGACCCGGTCTTCACTGGCGCACCCCGTTCATTGACCAGATAGTGATCATTCCCACCGTCGTCCAGTCGTATGAAACCAGTGACGACCCAGGGGCATCTAACGCCGATTATCGAGACTATCCTGTGACTGCCCAAACTGTAGATGGCCAGCAAATCACCATCAAATACACTGTGCTGTTCCGCCTACCGTCCAGGGAAACCGCTGATATTGTGCAAAGAGTCGGCCGCCTGCCAGAGGTCGTAGAAAACGTCGTGAAGGCACATTCCAGAAACCTGGCCCGTTTGTGGGCCCAAAGTCACACCGCCGAGGACCTGTACAGTGGCGAGGGTATCTTCACCTATCAAGATGCGGTGCGGGATACGCTGGAGCAGGAGTTCGAGAAGTACGGCGTCCTTCTCGATGACTTTCTCGTGCGAAAGATTGATTTCGATCCGAATTACATCGCGGCGATTGAACAGCAACAGATCGCCCAGGAGGCCATCGAAACCGCCAAGTACCAGTCCGACGCCGCCGAATATGAGAAAGAGCGGCAGATACGCCTGGCGGAAGCAGAAGCCGAACGAATCAAACTACTGGCGGGGGCAGATGCAGAACGCCAGCGCCTTTTGGCGGACTCCGAAGCCTATAGCATCGAGGCACGTGGCAAGGCGCTGCAAGAGTTCCCGGAAGTTGTCCAGTGGGAATTTGTCCGCAATCTCCAAAACATCCAGTGGGGCATCTTGCCGAGCGAGGGGCTCACGCCACTTATACCCATACCCTCTTTCGAGGGCCAAGGAACGATACCAGCACCACCTGAACTACCGGACAAGAGCAACTGAGACAGAGGGACACACACAGAACAACAGGGGCGCTGCAAAGCGCCCCTGTTAACCCAACGTAAATCACAACATCCGCACCACGATGCGCCCATCCCGCCACAACCTCTCCAGGGCATAGTAAGTCCGCACCTCCGGTGCAAACAGGTGAACCACTACATCGCCGTAGTCCACCAAAATCCACCCGGCAGCAGATTCCCCCTCGACGTGCAGCGGCCTGACATCGAACGTTTTTTTTGTCTCCTGTTTGATACCTTCGATGATCGCCTTTGCTTGCCGCTCGCTGGTGGCGCTGCCGATCACGAAATAATCGGCCAGGATGGAGACATCCCGAATGTCGAGCAACAACACATCTTCACCCTTCTTGTCGGCGATCACCTCCACAATGTGTCGGGCCAACTCCAATGAATCCAGTGCTGCACCTCCTACCATAGCTCCGCCACCTCATCGGTGGTCTCGGCGGCTGCGAGCACGACCATCAACTTGATGCGCGCTTTCTGCCCGTTCAGCCCCTCGGCAAATAGACAACCCAGATCGGCCAGGGTACGGTATGCCCCTGGGTAGCCGTAGGCATCCCAGACCCGCCCAGAGGGACAACGGCTGGCGATCACCACCGGCAGCCTTTGAGCCCGCGCCCGCTCAATGGATGGCAGCCACCACGGGGGCACGCGTCCGCCTCCCAATGCCTCAATGACTACACCCCGGGCACCCCGCGCCAGCGCATCCTCCAGCAGGCCAGCCTCCATACCCACCGCCAGTTTGAGCAAAGATACATTTGGCTCCAGGCCACACCAGGGCAGCACGTGTCGCTCCGGCCACCGCTCAATGATGACAGCATCCCCCCCCACCCGACCCACCGGCCCCCAGCCAGGAGACTGGAAGGTCGCCGTGTTGAGCGTATGTATTTTGGTGACGTGACGCGCGGCGTGGACTTCGTCATTGAGGACGACCACCGCGCCCAGACCCCGTGCCTGCACCGCTGCTGCGACGCGAATGGCAGCCAGGAGATTCGCGTGGCCGTCGTAGCCCACGTCGGAAGCAGCGCGCATCGCGCCGGTGAGCACGACGGGCTTATCCCCCGGCACGGTCACATCGAGCAGGTAGGCCGTCTCCTCCAGTGTGTCGGTGCCGTGGGTGATGACCACACCGCCTACCCCGGTCTCCACCACCAACTCGGCCACGCGCTCGCGAATGGCCCACAGCGTATCGAGCCGGAAGTGGGAACTAGGCAGGTTAGTGATCTCTTCGGTCACCAGTTCCGGCAATCCAGACGGCAAGGCCGCCGTGAGTTCATCCGCGCCGAGGAGGGGAATCGCCCCACCCGCCGCAGCGTCGTGCCGCATGGCGATCGTGCCACCGGTGGTCAGAATGGCGACGTGGAGATTGGAGATTG
>JAUWNP010000296.1 GCA_030612585.1 Anaerolineae bacterium
ATCCCCAACGTGCGCTTATTGCGCAACAGCATGGCGCTTTCGCCGCCGGTGTCGAACAGGATCGGCTTTTCCACCGCCCCCGGCGCCGCCCCCCCCCGCCCGGCGGGGGGGGCCGGGCCCGCGGCCCCCCCGAAGCGGGGGGGAGTTCCACCAGGCAGGCGAAACCCCAGGCCGTCTCCAACCGCTCATCATACTCATTGTTGTCGTAGAGGATGGTGATGGTGACACCGCCGGCGGCCTCTGTGGGCGGGGCGGTGGGCACAGGGCGGGTCGAGGTTGGGGCGGCGGCTTCGCCCTGAGGCTCAGCCCGAAGGGTAGACGTGGCCGGCAGCGCCGTGCCCTGAGCCTGCCGAAGGGTCGGTGCAACCGTCGGCGCGGATGTGCGCGTCGGCTCAATGGTCACTGTCGGCGACGTGACCGGCGAAACGCAGCCGACAACCAGCAAACCCACCAACCCCACCAACGCCCACCTCGTCACCCTCACCGTACTGCCTCCTTCACTAGCACCACCGACGGTGGTGTGCCCGGCGACCTCCGCCTGCCCCACCCCTGGCCCATGACGCGGCACCAGCAGCGGTGTCCACCCCAACTGTCTGCTTGTCCATCATTATCTCATCCTAGTACTACAACGTGACTTTGCAAAAAACTGTCTACACACGCTCGGAGCGGATCGCCAGATCCACGACTGCCCCAGAACTGGCTCAGCTAAGCGTCGGATCTGGCGATCCGATGCGAGCAGTAGGAGAAGTAACGTTGTAGTACTAGCGAAAGAACGATTGTCCCTGAAACACGAAGGCATCGTGTGCTTTGGCGGCGCAGCAAGGAAGCAGAGGCGGCAATTCATCATCAGGGCCAAAGTAGCGCCCCTCCAGGATCTCCTCCATGTCCGGCCGAAGTTCGCCTCCTACGACCCGACACTCGAAGAATATGATCACCGGCTGCACCTGGTCGCCGTTGGGATAGGTGATGACGTGCTCCGGATTGGAGTAAACACCAATCAACGCCACCGGCTCAACCTCCAGCCCGGTCTCCTCACGTACCTCGCGCACGACCGCATCGGCGGCCCGCTCGCCCAGTTCTATCCCCCCGCCGGGCAAACCCCACAGGTTGTCCCCGTCGCTGCGCCGCAGAAGCAGGATGCGCCCCTCCTCGTCCCTGATGCAGCCCGCCGCAGCGGGGACCAGCAGCAAGTCGTGTCCGACACATTCCCTCAGACGGGCAAGATAGCCAGTTGCTCCCATCCTCAACTCCTCAAAAGAACTCGTTCCATCAAGGGTCAGCCCAACCCGTACAACTCCATCACCGCACTATAGACCCAGCGCATCTCCTTGCGCGGGTAGTGCTGTGAAAGATAGCGCATCAGATTGGGCGTGTCGCGCGGGCCGAGGCCCGATTGCTCCACCAGGCCACGCAGCCATTCCTTCTTCTGCAACTCGACCACGTACTCGACCCACACGCGGCGGATCAGTTCCTCCTGCTGCTCCACGTAGGGCCGCTGGAAGTCCTGCTCCAGTTCCGCGATCAGGTCCTCCACCCGTCCGCTGGCAAAATCGTAGCCGTTCTCCCACATCTTGTGCAACGCCTGCCGGATCACCTCTCGCCCGATGCTCTGATCGGTACGCCAATGAATCTCCTCAATAGAAGGCGGCTTGCACTTATAGTAGCGGGCGGTGCGGGCGGTGGAGACGACGAGCACCGCGCCCTCTTGCACATAACGGTCGGCCCCGGCGGCTGTGTTGACTGCCTCCATCTTCTCCTGCCAGGCCCGGTATGCCGCCGCCAGCCCCTCCGCGTCGGGCGTGGACACCTGAATGGACTCAACCAGCGGGAGTCCGTAGCGGCGGGCGATCTGTGCCAGGTGGGGGAAGGCCAGCAGCCGCCTGTGGCGGATGCCCGTATGCAGCGTCAGCGCCAGGTCCGTGTCGTAGGAAACCAGGTGGGGGTTGCGATAACCCCACAACTCGAAGGCCAGTGTCACGCTCTGCTCCCGCGCCGCCCGCTCGACCGGCGTGGGGTCGGGCAGCACCTCGGCGAGCAGCGCGTTCCAGTCACCCCAGCGGCTCGGCTTGAGCACCGGCTGCAGGCGCGTGCGGGGAATGACCTCCAGCACGTTCCCCTCCTCGTCGTGCAGCGCGTAGAACAGGATACACGTGCCATCCAGTTTGAGCGTGAAGCGGGCATCGGTGGCCCGTGGGGGGATGGGGATGACCAGTTGCACCTGGTCGTGGCGGTCGCGCTGGTAGGGGTAGGGTATCTTGGGCATACCAGCGATGAACTCCAGCCGCTCCCGTCCCTCGACCTGGGTGAGGGCCAGCGTCCCTAGCCTCTCACTCTCCTGGCGGCAGAGGTAGCCAGCGAAGTTCACCCCACCCGGCGAGGTGACGCTGAAGTCCTGCCAATGTTTGCGGCCCACGCCGGTGATGCCGACAATCGTCTCCAAATCGGTCATCATACTCACTCGTAATAATCGGACGCAGATACACGCAGGTTTTCGCGGATAAAACAAAAGAATCAGCGTGCATCTGCGTTAATCTGCGTCCCAAAGAGCCGATGCACACGACCACCCACGCGGCGGGGGGGCTTCTCAGCCCAGGCGTGCCGCCGAGAGGAGCCCAGGGTCAGTCTCGTGGAGCATCAACGCCACGAGCCGCTCGGCGACGACGAAGGCCCAGGCCAACCCCCGGCCTCCGAATCCCACCGCGAAGTAGACCTGCGGCAGATCGGGCAACCGGCCCAAGAGCGGCAGGCCGTCAGGGGTGAAGCCCATTGTCCCCGACCAGCGGTCGGCGCTGTGCGTCTTTACCTCAGGGAAGTGACGCGAGGCGAAGCGGATCAATCCATCCTGCCCCACGTCGTCTGGTTCAGCCTCTGGGTTTGCCTCCTGGCTCGAACCGCGCGGACGCCGCCAGCCGCCCAGCAGCAGCCGGCGGTCAGGCAACTGGTGGCAGTATTCGCGCCCGTAATCGGCGTAGCAGGGCTGTTCCAACAGCATCTCGTCCAGTGGCTCGGTGGCGAAGACGAGACTGCGAGTGGGGGCAACTTTGTCGGTGAAGTAGAAATCGAATAACGGGGCGTAGCCGTTGACTGCCAGCACGACTCTGTTGCAGAGCACAGTGCGGCCTCGTGCCCAGACCCGCACGCCGTCATTCTCATATTCCAGGTGGTAGACCTCGGTTCGTTCGTGGACGGCGACGGCGCTGGTGGTCAATAGTGCCTGGGTCAGCGTTGCGGCGTTCACGGTTACGTCGTCGGGCTGGTGCATGGCAGCCTGAAAACCACGCTCTAGAGGGTCGCCGGTACCGAACAAGGCATCGAAGCCATCCTCGCCCAGGAGTTCCGCCGATTCTCTCAATGCATCCACCTCGGCATCCTCGACGGCCAGCGCGAGGCTGCCGGTGTGTTCGACGGGCACCTTCAGCCGCTCAGCAGCCTCGACGAGCCGCTCTCGCCCCTCGACGGTGAGCGCCCAGACCTCCTGCGCCTTCTGACGGCCATAATCGGAGACGGCCCGGCTGTAGTGACCGGTCAGGCCGGTGAGCACCATCCCGGCACTGCGCCCGGTCGCGCCCCCTGCCACGCTCTGGGCTTCCAGGACTGCTGTATCGAACCCCTCTCGGGCCAGGCGCGCAGCCACAGCCGCGCCCACCAGCCCCGCCCCGACGACGACCACGTCACAGGCATCAACCCGCTTTTGCTCCTGTCCCACCCACATCGCTACCCCCTCCTTTGATAGTCGGTAGGTCGGGAAACCAGTCACCAGTCTACCAATTTACCAATCTACCACTATTCTACCCCAAATCTGGTTTCCGCGCCACTGCTGTCAGGACGTGGTAGCGGTTGTCCGCGTAGGCGGTCGCGACGTTGCCGAACGTATCGCGGATGAGGTCGCCGTAGCGCAGAAAGCGGTTGGCAACGAGAAAGAGACGTCCATCACGACGAAGCACCCGCGCCGCGCCGCGCACGAACTGGCAGGCCACCTCGTAGTCCACGCCCACGCCCTGGTGGAAGGGCGGGTTGGTGATGACCACGTCAAAGCGGCGACCGAAGCGTTGCCTTGAGCGGCCCGACTGAGCCTGCCGAAGTTCCGCCGAAAGGACGGCAGAACCACAGTCGGAGAGCAGCACCTCAGCGTTGGCGATGGAGTTCGCCTCCAGCGTGCGGCGGGCGGATTCGACGGCGCGCGCGTCGGCGTCCACGAGCACGACCTGACCAACCCCTCCCCCAGCCCCTCCCCTGCGAGGAGAG
>JAUWNP010000254.1 GCA_030612585.1 Anaerolineae bacterium
GGCGGCCCCCCCCCCCCCCCGGGCGCTCCCGGCGGGGGGGGGGGGGGGGGTTTCCAGCCGCCGCGCGTGTGGGGGGGCGGGGGGGGGGGGGGCCCCGCCACACTGCTTCGACTGGCCGTCCCACCCACGCTGGCGCATTCAGCGCGTAGAGCGTATCGCCATGGGGGGCGGTGAACTCGAAACGCTGCGCTACCTGGCGATAGGCAGGTGGCACAGGCAGCGGCAACTCCCCCTCCACCTCCTCACGGAAATCCACCGTCGTGGCCCAGCCCCGGCCAGAGTAATGATCCCAGGTCGCCCCCCGCCAGTAGTGGCGCGGGAGATCACCCAGCGCGGCGGGTAGATCATCGGGTGGCGGGGGGGGCTCGTCAGTCCACACCATCATCACCACCTCATTCAGTAGATCGGGACGGCCGCCCAAAAGACGGCTCTGCGGCAAGTAACTGCTGGCCCCTCCCTTGCCCCCCCTGGAGGGGGGGATGGGGGGGGTCACGCCGCCAAAGAGCCTTTCCATCGTCTCCTGCACCCGGTCTGCTGGCTCCTCAAAGATCTGCCAGAACCAGGTCGAGATGCCGCGCACGCTGAGCAGCGGACCGAAGGAACTGAGCAAGACGACAGCAACGGCGACGAGCAGCGCCACGATCAGAAGATCGAAGCCCAGGTCGGCGGCGTAATCCACCCCTGTCGCCTCCCACGTGCGCTGCACACGGGTCAGATTGCCCGCCGCCAGCAAAGTCACCCCACACCCCAGTTCCCCGATCAGCCACGTAATACCCTCGTCGGAGTAGAATACGGTCAGTGCGCTCAGCCAGACGAGCGGCAACAGCGCCAGCAGCGGGCGCTGGCACCGGTAGAAAGCCCAGGCAGCGAAAAGGACTGCCCCCCAACACAGCAGCGCGGAGTAGAACAGGAAGATGCCGGGGTCATCGCTCGTGCCACCGCTGAAAGCCGCCTCCAGCCAAATCATCCAGCGGCGCACGAAGTCGAGGGCCACCTCCCCACTTCCCGGCAAGAAGAGCACGACGTGAGCCGCGACGCTGAGCGCCGCCAGGAGGCCGAGCGAGACGCCTACCGTCAGCCACACGCTCCAACCACAGCCCTCCCGCAGAGCCAGCCAGCGCCCCACCAGAAGCGCGACGAGGACGAGCCACAACAGATACTCGTCTTCCGGGATCCATTCGGCAGCCATGACGGCAGCGGGCAGGCACAGCACAGTGGTCAGCAGCAGGAGGAACGTGCCCCATCCCTCCCGCGGCCGCAATCGCTTGACGAGCCAGCCAATCATCCCGGCACCCCCCAGGGCCCGCCCTGAGCAGGGCCGAAGGGCCTGCTGATCGCCACCGCCCGCCCAGTCGCCAGCACCTTGAACTCCCAGCGCCGCACCTGCCCAGTTGGCGGACGGAGTGACAGCGGCGTGTCGGCGTGGATGACCTCGGCCCCTATCCCTGCGTCGGCCAGCAGCCCCCGCAAGGCTTCGGCCTGGGGAGAGATGCGGCCATCCACGCTTCCCTCCTCGAAGGAGACCGCGTCCAGAAGCAGCACCGTCGCGCCGACACCCCGGCTTTGCAGCCGCACCAGCCCAGACATCCAGGCCAAGTCACAGGAGGGCGTGATCACCAATGCCGTCGCGCCAGTGGGTAGCGCACGGGCTAACTCCTCCAGCACACGGGCCAGCGGGCGGGAATCAGCGGCGTGCACCTGGGCCAGCACGTGCAGCAGTCCCCACAGGTGGCCTCGCCCTCGGGCTGGCATCACCAAACGTCGTTGGGGACCGTAGACGATCAGCCCCACCGCCCGCCCGGCGTCCAGGAGTAGCGCCGCAACAGAGGCGGCCACGATGATACCCTTCTCCTCCGTCGAACGCTCTGCCTGCCCCACCTGCACGTCCCGATCCAGGTCGAGCACCAGCCAGATGTCGCCACCGGTCTCCTGGTCGAACACCTTGGCGTAGAGTTCGTCGCGGCGGGCAGTGGTGGGCCAGTGAACGTGGTGGAGCGGGTCGCCGGGGACATAGGTCCGCACGCCGCCCACGCTGACGGTTGGCTCCCAGGAGCGGTGGCTGGTGCGCGCCCGTCCCGCCGCTGCACCGCGCGGCAGGGCAAAGGGCAGTCGCCGGGCAATGGGTGGGTAGACCATCACCGTCTCGGCGGCTGGGTTGCGCTGCACCACCGCGAAAATGCCAAAGGGGTCACAGGTCGTGGCCTCCCACGGCCCCAGGTGATACTCCCCACGCAGGCGACACTCCCCACTCGTGATCCAGCGATAAACACCTCGCGCACCAACAGCGCGCACGGTGCTGACGTTGTAGCCAGGCAGGTCGCTGCAGTCGTTTACCTCAACCCACAATGCTGGCAACGGGGAGTCGTTGACCAGCGTGAAGCGCTCCTCCAGCAGGTCGCCTACCTGCACCCAGGCGACGCGCCCCCGCCGCCGCACCCGGACACCCTGCGCCATGTGCCAGGCCCACCACGCTGCGACGGCCGTCACACTGGCAAAAGTGAGCAGTAGTGTCATTGACACCCGCGAGGGGGAAAACAACTCGACCAGCAGCAGCAAGAGAACGACAAACAACGACAACCGGTTGCGCCACACCAGCGTCACCTCGGCACCACCGTCGCGAAAGCGGTACAGCACCCACGGTTGGATCAAACGTCTCAACATTCTGCATCCAGAGTGAACGACAAGAGAGCGGGCCAGTGCCCGCTCTCCCCAGTCGTGCCCGTTACGCGCGCCGCCATGAACAGGCGGCGCAGGCTTCTCGGACCAGCGCGATCGCGACCTACAACGCATCTCCCAGCAGTATACCCAGGAAGCCCAGGATCACACCAACGTGCAAAAAGAGATGCGTGCGGGCCAGCCAGCCGACGACAGGCCAGGCCGCAGGCAACAATTGCAGCACGAAATTGAGCGCCACCAGACCGACGGCGACGATGACAGGGAGCCCAGGAACACGGGCCAGAAAGTCACTCATGCGCTTCAGCAATTCACTGCCCATTGCACCTCCTACATTAGCCGTTAGCAGTTAGCAGTTAGCAGTCAGCAGTCAGCGGTCAGCAGTTAGTGGCAGGCGTGGAAGCGTCCCACCAAGGCACGCGGCACGCGGCCTGTGATACGCGTGCCCACCTCGGTGTGCTCCTCCTGCTCGATCAGCCCTCGCCGGTGAAAGAGGGCCACCAACTCCCCCGACTCGTAGGGAATAAGCACGTCAAGCCAGGCCATCTGCACCTCCAACTCCCCCTCGATGCGAGCCAGCAGCGATTCCAGCCCCTCTCCGGTGAGGGCTGAGATAGGGACGCCGTTGGGAAATCTGGCCTCCAGGGGGAAGATAACATCGGGAGTGGGCAGACGGTCAATCTTGTTCAGCGCGCTGATGATGGGCCTATCGGCAGCACCGATGTGCTCCAGCGTCTCACGCACGGCCTCGGCCTGGCGTTCCGCCTGCGGGTGTGTCACGTCCAGCACGTGCAGCAGCAAGTCGGCCTCGGCCACCTCCTCCAGCGTGGCGCGGAAGGCGGCCACCAACTGGGTAGGGAGTTTCTGGATGAAGCCGACGGTGTCGGTGAAGAGAGCCACGCCCCCACCGGGCAACTCAACGCGGCGCGTGGTCGGGTCGAGCGTGGCGAACAGTTGATCCGCCACGAGGACTCCGGCGTCGGAAAGTGCGTTGAGCAGGGTGGACTTCCCGGCGTTGGTATAGCCGACGATGGCGACGGTGGGCACGCCAGTCTTGCGCCGCCGCGCGCGGTGGCGTCCCCGATGGGCGCGTACCTCATCCAACTCCCGCTTGAGTTGGGCGATGCGCCTCCCGATCACCCGCCGGTCGGTCTCCAACTGCGTCTCGCCAGGCCCACGCACGCCGACGCCGCCCAGCGCGCCACCGGCCCTTCCGCCAGCCTGCCGCGCCAGGTGGGTCCAGGCCCGCGTGAGGCGTGGCAACCGGTACTCATACTGGGCCAGTTCCACCTGCAGCGCCCCTTCGCGGGTGTGGGCGTGCTGGGCAAAGATGTCGAGGATCAGAGCAGTGCGGTCGAGCAGTTTGACCCCGTCGCCCAGCACCTTCTCCAGTTCGCGCTGGTGGCGTGGAGAGAGTTCATCGTCGAAGATGACCACGTCGGCGGCGGTCTCCACCACTCTCTTGGTCACCTCCTCGGCCTTGCCCGGCCCGATGAAAGTGGCCGCGTGGGGATGATTGAGCCGCTGCACCGCCTGGCCTACAACCACGATACCAGCCGTGGAGGCCAGTTGGGCCAATTCTGCCAGCGACTCCTCGACCGGCCAGTAGCCATCGGACGAGGAGGCCCGGCGTTTTTTCAGTTCAACCCCGACCAGGAAACCCCGTTCCTGCGGGGGGCCGGTTGGTTTAGGTGGCCTGACGATGTTTCACCTCCAAGGCCGGTCCTCCCCCTCCAGATGAAGTTGGATCGCCTCCCGTAGACTCTGCACCGTCTCATCCAGCGTCCTTCCCTGGGTGACCACGGCCAAGTCCAGACATTCGGCCACATATCCCCCCTCGTCACCCGGATAAATCACCGCCTGGATAGTATATCGCCGTGCTCTCATCTTTCCCTCCACGCTCTTGTACCCATGACCGTATCTTCTCAAAAAATCGGGGCGGGTGTAGGTCGGATTTGCTATCCGACCGGACGGCGGTTAGCAAAACCGCCCTACAGTCGTCATCTCCCCCTAAATATTGAGAAGATACCCATGACCCATCATAGAAGCGAATGTGCCTCCTGTCCAGCGGAATTAGTATACCACAGGAGAGGGGAAAATGCACGGTGGGGAACTTCTACCGGTAATAACTCAACTCCCACTGGTCGAGTTGCCCGGCCGTGGCACTCCCCAGCCGCCAGCCGGCATCCGTCTGCACCACCGCCCACTCGACGTCCCACAGCGTGACGACGATACGCCCAGCCACGTTGTCGTAGGCGCGCACCTGGGCAGTGACGGTGGCGCTATCCCCGCTGCGGGCGAGTTCGTGCACCGCGCCGGCCTCCACCGCGACGGTGGTGGCGAATCCGGCCGCCCACGTCTGGTAGGGCTGAGCGGCCTGGGCAGAACCGCTCAGCAGGCCGTAGGCTCCGGGCAGGTCATGGTCGTCTACCGCCAGGTAGAAGGAAATGACGACGTGCTCCGGCGTGTCGGTGTGGTAGGCGTGGGGACGGTCCAGGTAGAACCAGGTGTACCGCTCCCATGTCCAGGCGTAGTTGGCCCCATCCCAGGTATGCACCGCCTCCCACACCAGGTCGTTCCCGGCGTTGTAGCCGACGGCGATCTCGTCGGCCAGGTCGCCGTCGGTGTTCTCCAACCGCACCCCGGCCTCCCCCTCGAAACCAGCGAGCAGCGCGTAGGCCGTCCCATCCCAGACGAAGATGTGGAGCAGGTCGGTTCTGGCCTCCGCGTGGCCCCAGACGAGGATCTCGACCCGCCCGTCGGCGTTGGTATCGCGCACCTCCAGTTCGCAGGTGGGATACTCTCCCAGGCCAAAGTCCTCTTTTCCCGGCTCCTTCTTCAGCGGTTGCAGGTCGTGCCAGGCCTCCCCGTCGAGGACAAAGGCAGCCAGTTGCGGCGGTTCCCCCGGCCGGTGGTACAGCCCCACCCACTCCGGCTCCCCGTCGCCGTCGGTGTCCTCCCAGCGCAGGCACAGCGGTTCGACACCCATTGCTCTCAACCGCGCCTGCCCCTTGGTCACGATAGCGGCAACGGCGGCCGGGTCGAGAGTCGGCACGGGGGGTGGTGTGGGAGTAGGAGAGTGTGGGAGTGTGGGGGGGTGGGAGGGTGGGAGGGTGGGAGTGTGGGCGGGGGTGAGTGTGGGGGAGGGGAGGGGGGGGGGGGTGGGAGT
>JAUWNP010000140.1 GCA_030612585.1 Anaerolineae bacterium
AAGATACTGTTGGCGAACTCAGCGGTCGAGTTCGTTTTGCCACGGGTTTAGCGACAACCATGATTGCCTATGAATAGCTATCCCGCACGTTTGGGCGACATGCCTGCTATGCGTTCTGGTCACCTGACTGCTGGCAGGCCAAAGACTGAGAAGCTATCCCTGGATGTAAGCTTTGCTTGGTTCTGGCGGGGGTTGAACTTGCCCGACCAACCCCAATCCTTTGTGCCGTACCTGGGGGCGCACTCCAGCTGTCCAACGCGCGGCACGCTGCAGGTTGACAGCAACGCCGACGAACAAAGTCCGCAGGTTGTTTTTAGTCCGCCCGACGTAGCGGTTGACTCGTATCCCTTGTCCACGTACCAGAGCCGACAAACAGCCCTCCACGCCGCCCCGATGCTGGCGGTAGCGCTCCTTGAAGTCGTCTGTCTGTTGGCGTGCTCGCGCCGCTTGCAGGGCAGCATGATTTGGGCCAAGGGTGATTGTGCGCCCACCCTGTCCCATACAACACCGTGCGCGCAGCGGGCACGCCGCACAGGTGTCCTTGTCAAACTTGAGCTGCACCCCGCCATCAACGCGTTCGTAACCGCTCGCCGAGGATTGACCAGCCGGACAGATGGCGACCAACTGCTCGGTATCCACCTCGAACTGGTCGAGCGTGATACCGTCTGGCAGTTTAGCTTGCGGAGAGTGATTGCCTGGTGCTGGGCCAATCAAATCTTCCCCTATCTGCGCACTGGCTGCCAGAGTATTGCCGCTCACATAGCCCTGGTCAACAAAACGTTCGCTGGGCAACACGTCACGCTTGGCCTGCCGGCTTTGAATCTTGCCCAATGCCTGCTGGTCACCCTCTACGCTGCTGGTAAGGGCAATGTCGGTGATCAGGTGAGGCAGTCCTTCGTCATCCGTCTCCGTGACTTGCAGTTTGTCACCGATCCACTCCTGGTCACGTTTCTTACTGTAACGCGCCTCGGGATCGTGGGGACTCTGAATACGGGTCTCCCCATCATAAGGCCCTGGCTCACGAAAGACGACCTCTTTTTGGCGGATCTCGTACTGTTGTTCCCATACGGTGCACAACACTTGCACCTCTGCCAATTGGGACAAGATGGGCGGTGTCGTAGAGGCATCCAGCCGATCCAACAACCATTGACCATCTCGCCCGGTCTCGTTCTGCAACATGGCCCGCTCACTTTCACTCAGCCGTTCAGCCACACAGCGATTCCCATACCGCTCTTCCCACGTCGGCGGTACAGTTGCTCGTGTCCACTCCGGGTCGGCATCCAGCAAGGCCCGCACGGCCAACCGCAAGGTCTCCACAACCAGTTCCAGTCGGTTCAGCTTCCGTACCCGTGTCAATACCGCCAAGCTGTCAGTCCGCTGTCGGCCTCGACGCTTCAGCAATCCCAATTCCTCCAAGTCTTCCAACAGTTTCTCAAATATCCGCGCTTCTGCATGATGACGCACCAGACGCGCCCGGTATTCGCTCAACACACTGAAGTTGAACCCTGGATAGTCAACCGGCAGATGCAGCGCATACTTCCAGTCCAATCGCAGCCGCACTGCATTTGCGGCCGACCGATCCGACAAGTTCTCCATGAACTGGAAGGCTGTCACGAACCCCAGATCTACTGGCGAAAGAGCCGGTTGTCCTTCGGCCGGGTACAGGTCGGCAAAGTCCTCATCTCGGTACTTTGCATACAACTGATCTCCCACCAGCCGGTAGGGACTCTCTGGTGGCAGCAATTTGGCTCCAATTTGGGCCATCTCTTCCGACATTTCACGCGGCGGTTGCGGCTTCAGCGACATCGAGCCTCCATTTACTCAGTGCATGCACTCCATCTACCAGATTATGCCACAATTGGCCAAAGTTCGCCAACAGTATCTTGTAAAGCACCCACCTTATCCAGATCTGGTAGCAGGCTGGGAAGTGTAACATGGTGGGAAAGGCCCAAGTTCTGCAATCCACAGCAAACGACTGAGGGCCAAGCCAGGTTGGATCTGTGCGGGGCTGTCCGGCAACTGGCAGTCCTACGGCGATGGCGGCGGTCGTTGAAGCCCCAACCCAATCGGGCTGAGGAAACACCCTGGCATAATAGTCAAGGAGAGTGATGAATGGAACTTCGACATCCTTTTGAGTGGTTGTCCAACTCAGGCCAGCGATGTGCGTTCGTCCTGTTTCTGTGCCTCGCGATCTTTGTGATGATTGGCCTTCAGATGCTTGGCCAGCCCCTCGTTACTGAGGCTGCGCCGGCAGGTATTGTGTCGTTTGAGTTGGCAGGGGAACTCTCCCTGGCACAGCGTATGGTGGAGTCGTGGGGTGACACAGGTCGCGTCTATGCTGGTCTCAATCTGGGCCTTGACTATCTCTTCCTCGTTGCATACGCGGTTGCCATTGGGCTGGGTTGTGTATTGGTCGCTGGTAGCCTTTGGCAGCGGATCAGGTTTCTGTCAGTAGTGGGAGTTCTCCTGGCGTGGGCACAGTTCGGTGCAGGGTTGCTGGATGCGTTGGAGAACTATGCGCTCATACGAGTACTGCTTGGGTCACAGCGAGAGGTATGGCCGGTGATGGCGCGGTGGTGTGCAGTGCCGAAGTTCTTAATCGTGGCGCTTGGCCTTGTGTATGTCGGTGTTGGAACTCTCATTGCGGTAGCGGTAAGGGCTCGCAGGTTCAGAGAGGCCTCCGCCTAACCCGCGCTCCTGCCCCGACGACAGCGCAGGATCTAGTCTGCAATTGAGGGCAACCGCTCAGCCATCTACAAATGGGACACGGATCAACACGGATCACACGGATGTACACAGGTAAAGATAAAAAATCCGCGAGAATCCGTTTCATCTGTGTGTATCCGTGTGCTATTTGTGCCTGTTTTGGGAAGAGCCTGTGAGTAGCTTGACAATGTCACATTTCCGGCAACACTACAACGAATTGGGAAAGGAGCGAATTTTCCCGTCGCTCGCGGTGATAGAGGCCGATTTTGCCATAAACTTGGTCGAAACAGTGTGCCCCGATTCGTTTTTTTCTAAATTCGCTGTAGTGTTGCGCCTAATGTGACATTGTCAAACTACTCACTCTGTCATTGCGAGGAACGAAGTGACGAAGCCCCGCCACGAGCCCCGCCACGAGTACCACCGCGAGTACTCGTGGCGGGGCTCGCGGTGGTACTCGCGGTGGCAATCCCCAACTTGCTGGCGGGAGATTGCTTCGCTACGCTCGCATGAGACAAAATTCGGACACGGAAAAACACGGAAAAAAACTGTAGAAATCCGTGTGCGCAGCCTGTGTTTGTCTGTGTCCCAACCACACACGCCAGCAGTCCGTTCGCGCCGATTGACGCTTGAGCAGCGCGGCAACGTGCTTGCTGGTGGCGCTGAATATGCCCAGGCGGCTTGAGTCCTATGTCAGATAGAGGCCCGCGGCCGTGTCGAACGCCTCCTCCGGCGTGCCGTGGAAGTCGCCTGAGGGGAAGACGGACAACTCGTACTTCTCGTTGCTGTAAGTGTAGAAAGCAAAACCCCATCGCTCCTCGTCGCCGAAGTAGCGCAGGCGACACAGGTGCGTGGGCGTGTTGCGCAGCCGCTCCAGGTGCTCCTCCCGGCTCTCAGGCCAGTCGGGCGGGGGCCAGCCGGGTGTGTCCACCGGCTCGGTATAGGCGTCTATGTAGCAGAACTTGCCCCGGAAGCGGATCTCCAGGCGAGTATACCTCCCGGTGAAGTGTTGCTCGGCGTAGTGCCGGATGCGCTGCTCGGTCCGGCGCCTGACGGCCTCGGGAATCTTGACCCCGCCCGCGCCTGGGTCATACACCCAAACCCCTCGTGGCATGGCAAACCTCCTGTCAGTTCAAAATGCATAGCGTTCCTCGATCTCCTGTGCCCGCAGGACCCCCTCTTCCGTCAGCGTCACCGACTTGGCGCGGCGAGTCTGGCTGATGTACCCCTCCTCCTCCAACGCATCCAGCACATCGAAGAGATACCCTTTCCAGGCGCGGTGCACGATGATATCAGGCGCCAGTTTTTCCTCCCACGAGCAGAGATAGATGAGCAGCAGGGTCAAGTCCTCAATCAGTGTCTCGCGGGACGGTTCCTCCTCGGTCTCCGGCTCGGGTTCCTCGGGCGGCTCGATCGGGTTGGTCGGCTCGATGCTCTCGCTCGGCCGGATATTCGGCCAGGACGTCCTTGAAGTAGCGGAACGCGCCCCGGCCCTGGATCGCCTGCCACAGCCGGTCTCGCAACCGGTCGTTGCGCACCGTGGAGATGAAACGTTCCATATCGCGGTAGTCCTCGTGGCTATCGGCCTGTGGAATCGAGGTGTAGCGGGTGCCGTATCCCTCCTCGACCTGCTGAGCCACCTCGAGCATCTCTTGCATCCAGTCGGGCAGTTCGCGCTCGGGCGGCTCCTCCAGGTAGCGAGAGACCTCGTGGGTGACCACCACGACCTCGCCGGTCTCCAGGTCCAGATAAGACTGCATCTCCCACGAGCCGGTTTGGAACGCACCATCCAGTTCCATCCAGTTAATCTCGAGTTTGCGCTTCATCTGTCCCTCCTTCCAGATGGCTATGCACAAATTCGATCACCGCTGCCCCATACTGCTCCAATTTGCGCGGGCCAAGACCCTTCAACTCGGACAGAGCCTCCAGCGTGACGGGCCGGTGTGCGGCGATGGCCCGCAGGTGGCTGTCGTGAAAGATGCAGTAGGGCGGCACCTCCTGCGCGCGGGCCTGCTCCAGCCGCCACGCGCGCAGCGTCTGGAACAGTGCCTCGTCTACATCCAGTCCCACCGCATCTTTCTTGGATGCTTCCTCAGACGGCCTGCGTGGTGTTGGCGGTGGTGGCGGTTCCTCCGCCGGAGCGACCAGGCTATCCAACGCGGTCTGGTCTTGCAACGCCGCTTTACCCGCGGGCGTGAGGTCGAGCACGACACCACCGTGACCGAGGTGACGCGCCTGCAAGAACCCACCGCTCTCCAGCCGATCCAGCATACGCTCAACGGCTATCGGCGAACGGAAGGCCAGCGCTCCAAAACCGGCATTGGCGCGGGCTTTCTCGTGGAGTGGCTGCCTACCGGAGCGAGCGCGATCGTCGCCGCATAGGATGCGCACCAGGCTGGCCCGTCCCCAACTCCACGGCGCATCCAATACGCAGCGCAGGATGGTCAACAATTGCTCCCGCTCGCCGGGCAGACCGGCGTCGGGCGGGGGCGGGATTTCTATGCAGTTGTCGCAGGCGGTGCAGCGCTCGATGGTGCGGCCGCCCAGGTAGGCGTTTATATAACCGTGGCGGCAGCGACCGGTCTGAGCGTAGGCAGCGATCTCGTCCACGCGCTGGGCCTGGATGGTCTCGTACCGCTCCAGCAGCGTTGCGATCCGCTCGGCGGCGTCCTGCGGCGGCGGCAATAGTTCCAGCAGCAGGTCACGGCTGGCCGGCCGGTAGTTCAGCCAACCCGCATCGGCCCACTCCAGCATCCGCCGCTCAACATCGTCGAGAGGCAGTCCGGCCCGCAGCGCCACGTCCGCCAGGTCCAGCGTCAGCGGTTGGCCGGGACGCAGGCGGGCGGCCTGGCAGAAGGCCGCCAGGTCGTGGGGCAAGATGCCATCTTGCCCTACTGCGGTCAGGCGGACGGTGGCGGCGCGGGGCAGGTCGGGGCCGCGTCGCAGCAGGCCCGCCTCCTCCAACAGGCTCAGGGTGACGCGTACGCGCGTGTTATCGGCCTGCAGGTCGCGCTCCAGGTCCGCCGCCGCAATCCGGCCGGACGAGGCCCCGTCCAGACGGCGTTTGACGGCTGCGTAGACGGCCCGCAGAAACTCGACCGGTAACAGGTCCCGGCGGGCACGGCGAGTCAGTGTGGCCCGGTCCGAACGAGCATACATCAACAGGCAGCGGGCAGGCAACCCGTCGCGCCCGGCCCGCCCGGCCTCCTGGTAGTAGGCCTCCAGCGAGTTGGACGGGACGAAGTGGGCGATGAAACGAATGTTTGGCTTGTCAATGCCCAGGCCGAAGGCGATGGTCGCCACGACGACGTGGATACGGCCGGCCATAAAGTCGTCCTGCACCCCGGCCCGGTCGGCGATGCCAGCGTGGTAGTGGCCGGCGACGATGCCGCGAGTGCACAGCAGCGCGGCCAGTTCCTCACAGCGGGCACGGGTGCCAGCGTAGACGATGCCGCTGCCAGATTCGGCCCGGCAGAAGGCCAGCAGGCGGCGCAGTTTATCGTCGGTATTGCGGGCGTAGAACACCTCCAGTTGCAGGTTGGGGCGGGTCACGTCGCCGGCGACGATGCGCATGCCATGCCCTGAGCCTGCCGAAGGAACCTGTCCTGAGATTGCCGAAGGAACCTGTCCTGAGCCTGCCGAAGGATCGCCCAGGTGGCGGATGATGTCGCCCCGCACGCGGGGCGGCGCCGTCGCGGTCAATGCCAGGAGTGGCGGGTTGCCCAACGCCTGCCGGGCTTGCCCAATAGTGAGGTAATCAGGCCGAAAGTCGTGACCCCACACGCTGACGCAGTGCGCCTCGTCAATCACCAGCAGATTGATACCCGCGCGCCGCAGCGCGTGCAGGAACGGCGGCTGGCGCAGCCGCTCCGGCGCAGCGTAGAGCAGCCGGTAGACCCCATCGGCGGCCCGTTCCAACCGCTGGCGCAATTCGCCCCTCTCCAGGCTGTGATCAATGTTGGCCGCCTGACGCCGCAGATCTGCCGGCAGCGAGTCCACCTGGTCCTTCATCAGCGCGATGAGCGGCGAGATGACCAGCGTAGTACCACGCTCGGCCAGAAGCGCCGGGAGTTGGTAGCAGAGCGACTTGCCGCCGCCGGTGGGCAGGATGGTCAGCACGTCCTCGCCGCGCATGACGCAAGCGATGGTCTCCAACTGGCCGGGCAGCAGTGTCTCGAAGCCAAAGAGCCGCCCGGCGGCCTCCGTGATGCGCGCCTGCTCGTCATCGGATACGGGCACCTGGTCGAAAGTAGGTAGGGGTTCGGCGGGCGGGGGTTCCCTCTCCTCCAAAGGGCCAGGGCGCGGCGCGGGGGCAGGGGCGGGGCGCGCCCTAGGGGCTGGGGAAAGAACTGCCCGCAGTTCGGCCAACTCGTCGGCGTAGCGGCGCTTCAGTGCGGCCTCCAGGTCGGCGACGCGAGTCTCCTCCTCACTGGCCCGGAAGTAGTCGCGCAACCGGCGCAGGTAGATGACGGGCAGCGGCCTCTCCGCGTCGGCGGTGCGCAGCAACCGCACGGCGTAGCCGCTGGCGGTCACCAAGTCATCACTGGCCTGGTAGAAGGCAACCATGCCCAACAGATAACCACGGCCCTGAGGACGCAACTCGCTCATGCGGCGGTAGGCGGCCAGCGCAGCATCCGTGTCCCCTCGCGCCAGTTCAACCTCACCCAGCAGCCCCCAGGCTATCACGCTGTCCTCCCGTTCCTCGATGATCGCGCGGGCAATCTGGTGGGCGGCCTCCACGTCACCCCGGGCCAGGTGGACGCGGGCCAGGAGTGAGCGAGCGGTGAGGGAGGTCTTGCGCTCCAGACGCTCCTGCATCACCTCCAGTGCATCGTCGGGCCGGCCCTGGGCCAGGAAAGCCCGCACGCGCAGATCGAGCAGCGAGACGAGCGTGGGGTTGATCGGGATGAGGGCATCCAGGCAAGCATGGGTCTCCTCAATGCGTTCCCAGCGCAGGAGAAAGTTGAGCAAGCGGCTGCGGTCGCCACTTGAAAGTTCGCGGGCCTGCACAGGCATCAGGCCGAGTCCATCTAACACAGATTGGGATTTGGTCATTGGTTCATTGGTCATTGCCTCATTGCCTCATTGTTCATTGATTCGTAATCCGGCACGACGTGCACGCCGACGACGAGGGGCCAATACTCCCCCTGCCAGTTGCGGCTCAGCCCGACGGCCAGATAGAGCGCTTCGGCCCCCAGCCGCTCACAGAGCGTATCGTGATCCAGTATCAGGTGACCGCCTTTCTCGCCCAGCCAGGCGCGGCCCAGCGCATGCCACTTAAGGTCAGTCACGGAGACGCCGCGCTTGCTCGTGGCCCGGGGATGGTTGACGTCGTCCGCCAGCACAAAGCCCATACGCGCCTCGTACTTGCCGGAGTAACCGTCCAGCGAGAAGTGCACCCACACATACTCCGGCTGCACCAGGCAGAGTGAGCGGGTGTGGTGGATGAGCACGTCCTCCGGGGCGCGGTCGAGATACTTGGCGAAAAAACGGGCGCGCTTCTCCCCCTCCAGGCGGCGCAACAGCCGTGGCCGATGGCGGACGAAGTCGGTGAGCCAGTCCTCGACGTGGGGCGGGTCGGGGCGCGGCGCGATCAGGTTCAGTTCGACCACGTCACCGCACTGCACCAGGCGGCCGCCGGCGTCGGTCATATCGCCCGGCAGGAGAGTGTCGAACTCACGCACCGGGCGCACCCAGCACAGACCAGTAACAGGATCGGGCTCGCGGGTGAACCCAGCCGTACAGATGCCGCTGAGCATTTTGGTCATCGCCAGGATCAGAACTTCTTGTGGTGGCATGGTGTTCTCCCTACCAGTTTCCCAATCTACAACTGCCTACAGATGAACGATGGTCAGTCCCGGCAAGTGCGCAGCCCAGTACTCGGCGACGAGGCGGCGGTGGCAGTGATCGGCTGTCGGTTCGGCACAGAGAAGGCACAGAACGCGGCAGCGAGCCAGTATCTCGCGGCCCACATCCTCAGCCGCCCGTTCCGCCAGCAGCGGGACGAAACAGGCCTCGTAGGCTACCCAGTCCTGATCCTCGCGGTAGGCGTCGAGGATCTCAGGAGTGGGAGCCAGTTCGGGGTGGTGTTCGTAGGCGATGCCAAATCCCTCCTGCAGCAGGAAGGCCAATGTGTCGCGCTTGGTGTAGCCAGCCAGGTGGGAAGTATTGCGCAGGCGCACGTCAATCACCACCTCCACGCCAGCATCGCGCAGTTGACCAATGAACGTCGACAGCGGTTTGCGCTGGTAGCCGATGGTGTAGAGGATAGCCATAGATGTCTCCTCACAGTATGAGTAAAATGAGTAGATGAGTAAACGAGGGCTTCATCTACTCATTTACGCATTCCTCATCTACTCTTAGAAAAGCGAAAGTTGTTGGGCCACTGGCTCCCCCTCGACCGTCCTGCCATCAGGGCGGATGTGGAGCACACGAACGCCGCGCGCAAGTAACGTCTGGGTGATGAGCAGATGACGGTGGCACTGGTTATGGTCACCCTCGCTGCACATCACAGCCACCCGTTGGGTGCGGGCCAGGTCAAGCAGCCGGTCAATGCCGGCCTGGTAAGCAGGCGACTGCTCCACACGCCGGTAGTTGGGGTGCTCCTGTCCGGGGTCGTACATGGCCGGGTCGGACGGACGGCCGCCAAGCGCATCGCCCATGAAGTGGTAGGCCATGCCGGCATCGTCGAGGTCGAGGGCCAACGTCTCGCGGTTGAACTGCGACGTCCAGCGGCTATAGGGCTGGCTGCGCACGTCCACGACGAGGGCAATCCCATGGCGGCGCAGCAGGTCAACGAACGACGCCGTGGTGTGGTCGCTGTGGCCGACGGTGTGAATCAGCAGGTCTTCGGGCATACTCATCTGTCTCGTCTTGTCCTGGCAAGAGTATAGTGAAATCCGCTGAAATGACAAGTGAACAATCCAATGACCAATGACCAATGACAAAGATCAATCGCTAACTGCTGACCACTATCTGCTAACTGCCAACGGCTGGCGGCTGACCTGGCTTGACGGCATTCTACTTCGTGGTACACTCTGAAATTCATAGGAGGTGCTATGCCAGAGAAAACCATTGCGCTGATCGCGCACGACGGCAAAAAGGCGGACATGGTCGCCTTCGCCACGTTCAACCGCGAAAAACTGATGGGCTTTAATCTGATCGCTACAGCCACAACTGGTCGTCTGCTGATTGAGAAGGTGGGGTTAGACGTCGAGTGCCTGCTTTCGGGACCGCATGGGGGTGACGCGCAGATCGCAGCCCGCGTGGCGCAGGGCGAAGTGGACGCCGTGTTCTTTTTCGTGGACCCGCTCGATAAGCACCCCCACGACCCCGACATCCAGACGCTGCTGCGCGCCTGCAACGTCCACAACGTGCCCATCGCCACCAACGTCGCCACGGCTGACCTGATTATCTCTGACGAGGCGTTGTGAGCAAGGACTACGGTACGCTGCCCCCCCACTACCGCCGGAATTTCGTCGCCTTCCTGGTGGACTACGTCTGCTTCGGGGTGGGGTTCTTCTCTTTCATCAACCCCAGCAGCGTGCTGCCCGTGTTCGTGCGCCAATTGACAGATTCGGCACCCGTGATCGGGTTGGTCAGTACGGTTTTCAACGGCTGTTGGCTGTTGCCTCAACTGGCGGCCGCCCGCCTGATGAACGACAAGCCGCGCAAGAAGCCATATATGATCGCCGGGCTGAGCGGACGGGTCGCGTTTTGGGTGATAGCACTGGCACTGTGGGCCAGGCTGGACCGCCACCCCATAGCCATGCTCATCCTGTTCTTCGTCTGCCTGGGGGTCTTCGCCGCCAGCGATGGGGCCTGCAGCGTGGCCTGGTTCGACATCCTGGCCCGGGCCATCCCACTGAAGCAACGAGGCCGGTTGATCGGGATAGGGCAGGTCATCAGTGGATTGGCGGGGATCGGGGCGGCAGTGTTGGTGGGGCTGATTCTGGGCCGCTACCCTTTTCCCAACAACTACGCACTGCTCTTCACACTGGCGGGCGTGACGCTCATCCCCTCAGCGATCGCGCTAATCTCGATACGGGAACCCCCACCCGAGGACGCAAGCCCGGAGGCGAACGGGCAGATGGAGGGCAGTTGGCTGAAATTCCTGGTCACTGATCACGTCTTTCGCCACCTGACGGTCTGCCGCATCCTGGTCGGCATGATGGGACTGGCAGTGCCCTTCTACGTGGTGTACGCGGCCGACGTGCTACACCTGCCACAGAGCGTCGTCGGCGGCTTCGTGGCCGCTCAGACGGTGGGGGCAGTGGTCGCCAGCGTTGCAATGGGCCTGGTCAATGAGCGCTGGGGACTACGGTACGTGATTCGCATCGGAGGCGCGGCGGCCATTGTAGGGCCGCTCTTCGCGCTGGCTGTACACCTGACGGGCGGCGCGCGGCTGGCCCAGGCATATCCTTTCGTCTACGTGACGCTAGGCGTCACGAACAGCGCCTGGATGCTAGGCTTCTTCAACTACTTACTGGAGATCGCACCAGAGGGGATGCGCCCGGCCTACATCGGCCTGGGCAACACTATTATGGGGGTACTGACGCTGGCGCCGATAGCAGGCGGGTGGTTGCTGGAGGCAACTTCGTACACCACGCTCTTTGGCGTGACGGCAGCGATTGTGGCAGTCGGTTTCCTGTCCACCCTGGGGCTGAAGCCACCCCGGCGGGCCGTGCTGGTGGAAGAGCAACTGTGAGCGGGCGGCGGAACGGTGACCGGGCCTGGATGCTCACTGCACTTCTAGCGGTGCTGGTGGTTACCATCGGAGTAGCACTGTGGTAGGGTGGTGAAAATTGGTCAAACGGCTGCCCACGCTCGATCCCATTTTCGTTCCGATTTGCTATGGGAAGCAAAGACATCCCGTCTCTTTGCTTGAACAGAACGTCCCAACTCCTCCTTACACCAGGCTAAAACCTTC
>JAUWNP010000270.1 GCA_030612585.1 Anaerolineae bacterium
AAACGTGATCAAGAAGGCCGGCCAAAAGTTCGAGGCCGCTCTCGCGGGGATCAAACCATGGGCGGCTGCCTTACGCCGGCAACTGGACGATCTTCTGGCCGATGAAATCGAGGTGACCTTTGGCGTCAAGGCTGTCGGCGAGGCGGGCAACTTCGCCGTAGGCAAAGTGGGCGCGGAGGCCAACTATGAAGTGACGCTGAAGTGGAGCAATAAAGAATGACCAATGAACAATGAACAATGAACAATGAACAATGACCAATGAACAATGAACAATGATAAATGAACAATGACCAATGATAAATGAACAATGACAAATGACAAATGACCAAACGGTGAGTTCTGAGGGCTGACTGTTGATCGCTGACCGCTGACGGCTAGTGGTTGAGGAGGGGCAATGGTGGAGGAGGTATCTGGCCATCTGCGAAAACTGAAATCGAGCCTGGCGGGCGTGCGCTCCCACGCGGCCTGGCAATTGGGACGGCTGAGTGATACCAGCGCGGTACCAGCCTTGATCCAGGCGCTACAGACGGACGAAAACGAGGACGTGCGCTGGACGGCGGCCTGGGCGCTGGCCGAACTGGGAGACGCAACCGCAATCCCGGCGCTTGAGGCGGCCAGCGAGACAGACGAGAGCGATGAGGTGCGGTCGCGGGCCTGGGAGGCCCTGCGGGTGCTGAGGGGCGATGGGTGACAATGGACAGACTGGCCTTGCAGAGACGAATTGACGAACTGGCAGACGTGGAAGATGGCGTGCGTCTTATCCACCTCCGGCAGGTGCACGAGTTGGCCGCCGCGAACGACTGCTCCATCCGGGACGTTGAATTGGCGGCGTTGGAAGCGGGTGTCCTCCCCCGGCGCTATATGCGTAGCCTGGGCACGGTTGGTCTGGAGGGGCAGGCCCGGCTCTTACGGGCCACAGTGGCGGTCGTGGGGCTGGGTGGGCTGGGGGGATACATCGTGGAGGCACTGGCCCGTATGGGGGTGGGGCGGCTGGTCCTGATAGACGGCGACGTCTTTGAGGATCACAACCTCAACCGGCAGGTCTTGAGCGGTGAGGCCAATCTGGGTATGGATAAGGTGCGGGCCTCGTACCACCGCGTCGCTGGGATCAACAGCGCGGTGGAGGTGGTGGGTCACGTGGTGGCGCTCACCCGAGAAAACCTACCCCGGCTCTTGGATGGGGCAGACGTGGTCGTGGATGGCCTCGACCGGTTGCCCATTCGCCTGGTTCTGCAGGAGGGAGCCCAGGCGCTGGGCATCCCGATGGTGCACGGGAGCATCGCGGGCTTCCTAGGACAGGTGATGACCATCTTCCCTGGCGATTTGGGCCTACGTAGCCTGTATGGTGAGGGAGGCGATCTCCCGGAGCAGGGGCTTGAGGCACAACTAGGGTGCCCGGCCGCGACGCCGATGGCGGTGGCAGCCTGGGAGGCGCAGGAGGTTGTGAAGATCCTGCTCGGCCACGGTGAACTTCTTCGACGGCGGTTGTTGGTGATGGATATGGAGACGGGTACGATTGAGGTCCTGCAATTGGGTTGAGGCTATAGCGGCGTTTGCCAGACAGGGGAGTGAGACCGAGCGAGCCTACTGATGACGTAGGCTCGTTTACGTTTGGAGATAGCACCGGCCTGAAGAGCCGAGAGGTGCTCCTCCAACGCCGTCTGTTCACGGCGGCACACCCAGCACTTTGACAATGTTCCTGGGCTGTGATATTCTCTCTCAGCCAGTGGAGGTGTGGTATGGCGAGATGCGTTGATAGGTTGTGGGTGGTCGCAGTGACGGCATTGGGCGGCTTCCTGCGGGTCTACCAGATTGGCGTCAAGGGGCTCTGGCTCGACGAGGCTTTCAGCGTCTGGCTAGGCTGGCAGCCCGTGGGGGAGATGATGGGCTGGCTGGTGCGCATTGACCAGCACCCGCCGCTCTACCATCTACTGCTGCATTTCTGGATGGTCCTGGGCGACGACCCGGCTACCGTGCGGTCACTCTCCGCTTTATGGGGCACGCTGACCATTCCCGTGGTTTACCTGCTGGGCCGCCGTTTGGGCGACGACAAGGTGGGGTTCCTCGCCGCGCTGGTACTGGCCGTCTCCCCCTTCCACGTGCACTTCGCCCAGGAGACGCGCATGTACACACTGCTGACACTGAACGTTTCGCTGGCGCTGTACGCGCTAGTGCGATTGCTCACTGACCCCCGCTCGGCCGAAGCACGGCTGGGCAGGCAATTCGTGGACTTCTGGCGGGGCTGGCGAGCCGCCCGTCGCTGCCCTCCCCTGCAGGCCATTGAGACCGACCTGGCCTGGTTGGGCTACGTGGTCTTCACGGCGGCGACGCTGTTGACTCACAACACAGCAGTCCTTTTCCCCATCGCCGCAAATATCATCGTGCTGCTCTTGATCCGCCTGCGAATCACGAATCATGAGTTCTTGCGCAACTGGCTCCTGGCCCAGGTAGGCGTGCTTCTGCTATGGAGTCCCTGGCTTCCGGCCTTCACCGTTCAGAGCGTGGGCGTCTACCGGGAGTTCTGGCTGCCTGCGCCAACGTGGAGCACGGTCGTCGGCGTGGTAGGGGCCTTCGTGAGTGACTTCCTGCCGTTGCCGCCCGCCGGTCTCTGCGCGGTAGGGGTGCTGTACGTGGGGCTGGCGCTGCTGGGGCTGGTCCACTTCCGCCGCCGTCCGGCGCACGTCCTGTTTCTGCTCGCCATCTTCACAACGCCGTTTGTGGGTGAGTGGCTGGTCAGCCTATACCGGCCCATCTTTTACGACCGCACGCTCATCTGGGCCTCGCTCCCGCTCTACTTGTTGCTGGCCGCCGGCATGCGCCAGTTGCACCATCGGCCCCGTGTCGTCGTCGCCGTCGTTCTGGTGGCGCTGGCGGTCAACACCCTTTCGCTGCGGGAGTATTACGTCAACTTCGAGAAGGAACAGTGGGACGACGCGGCACCGTTTGTGGCGGAGCGGGTGGAGGCCGATGACTTGATTCTGTTTAACGCGACCTGGGCGCAGATTCCTTTTGACTACTACTTCCGCCAGTACAAGCGGTCGGTGGCCGAACACGGCGTGCCGGTGGATCTATTCGACCGGTCCGTCCTGGAACCGAAGATGACCAGAAGCGACCTGCCCCGGCTGCGGGCGCTCGTCGGAGGCCACGAGCGAGTGTGGCTGGTCTACAGCCACGACTGGTACACCGACCCGCAGGGGCTGATCCCTCCGGCGTTGGATAAGGAACTCGACCTGCTCGACTGGTGGGACTTCCGTGGCCTGCAGATACGGTTATATGGGAGGCAGATGGATGAACGCGACCGAAGATAACCCTGGAACACCGCGACATCAGGCCCTATTACAAGCCACCGTATCCTACTATGCGGATGATCCTCGCGTCCTGGCCGTGGCAGTGTTTGGATCACTCGGGCGTGGCACGTGGGATCGCTATTCCGACCTTGACCTCGATATAGTGATCGCCGACGGTGTGGACATTGACGTCACCCAGGAATTGAGGCGGTTGTGCGATGCCTTTACATCCATCGGTGAGCGAGTTGCGTTGATCATCCCGGACGGTGACGATGCAGGCGATGTGGTACTTGAATCACTGATGGAACTTTCAACCCGCTACCATCCGCTCCACACAACCAGCCCGAACATCGTGGACAGCGTTCAGGTCCTCGCGGGGCGAATTGACGGTGCGGCCATCAAAGCGGCCGGACTGGCAAACGAGTGCGTGGGAGACGGGCCGCTGGGCCGGGTCTTGGATATGTGTGTGCGATATGCTGTTGGCGTAGATGTCGCCCTGCAACGGCGACAGATTTGGGGAGCGATTGAACTGTTGCATCGAATGCGCGGGCTTCTTATGGAGTTATTTGCCCGCGCCCGTAATGGTGTGCGCCCTTGCCACGTTTTTCAGGCAGAAGCGGATGCAGTCTTGCAGGCCCGGCTGGGCGCCACGCTGCCGCAGTACGATATGATCTCTGCGCGAGAGTCGCTGGCACGGTTCCTCGAAATCCTGGAGCACTATCTTGGGCAGTTGACGGGTGGGCAAGTTCAACTTACGGAGGCCCATCGTAGAGTGCTGAACCTTGTTCGCATGAGACAGGTATATCTGAGTAGTGGAGATGCGAGGCGACCTCTCCCGACTCTCCCGACCGGAGGAGAAGCGTGAGATACAACAAGTTGGTCAGGGATAAGATACCCGACATCATCATAAGGCGCGGCGACAAGCCTGTAACCCAGATATTGGATGCCGGCGCATACAGACGGGAACTGCGCAGGAAATTGCAGGAGGAAGTCGCCGAATTTGGCGAGTCAGGCGAGGTGGAGGAGTTAGCCGACGTTCTCGAAGTCGTGTATGCCTTGGCTGCGGCCGAAGGAGTCAGCAAATTCCAACTTGAGGAGAAACGAGAGCGAAAACGGAGGAAAAGAGGCGGATTCGACCAGAGGGTTTTCCTCATGGAAACGGGTTCGGACGGTAGAGGTCACGTGAGGATAGCCGTCGGCTCGACGAATCCGGTCAAGGTCGCGGCTACGACTGCGGTGTTGCACCGTGTCTACGGGGATGAGGTAGAGGTAGACGTGGACCCGGTGGCCGTGGAGAGCGGTGTCTCGCACCAGCCGTGGGGCAACGAGGAAACGTTGCGCGGCGCACTCAGCCGGGCGCAGAATGCACAGCGCAGGAGCGGCGCGACGCTGGGCGTCGGATTCGAGGGTGGCCTGCTGGAGGTGCAAGGGCGGGTGTTCACCTGTGCCTGGTGCGCCGTCGTGCGCGACGACGGCGTGGTGGGCATCGCTGGCGGGGAGAACGTGCTCCTCCCGCCATCCGTGGCGGCGGATGTGCGCACAGGGGCGGAACTGGGACCGGCGATGGACGCGCTGACGGGCCTGCATAACACCAAACAAGGCGGCGGCGCGATTGGTGCTCTGACTGGAGGCCGTCTCGACCGCCAGGCGGCCTACGAGCACTTGCTGACGATGGCACTGGCGCGGCTGCTGACGCCGTCGTACTACGAGCCAGACAGGGAGGGAGTGAACTGATGCATATTGATGGGATGTGGTTCAAGGATGATCAGGGACGCACGCTGATCCTGCGCGGCGTCAATCTGGGCGGGAGCACCAAGGTGCCCTTCCGGCCCAATGGAGCGACTCACATTCTGGAGG
>JAUWNP010000137.1 GCA_030612585.1 Anaerolineae bacterium
TGATGCCGACCAACTCTTCCAGCACTACCTGAGCCTTGAATTCTGGTGTAAACGTTCGACGCTTTGACATTGTGTTTCCCCTTTCTTGGACTGATTCTACTTGAACTATCGTAGTTGTCCAATTCTAGGGGGTCAGTACAATCTACTCCGAGTTTTCTCTACGATAAGGGTTCGACGCTGAACGGCCTAACTATAGTTGTGCCATATGGCACAATCTATTAATAGGCGGAGTCCCCCTCCAGCGCTAGAACAAGTGCACTAGAGAGAGTTCTCCTATCCATCTCCATCGTCTACATTTCCAGAGTTGCCCTGGATAATGAGCCTCCATCTTGATCGTGCACAGTATAGACCAGAAATCGCTGTCACGCAAATCCGTTTTCAGGAGGAGGAGTGAAACACCGTTCCAAACGTCTCTTGGATCGTGTCCGTGACGCCATACGTCTCAATATCTCTTCCGTCCGTACCGAAGAAGCCTGCGTCGACTGGATCAAACGCTTCATCCTCTTCCACGACAAACGCCACTCACAAGAGATGGGCTACTCGGACGTCAGTGGTTTTCTCCTTCACCTGGCGACGAAGGAAGGCGTTGCTGCTTCCACCCAGAATCAGGCGCTCAACGCCCTGCTCTATATGACAGCGAAATGACAGCGAATAAAGAGGATTGAACGGCGGGTGTTTCGATGCTCTGCGTGGCTGATTCGGTTCATCCTTCTGATTCGTTGTCATATTCGGGCCAGGCGAAACAACACGGGAAATGTATCTGTTCCGAAAATAGCCCAACGCTCCCCCGTCATTTCGAGCGAGCGCAGCAGCCTGTCCTGAGCGTAGTCGAAGGAAGTCGAGAAATCTCGTTCCCGTGAGCGCGAGATTCCTCGACTTCACTCCGCTGCGCTCCGTTCCGCTCGGAATGACGGTTACATCATTTTCATCCTTGGTGTGAGCCAGGGATCATGATGACTGCTCCGAAAATAACCCTACCTTGGATCGCCAGCATCTTGCTGGCATGCCGGGCTGTCAGGATGACGGCGATCCGGTGTACATTTTCGTCCTTCAAGGTGAGCCAAGGATCATGGTTACTGCTTCGAAAATAGACTCAACTTTGTAGGTCACGCTTGTAGCGTGACGGATCAGAGTCGGCACGTTAAAAACGTGACCTACATTTTCGTTCTTGGTGGTGCGTAAGCACTCATGACAACTTCTCAGAAATTCGGGGAAAGAAACCAGGTTTTCCAGAAAAAACCCGGTTTCTCATCTGTCAAACCCCAGTCTATTGAGAAGATACCGGGAAATCATGTTTTTATGACCCCCAAGTCCCCGTCCCGGGGACGTCCTATGCAAGGGACACCCACTTTTGACGCGGTTCTCTTGCCCAAGACGCCCCCCAGACGGTGGCTGCATGCGGGTGGTTTTAGCCAGCGCAAACACCTACTTGATGCCGCCGTTGCTATACAACAATTGACCATTTATCCACCCGCCATCTTTGGAGCACAGGAACTTTACCAGGTTTGCGCAGTCTTGCGGCAACCCCACCCGCCCTAGGGGTGTCGTGCGTCGCGTCAACTCCTTTTGGTCTACAGACATCCAACCTGTGTCAGTTGCGCCGGGGTTAACTACATTTGCTGTAATGCCTAGGTCCTCAATCTCACGAGCTGCCGCGAGAACGATACGATCCATTGCGCCCTTACTCGCGCCATAGGGGAGATTACCGACCGTATGGTCGCTCGTAATTGAGATAATCCGACCGTTGCCGTGACCGCCTCGGTATCGCATGCCAAATTCTCGGATCAGCAGCCACGTTGCTCGTGCATTAACTGCAAAATGCAAATCAAAACTCTCGATCGAAGTGGTATAAATGTCGCTGTCGACCGATTGACAGTGCGCCATCACCAATGCGGTCACTGGACCCAACGACTCTTCGACAAAATCAAAGATGCGTGTGGGCGAAGCCGTATCAGACAAGTCGGCTTCAATTGAGATCGCGCGTGATGAAAAACTGCGCACTTGATCCAGAATCGCTTCAGCTTCGGCGGACTCGCTACCCCAAGGCATTGTAGCATCATATGGGCGCCAAAATGTGGGCGCCACGTCCCAGCCAGATTCGGCTAGCGCCAATGTGATAGCCGCTCCGATGCCTATCTTGCGACTTACACCCGTTACGAGCGCTATTGGTCGTTCTGGAGATATTTGGGTCATAGTGTATGTCCTCCAAACTGGCTAACGGTTGGCTTCACCCGCGCGGCGAGTGCGGGAAAGAGCCTTTGCCATAAGACATCCCAAAAGCGCGTGAGGCCGCTGATTTTGAGCAGCGAAAGCCGCGTCGGGTGCAAGCCGGGTTAGCCAGCGCTTGCTCTTGGGTCTGCTTCGTTTGTTGATTCCCGCGTCGTACTGAAGACGCGCTCGAACGCCTGACGCCGATCCTCGTGAAGATGATATGTCGTTTTCACCAACGGCCCGTGACTCTCGTGCAACTCTAGGCCCACAATGTCGAATCCCACCTTCAAATCCGCAATCAGGGCTGCACGGTTGTTCGGACCGTGACTCGTGGTCAGACGTTCGTAGCCTATCGCTTTCAAGTACGCGATCAATTGCCTCAGGAATGCACTGTAGATACCCCGCCCACGGAACGCGGGAACTAGACCGATTGTGTCGATGAAGAAGGTCTCTTCGTCCTCCATATAGCCATAGAACCAACCGATTGGCTCATCTTTGACGTTGTAGAAGACTATCCACTCAGGGTGTGAGTATGCGTGCAGCTTCTGTAGATGCTCAAGTCTCTCGCGCCGCGCCTGGGGGGCCTCGAAGAGCCCCACTGCCTGTTTGAAGCCTGGAGGGAAGATCAGATGGTTAATCGCTCCCATGGATTCTTGAGCAGCATCTTGATCCATTGAGCGTGCAACTATGCCCGAGGGCAATTTCATCGGGAAGAACTGCTTGCGGATTTCCTCATCCATCGTTCTCGTACTCCTACGTCGGGTTGCGCTGGCTAACATTTATAGGCGGAGTCCCCCTCCAGCGCTGGAACAAGTGCACTAGAGAGAGTTCTCTTACCCATCTCCATCGTTTATATTTCCGGAGTTGCTCTGTATAATGAGCCTCCATCTTGATCGTGCACAGTATAAGCCAGAAATCGCTGTCACGCAAATCCGTTTTCAGGAGGAGGAGTGAAGCACCGTTCCAAACGTCTCTTGGATCGCGTTCGTGACGCCATACGTCTCAATATCTCTTCCGTCCGTACCGAAGAAGCCTACGCCGACTGGATCAAGCGCTTCATTCTCTTCCACGACAAACGCTGTCCTCAAGAGATGGGCTACTCGGACGTCAGAGCCTTTCTCCTTCACCTGGCGGCGAAGGAAGGCGTTGCTGCTTCCACTCAGAATCAGGCGCTCAACGCCCTGCTATATTGAGTTCCCTCTCCGTTGGCCGCCACTCAGCCAGGCGGAAATCCTCTTCCGTGGACATCTGTGCGCCACGGAATTGCCCGTGGAGGAGATGCTGGCGTTGTTCCGTCTCCTGGGGTAGTGGCAGTGTATCCATGATGGTGATGTCAGATTTGCGGATTTACCACGACGAGGGGGTAACTACCTTGACAATGTCGCATTTCCGGCAACACTACAACGAATGGGGAAAGAAACGAATAAAGAGACAAACAAAGAAACGAACAGTTGCTTCCGGGACAAGGTTTGTCTATTCGACGTCGTGGATGCCCTGGAAACAGGATTGAACACAGGCGACACGCGAGTTCTGATTGCTCAAGCGGGGCACACGGATTGGATTGAGCCCCAGATTCGTTTTATTCCAAATTCGTTGTAGTGTTTCTGGCGAAAGTCCGGCCCGATGAATGAATTCATCGGCTGCTAATCAAAGTGTGTTGAAACACACTCAAGAGGTGTACGACCGGGTCTCTCCATTAATGGCACTGATGGCATTAACGGCACATGGCACAGCGGGCAAGAGGAGTAGGACGCAGATGCACGCGGATTTGATCGCTTTTGCCCTGCAAAGTGCCGCTTCTTGCTGCCAAGAGGCTTGGATTTGGCGATCCAAGCCGAGCGGGGTGAGTATCTACGACGAGGGTTGAGTAATGACTCCGCTTTTTTCTCTGTCCGTTGTAGTGCCTTCCCGCGTATGGGACTAACGGCCTATTGACAAACCCGCTCGTTGCCCGGTATAATGTCAGTTGTAACTCGGGCGGGGTACATTCTTGCTGTCTTGAACACACGGACAGCCAGTGCCATCACACCACACACCACAGCAGCCTGATCGTTGATCCCTGTCGCACACCGCTCACAGGGTACCCTTTGCCCCTGCCAGCAGCAGCCATGGGACAAGATGCCATCTTGTCCTACTCTCGGTTCATTTTCATCCTTGCTGTGAGCCGAGGACCATGGCGACTGCGTCCAATTGGACAAGATGCCATCTTGTCCTACTCTCGGTTCATTTTCGTCCTTGCTGGTGAGCCGAGGACCATGGCAACTGCGTCCAATTGGACAAGATGCCATCTTGTCCTACTCTCGGTTCACTTTCGTCCTTGCTGTGAGCCGAGGAGCATGGCAACTGGGTCCGACTGAGGCGGAGGTCTGTTATGAACGAGATGAACAAGTACCATTTCTTGCGTCGCGTAGTCACTCTGGCCTGCCTGCTTGCGCTCCTGGCAATACCTGCCGTCTCTGGAATGGGCGCTGCCGCGTCCCCGGCGCAGGACTATGGTCCAGCAACAAGCGACACCTGCCCACCGCTGCCCCCGCCCGCCGGCGAAGTTGTCACGGTCTCCACCGTCACCGAACTGCAAAACGCCGTGAACAATGCGACATCCAATACCACCATCTTCATCGCCGACGGCACTTACAACCTGGACGGAGTTTACATCAGGCTTGACACTCCCCACCTGACACTGCGCTCGGCCAGCGGGAACCGCGAGGCCGTCATCCTGGATGGCAACTACGTCACCACCGAAATCGTGCAGATCGTCGCCTCCGACGTGACCATCGCCGATCTGACGCTGCGAGAGGCCTATTACCACCCCATCCACGTGATGTCCACCAGCACTAGCGACACCGAAAACACTACCATTTACAACGTCCACATCATAGACCCACGGGAACAGGCGATCAAGATCAATCCTGACACTGCCGGGTACTACCCCGACGATGGCCTGATCGCTTGCTCGCACATCGAACTGACCGACACCGGGCGGCCCCACGTCAATCCGACGGCGGGCGGCTGTTACACCGGCGGGGTAGACGCGCACCAGGCCCAGGGATGGGTCATCCGCGACAACCTGATCGAGGGATTCTGGTGCGAAAACGGCCTATCTGAGCACGGTATTCATCTCTGGCGCGGATGCCGCGACACGCTGGTCGAGCGCAACGTGCTGCGTGACAACGCCCGAGGCATAGGTTTTGGCCTGGAGACGAGCGGCGAAGCGCGCACCTATCCCGACAACCCGTGTCCCGGCGCTGGCGGCGGTTACGTTGACCATTACGATGGTTTCATCCGCAACAACTTCGTCTTTGCCAGCCGGGACGCGCTGTTCTCATCGGAGTATGGTTTTGACTGCGGCGTCTGTCTCTGGCAGGCCTGCGGCGCGCAGGTCTTGCACAACACCGTCGCTTCAACTCAAGCCCCCTTTTCGTCCGTCGAGTGGCGCTTCTCCAACACGGACGTTGACATCATCAACAACCTGGTCAGCCACAATCTGCGGGATCGAGGGGGCAGCGCTTACCTGGCCGGGAACCTGGAGGACGCGCCGCTTTCCCTGTTCGTTGATGGGACAAATGGCGACCTGCACCTGGCTGCAAGCGCCAGTTCGGCCATTGACCATGGCGTGACGCTCGCCGGGGGCTTGTGCGATGACGACATAGACGGCGACCCCCGCCCCATCGGCTCCGCCCACGACATCGGCGCCGACGAGTACGGCACACCCCCTCCCGCCGCTGTGACCGACCTGCGCGTGACCCACGCCGTCACCGGAACCAACACCCTCACCGGTACGCTGCGTTGGACCGGACCGACGGACGCCGTCACCTACAGCCTGCGCCATTCCAGCGCCCCCATCAGTGAGACCAACTGGGCCAGTGCCACCACCACCAGCGTGCCCTTCGCCGCCACACCTGGCAGTACTGAATGGCTCACCGCGCCCGTCTCCTACACCGGCGATCCTTCGGCAGGCTCAGGACATAGCACCGTCTACTTCGCCCTCAAGTCGCAGAACGCCGAGGGGGTCGGGTCTGGTCTCTCCAACAACGCTTTCTGGCCGCACTTCGACGTCTACCTGCCGCTGATTATGCGCGCCTGCGGGCCATAACAGAATTCGCTAATCCTACCGATGAGGAGTAGCAAGATGAAACCGCAGAAGTTCTTCAGACCAGTTCTCGTTTGGGCCCTGCTGGTGACGTTGAGCCGGACTGTGGGCGTTTCGACGCCGCTCACCGCAAGCGCCCACGGCAATGTCTACTACGTGGATCAAAATCATCCTCATGCCAGCGATAGCAGTCCCGGAACAGAGGACTGGCCCTGGGCAACTATTCAGCAGGCGGCAGACGTTGCAGTGGCCGGCAGCCCTGCCCACGCCGCGCCAGGCGACGAGATCGTCCACGGCCAGATTCGCGCCGATGCCACCTTTGAGCACATCGGTGTACTGTGGTGGGTCGAGGGGGACGAGAACCTGGACAGCGCGATGAGCCTGGAGTTTCGACGGCAGGGGGAGAGCGACTGGCGCACCGGCGCCCCTGCTATGCGCGCCTACCCGACGATCTACGTGCACGACGGCCCGCTGGGCCTGAACTACTGGGCCGCCAGCGCCCTCTTCCTCGAACCGGGCCAGACCTACGAACTGCGCCTGACCCTGACCGACCCCGACGGCGGCGGCGAAACGCGCACTGTCACCGCCGCCACCCGCACCGAGCCCCAGCCTGACCCCGCCGGCCGCCAATTGCACGTCACTCCCGGCGACGGGGGGGCCTGTGGTGAGCGTAGTCGAACCAGTGATGGTAGCGCCGCGAACCCCTTCCGGGGATTGCAGACCGCCGCCGACCAGGCTCAGCCGGGCGACGTCTTCCACGTCGCCGCCGGAACCTACAGCCCCTTCCAACTCCTGGCCAGCGGGAATGAGGGCCACCCCATCACCTTCACCGGCCCGGGCGACGGGACAGCCATCGTAGATGGCGCTGGCACCAGCAGGGGCATCGTCACCCTGGGCGAGTGGAACCAGACGATTGGTCACGTCATCATCGAAGGACTCACTATCCAGAACGGTCACTGGGGTGTGGACGTGCAGCACAGCCACGACATCGTCCTCCGCCACAACGTCATCCGCGACGTGGACGACGGGGTCACCAACCGGCGGGGCGACGCGCTGGAAGGCAACCAGACCGTCTGCGACAACGTCGTCGAGGGGCGCACGCCCTGGCCGGACAGCGGCATCCCCTCCGAACGCGGGATTGACCTGCGCGGTTACGGCAACGTCGTCTGCCACAACACCGTGCGCTACTTTGGCGACTGCATCTCCCTGCAACCGATGACCGGTCCCTCATACGGCAACGACGTTTACGGCAACGATGCCTCCTACTGCGTGGACGACGGCATCGAGATTGACTACAACCAGGCTAACGCCCGCGTCTGGCGCAACCGGGTCATGAACGCCCGCATGGGTGTCAGCGTGCAGCCAATTTACGGCGGTCCGGCCTACATTTTCCGCAACGAGTTCTTCAACCTGGAGAGTGTCCCCATCAAGATGCACAACTACACCACCGGCTTTTACGTGGTGCACAACACGGGGGCCAAACACGTCAACGGCCACGGCGACAACGGGGCTATGTGGCGTAACGCCGTCTTTCGCAATAACCTCTTCCTGGGCACCCGCTACGCCTTCGAGTTCGTCACCGTCGCCGGCGAGGGCTTTCGCGACTTTGACTACAACGCCTGGGGTACCACCCGCGACATCGGCAGCCCCAGCGATCCCCATTTCAAATGGGACAACGTCCGCTACGACCACCTGGCCGATCTGCCCTCTGGCGTCGAAGATCACGGTGTCGAAGCCGCCTTCGATCACCTGGTAGACGGGTACTTGCCCTCTTGGTGGGACGTGGCTGCCGAGCCAGGCAGCCGTGATTTGCGCCTGGTCGCCGGCGCGCCGGAGATCAACGCTGGAACAGATATGCCCAATCTCAACGACGCCTTCGCCTTCTCCGGCCCGCCCGACATGGGCGCCTTCGAGTACGGCCAGCCCCTGCCCGAATACGGCCCCCGAGCCCAGACACCTAACCTGAGTCCGTCGGTCAAGCAGGTCAGCCACCCGGCCCCTGGTTTTGGCGAGACCATCACCTACACGATTCTCCTGCGCAACACCGGCGCATCTCTGGCCGACACTGTTCACCTGACCGATACTATCCCCGCCGGGCTGGGTTACGTCACCGGCAGCCTGACCGGAACACTGGGCACTCCCGACGATGACGCTGCGCCCGTCCTGCGCTGGTCTGGCGTCCTGGCTAGCGCACCCGCCGTCACCCTCGCCTACGCCGTCACGGTCTCTTTGCCCGGCGGCACGGCCCAAATCCAACGGATCAGCAACGTCGCCACCATCAGCGCTGAACCCATCGGCGTCATCACCCGCGCCGCGACGATCATCGCCAATGGGCGAGCCGTCTACCTGCCCTTGATAATGAAGGAGTAGCAAGGTGAAAACCCAACGACGCATCCTCACCAATATCCTGGTCTTGCTTGTCCTGACCCTTTCCCCCCTCGCCGCGAGGATCGGCTCCGCCGCCACTCAGGGCAACGTCTACTACGTCGCTCCAGATGGGGACGATGTCGCTCCGGGTACCGCAGACGAGCCCTGGGTTACACTGCAACGCGCCGCCGACGCCGTCGCGCCCGGAGACGAGGTCGTTGTCTTGGATGGAACGTACGCGGGAGTCAGGCTGGAGACTAGTGGCACAGCCGAAAACAACATCCGCTTCCGGGCAGCGGATGAGGGAACCGTACTTTTTCAGGAGTACTTCGATGACGCTGACTTTACCTCAAGAGGATGGTATGACAATACCGATCTTCAGTTATCAACCACAGAGCACATCCCCGGAAGTACAAGTTCCGTTGAATTCCACTTCAATCAAGGCGCGACCACGCCGACTTCGGGGAGTGCAATAAGGAAGAAATTCCTGGAGACTGATGAGATCTATGCCAGTTATCACGTCAAGTACAGTTCGAACTGGGAAGGTTCGAATAGGAGTTATCACCCGCACGAGTTCTTGATATTGACCAATCTTGATGGTGACTGGATTGGTCCGGCCTACACTCACTTGACCGCTTACATAGAGCAGAACGAGGGCGAGCCACTGCTGGCTATCCAGGATGGACAGAACATAGACGAGTCAAACATAGGCGTGGATTTGACAGATATTACCGAAGTGAGAGCCGTAGCAGGCTGTAATGGCGACAGCGACGGTTATGGTGAGGGAGACTGCTATTTGGCAGGATCCGCCCATCGGAATGGCAAGGGGTGGCGGGCAGGCGACGTGTGTTTTTCCGATACGCCTGGCCCGCACTACAAGAACGACTGGCACTTTGTCGAGGCCTATTTCAATCTGAACAGCATCTCTGGGGGAAGGGGAATAGCAGATGGGGTCGTGAGATACTGGTATGATGGTCAGTTGATAATTGATCACGACGACGTCGTCTTGAGAACTGGGCAACACCCCGATATGAAATTCAACCAGTTCATGATTGCGCCCTGGATCGGTGACGGGTCTCCCGTGGATCAAACGTTCTGGGTTGATGATTTGACCATTGCCACTTCGAGGCCAACTACAGAGCCTGATCTGGCGCTGCACGGCACACCGGCCGACCAGGCCATCCGACTGACCTGGACTGTCACCGGCGACTTGCCGGCGACGAGCACCTGGCAGATAAACTACGACGGGCCGACCGGTGGCCAACCCTCCCCCATCACCGGCATCATCAGCCCCACCCGCGCCTACACCCTGACCGGGCTGACCAACTACGTCTGGTACACCGTCACGCTTCACGCGATGCTCGACAGCACGCCCTTTTTGACCGATACTGTGAGAGTGATGCCCACCGACATCTCGGTGTACCTGCCGCTTGTCCTGAGGTAATCTTGCCCTGAGGCCTGTCGAAGGGTCGAAGGGCTTATCCTGCGCGGCTACGGTCCATAACCAGATCCGTCAAACCCACCCATCTCGTATCAGAAAGGAGCACAACCGAAAAAAGTAAGAGTGATAGACGAATGTATCCGTTCATAGGACAGACCAGAAACCGGGTTTTTGGTGCTCCACAGGCGAAGCAGTATTGTTCGCAGGTGTTTTTCGGCCGCCAGGGAGGTCTTCCTGCAGGAAAAACCCGGTTTCTTCCAAACAAAAAGGAGACGCAAAATGAAAGCGCAAAAGTTCTTCAGTATGATTCTCGTTTTGACCCTGCTGGTGACAGCAATGACATTAGGCAGGGCCATGGTCACCTCTGCCTCCATCCATCAAGACCCGGAACCACTCCCACCGACCCCCCACAGAGTTCCCGCACCCGTCAGAGCAGAGAGCAGTCAGGCGCAGCAGCCGATCATCGCTGACCATACCTGCATGGACCTGAGCGAGATCCCTGAAAACTGGATAGAGCAAGCCAAGCAAAACCTCAGGCTTTCCTATGGTCATACATCTCACGGGAGCCAACCTGTAAGCGGTATGGGAGTGTTGATGGCTGACCCGTCATACGGTGGTCTGTACGACTTTAACACCAATGGCGCTATAGTGTCCGGTACGCTTTCCCTTGCTAACAGCACACCCAGCGGTGACCTTGGAAATCCAGATCGAACGACGTGGGCGACCAGGACTCGAGACTACTTGAACGGTTCAGGTAGTGATAGAAACGTCGTAGTGTGGTCTTGGTGCGGGCAGGCCGATACCAGCGAAGATAATATAAACCTCTATCTCTCCCTGATGAACGATCTCGAAGGGGAGTATCCTGACGTCACCTTTGTCTACATGACCGGGCATCTTGTGGGAACCGGGGTTGAGGGGAACCTGAATGTACGCAACAATCAGATTCGCGCCTACTGCATTGCAAACAACAAGGTTCTCTTCGACTTCGCGGACATTGAGAGTTACGATCCGGATGGTAACTACTACCTGGATCGTGGTGCTGATGATTACTGTAGTTATGACGGCGGCAACTGGGCTGATGAATGGTGCGCTGCCCATTCGGGTAACCCATTGTGCGATTACTGTTCCTGCGCCCATTCCAAGCCTTTGAACTGCAATCTCAAGGCAAGAGCGTTCTGGTGGATGCTGGCCAGGATTGCCGGTTGGGAAGCGCAGGCTTCCGATGATCCCGATCTCACCCCCTCCTACAAGGCTGTTTCCCCCCCACATACCGATTATGGCGAGCGCGTTACCTACACCGTCGCCATCCGCAACAGCACCGGCCCGCTGACCAGCACCGTCCTCTTTAGCGACACCATCCCGGACGGGCTATCCTATGTGCCAGACACACTCGCCGCTACGTCGGGTATGGTCAATGACACAGCGGCTCCTATCCTGCGCTGGTCTGGCGCTCTCAGCCCTACTCCCGCCGTCACTATCACCTATGCTGCCACGGTGACCTACATCACCAGCGGTACCGCCACCCTCATTCTCCCCCGGACCATCACCAACACAGCGGTCATTGAAGCGCCCGGCTACCAGCCCATCACCCGCACGGCTACGGTGCACATCCACTGGCAAAGTCTCTACCTGCCTCTGGTGAAAAGAGATAGCCCTTGAAGGCTGTCAA